>JAFDDH010000398.1 GCA_019310975.1 Deltaproteobacteria bacterium | reverse complement strand
CCGGCTGCGACGTGCTGCTCAAGCACGAAAACCATCTGCCCACCGGCGCATTCAAGGTGCGCGGGGGGCTCGTCTATACCGCGGCGCTCGGCGCGGTGCGCGGGCTCGTCTCCGAGCACGCAGACGCGTACGCGCGCTCCTTCGAGCAGTACCGACCGATTCCGCCGACACCCTCGCCGACGGCATGGCGGTGCGAGTCCCGCACCCCGATGCGGTGGACATGATCTCGCGTCACGCCGCTCGCGTGGTGCGCGTGAGCGATGACGAGGTGGGCGCCGCCATCCGCCATCTCCTGAGTGACACCCACCAGCTCGCCGAGGGCGCCGGCGCCGCTCCGCTGGCCGCGCTCCTGAAGGAGCGAGAGCGCATGCGCGGCAAGAAGGTCGCCCTGATACTCAGCGGGGCGAACATCGACCGCGCCGTGCTGGGACGGATCCTTCTGGACGCCTGATGGGATGCACAAGACATCGGGGGGCCGGGCCTGGCGGCTCCCGATTTCGCTAGCTGGAGCGGAAGACGCTCTTCTCGGGCCCGATGCGGGCCACGATGGGGGCGAGCTTCTCGCTGTCGAAGCCGAAGAAGTCCACCGCATTCTTGCCAACCATCTGCGCGATCTCGGCTTCGGGCAGGTCCATGAAGGTCTCCTTCATCTGATCCGCCGTGTGCGGCCAGCTGCCCTCGGGATGCGGGTAATCGCTTCCCCACGCGATGTTCTCAACACCGATCTCGTAACGCAGCTCCGCCTCCCGGCGCGGCATGCACGAAGCGCCGATCAGCACGTTGCGTGCAAAGTACTCGGAGGGTTTCATCGAGAGGTGGCTCGTATAGTCGCCGAGCTTGGAGCTGTAGGGTGTATCCGCGTAACGAAAGTCGAGCAGCTGTACGAACTCGGGCACCCATACCGAAGTGCCCTCGGTGATGGTCACCTTCAGCTTCGGGAAACGCTCGAAGACGCCGCCCCAGATCAGGAAGGTGAGCGGACGCGCGCACCACCAAGCGACCTCACTGATGTAGATGCCCATCATGCCCTGCTCCTCGCCATAGTCCTCCATCGGGGCGGGGCCGGAGTGGTAGCTGACGACCAGACCCAGGTCTTCGCACACCGCCCAGAAGGGGTCGTAGCGGGGATGGTGGTACGCGGGCTCCTTGCCCCAGCGGCAGGGCAGCATCACGCCCTTGAGCCCGTTCTCCTTGGCCCACTTCGCCTCGCGGATGGCTTCCTCGACGTCCCAGAGAATCGGCACGATTGCAATGCCGGCGCGCCGCTCCGGCGCCATCTGGCAAAGCTCAGCGAGCCAGCGATTGTGGGCGCGCGCGCCCGCCCACTGCAGCTCGGGCACCACGTTCTCGGCCGGCAACGAGATGCCCGCGCCGAAGGGCGGTGTATTCATCTCGGTGATGCCGTCGGGGTAGATGATCTCGCCCGCAATGCCGTCGCCATCCAGCACCTTGACGCGCTGGTCGTGGTCCCAGGCACCGGTGAGCTCCTGCTCCACACCCTTGCGCCACTCCTCGTTGATGTCTGCGACCAGAAACTTCTTCGCGGCCTGCTTGATCATCTCCGTCTGGATCGGGAGCGCGACGTCGAAGGCATCGCGGTGCTGGGGGTCGACGTACTCGCGGTACTGCTCTGGAGGCAGACCGGCGTGACAGTCGGAAGAGATGACGAGATAGCGGTCCATATCGACTCCTGTCTTTCGTGGCGCGGCGCGTGGATTGATGGTTCGGGCGCTAAGCGCGCTCGGAATAGAATTGCTTCGTCCACCTGCGAAATTCGCCGAGCAACTTGTCGGCCTCGCAGAGGACGGGATCGGCGCGGTGGATCTTGTTCGTCCAGATCCGCATGTCGTCGTAGATACCCTTGGTCATTCCCGCGAGCCACTCCTCGCCCGCGGTATCGACCAGGTTGCGGGTCATGGTCAGCGCCCAGCGTGAGATCGTGTGGTGGCGATCGATCGGCGACGTGGACGAGAACATGTAGAGGCCGGCGCCCGGGATGCCCCTGGACTCTACGCTCGACAACCCGATCCCCCAGGTATCACGCAGCAGCTCCATCTGGAAGGTGCCGAAGGGCGTCTCCTGCTCGCTATAGCTCACGGCCTGCATGAAGCGCTTGTCCTCGCCGTAGCTCACCTTTGTCTCGGGCACCTCGAGCATGGTGTGGACCACCTGGAAGTGAACTGGATCGAGGTTGTTCTCCGCCATGTCCTGCATGTGGACGGGCACCTCGATCTCGAAGGTTCGCGGCTCCGACCAGTCGGGATCGCTGAGCTGCGTGACCTCGGGCACCTCCCAATCCGGCGGCTTCTGCTCGGCATGGTGCCAGACGAAGATCATGCCGTTGCGCTCTTCCACCTCCCAGGGGCGTACACGCGCCTTGGCTGGAATGCGCTCGCAGTAGGGGATGCTGCTACAGCCGCCGCTCTCGCCGTCGAACTCCCAGCCGTGAAAGGGACAGCGCACGCTCTCGCCCGAGACGCGGCCGCCCTCACCGAGGTGCGCGCCGAGGTGTGGGCAATAGGCGGAGAGCACGCGCGCCTTGCCGCTGCGCGTGCGGAAGAGCACGAGCTCTTCCTCGAAATAACGGATGCGCTTGACCTCGCCGTGCTTGACGTCCGTGCTCCAACCCACCGCGAACCAGCCGTTGGGAATGCCCGGGGACGTGTCCTGATCCATGCTCTCTCTCCTGCCCGTCGCTACGCCGAGCACTCGGATTCATCGGGCGACATCGAGTCCGCCAGGAAGCTCGTCATGGCGAGCGCGTGCTCGCGCATCGGGTAGTCGTCCAAATTGGCCCAATTGAACATCAATACGTAGAACGCACCCATCAGCATGTCGGTCAGCGTGTCGGGTGCGTGCCGCGTCGTCAGGTCGCCGGCGCCAAGACCCTCGCGCACGAGCGCACCGAATGCATCGTGGAGCTGCCTCGCCTGCTCGCTCTCCGCACCGGACTCGTGACTGACATGCACCATCTCGGTCAGCAGCTCGCGCCGCATCGGACCGGCCGCGTCGGCATTGTCTGCGATCCTCTCGAAGAAGAGGCGAATCCGCTCGCGACTCGAGACCGGCGCCTTGCGGACCTCCTCGATATCCAGAAGCATTGCGGACCTCCTCGATATCCAGAAGCAGCTGGTCGACGCCGGCCTGGGCAATCTCGCGCAGCAGGTGGCGCTTCGAGGGGAAGTGATTGAAGAAGGTCTTGTGCGCGACGTCGGCGAGCGCGCAGACTTCCTGGACCCTCGTGGCGTCGATGCCCTGGGACTCGAAGAGCTGCGACCCCGCCTCGAGGATGCGGTTGCGGACCTCGAGCTTGCGGCGTTCGCGGCGTCCGAGGTCGGGAGTCTCGCTTGTGGGGCCTACTGTCACGGCACCCAGAGGTACATGAACTTACACACGAGTACAAGATTATACTTCTGTGAAGTCACCTGCGTCCCCAAGGGGGCCCGCGACGGCTCCGCGCCCGGCCTTGATCTCGTTCCAGTGCAGGGGCGAGAGCTCCTGCGCCAGGAATGTCGTCGGAAAAGCGGGCAGGCCGGCCAGCCCGATGTCCAGGGGCGGCTGCCGATCGGCGGGCAGAAAGCGCGTTCCAAAGACGACGTCCCACACGATCAGGTTCTGCCCGTAGTTCGTATTCGACTCGTCGACGAGCCGAGAGTGATGCCAGCGGTGCAGCTCCGCCATGCTGAAGATCCAGTTGAGCGGACCGATCCGCACCGGCACATTGCAGTGCTGGAAGACGCCGTGAATCGCCGCGAAGAGGATCCACAGCGCCAGCACGTCGCGGCCCGCACCGAGCGCCACCAGCGGGATCAGGTAGGCGGCGTTGCCGATCAGGATGTCGACGGGATGGAAGCGCGCGGCATTCAGCCAGTACAGACGCGGCGCGCTGTGGTGCAGGGCGTGGAAGCGCCACAGCCAGTCCACCTCGTGCCCCAGCCGGTGCGCCCAGTACTGGCCCAGCTCGCCGATCACGAGCGCCAGCGCCAGCTGCAGGACGAGCGGCCAGCCCGACGGCCAGACGCCGAGCGCGAAGTCTCCGAGCAGCCAGGTCGCCAGCATCACTGCGATCCAGCGCAGCACCGGCTCGGCGAAGGCGCCGGTGAGCGTCACGGTGATCAGGTGACGGACGTCGACCGAGATGTCCTGGTGGTTGCGATTCCAGTCCGAGTGATAGGGAGCGAGCCGCTCCAGCCCGATCACCGCCAGGAAGGCGGGAATCTGCGCGGACACGAACGCGACGATCGGATCGATGCCGCGGTTCATCAATCCGATCGCGAGGACAAGGGCCGCCCCGGTCACGACCGGAAAGGCGAGATTCGCGACCAGGCGCGTCGAGGTGGGACCGAGCCGCATGGCGTCATCATACATACACTGCGGCCGGCATGGGGCCCGCCTCGTCAGCGACCCAGCTGACCGCCGGGCTCGATGAACTCGATCACGTTGCCGTCGGGATCGCTCACGAAGATCTGCCCCCGCTCGGCGCCGGTGGCAATCATCTCGAGGCCGGCCGCTTCGAGACTGCCGCGCACCGTCTCGTAGTCCTCGATCTCGAATGCGATGTGCTTGGCAAGTGGCGTCAGATTGGGCGCGTTGCTTCCCACGTCCGCACCGGCGGGCGTCTGGATCAGGTGGAGCTGCACGGAGCCGGCCTGGTACCAGGCGCCCGGGAACCCGAAGTCCGGCCGCTCGATCTCGGGCAGGCCGAGCAGCTCGCCGTAGAAGGACCGCGAAATGTCGACGTCCGCGACATCCAGCGAATAGTGGTGTGCACCCTTGGTCAGCATGGTGTCTCCTCTTGGCGGTGCGATCCGGTCGCGCGGCTCGTCGCCCAGATAGGGTACGACGAGTCGCGCATTCGCTCACGTCCCGTGTCGAGATCGTGCTCGATCAACCGGAAGACTTCGCGATCATGCGCCGAAATCGCCGAGCCTGCGCCACATCCAGAGCTGCCTGGGGGGCACGTCCCGGGTCGCCCACCTCGGCTATTCTCAGCCTTGCCTTCGCCAGGCCGCGGCACGCAGACGGAGATCGCCATGCCCGAGCACTTCCAGAATCGCTACCTCGAATTCGACCCCTTCCTCGCGGACGAAGCGGCCCGAAGTCTCGTCGGTCTCTGTGAGCACTTCGGAAGCTACGGCCTCTACTCCGAGGAGGGACTGAACCAGGGTATCGGTGAGGACCTGCCCCAGCGCTTCGACGCCGCCTTCAATTTCGTGAAGTCCGGCGGACGCTTCGGCCGCAGCCGCGAGGACGCGGCCACGCTTGCGGCCCGCACCAATTACTTCCGCGAGACGTATGCGTACGGCGACGAGATCGTGGCGCCGGGCATCGAGGCCTTCTACCGCAGCGAGAAGCTCGCGCTCGC
>JAFDDH010000397.1 GCA_019310975.1 Deltaproteobacteria bacterium | reverse complement strand
TGCCGACCCCTACGCGTGCCGCGCGCGCGATCACGTTGCTGTTCACGCCGTCCACGCCGCGCTCTGCGATCAGGCGCGTGCCCACCTCAAGGATCCGCGACCGGACGACGTTGGGTTTGTGCGTCGGTCGACGGGAGCGCGCAGAGGGCTCGGGTTCGATCACGTAGAAGATTGATATCTAAATCATACTAAATTGGCAACTTGATCCAGAAACGTTGTGATATCAAAATCTACTCGAAGAGATTGACGCAGATATCAGAATCCAGAACCTTTGCTCAGCCAGCGCGGTGCGGCCTCGATCCCCGATCGGCTCGAAGATCGATCGCACAGATCGCGAATGCGATCGCATTTCTTCATCGCCGACAACCCATCGCGCTTCTTCGCACGCGCGCCGAGGCCCGCTAGACTGGGCCTCCATCCGCCCACGTGGCGTCTCTTCCCCCCGGGCCACGCAGCGAGGGTCCCTTTGCTTCGCCTCGTCATTCTCAGCTTTCTCTCTCATTCGCTCGTCGTCGCGGTGGCGGCGACCCCTGGCCGCGCCGACGAGCAGCTCCTGGACGGCATCGCGGCCCAGGTGGGGGCCGAGATCGTGCTGATCTCCGAGGTCCAGGAGCTCGCGCGCCCCGTCGCGGAGCGGATGCGGGCCGGCGGCGCCCCCGACGCGCAGGTGCAGAATATGTACGCCGAGGCCCTGGAGCGACTCATCGAGTCCAGGCTGATCGAGGGTGTCGTGGTCCGCTTCGAGCTTCAGGCCACCGAGGGCGAGGTCGACGCCGCCATCATGGGGATCGCCCAGGATACGGGTCTGACCATCGAGCAGCTCGAGCGCAGCGTCGAGAGCCACGGGCTCTCGATCGAGGAGTACCGCGCCAAGCTCAAGGGTGAGATCGAGCGCTCCAAGGTACTCAACGCCATGGTGCGCTCGCGCGTACGCGTCGACATCGAGGAAGTGCGGCGCGCCTACGCGGAGCGCTTTGGCGACCAGCCCGAGGGCGGTGAAGAGGTCCATCTGCGCCACATCCTGGTGGCAACCAGTGGTGAGTCGCTGCGCACGTCCGCCAGTGCGTGCTCGATTGCGCGTGACGCCGAACGCAAGATCAAGGGCGGCGAGATCGCCTTCCCCGACATGGCGCGGCGCGTGACCGATATGAATCCGCAGGCGGAGGGCGAGCTCGGTTGGCTCTTCGTCACCGACCTGGCCCCGTGGATGGCGGACCCGGTGGCTCGCATGCAGCCCGGCCAGGTGAGCGACGTGATCGAGACCTCCTTCGGCTGCAATCTGCTGCAGCTCGTCGAGCGGCGCGCCTTCCGGCCGGTGACCTTCGAGGAGGCCGAGGAAGCGCTCACCGCGGAGCTCTCGCGTCAGAAGATGGACAAGGAGTACCTCGACTGGCTCGAGACCTTGCGCCAGCAGACCTTCGTATCGCGCAAGGGTCTATACGCCGAGGGCCGACGCCGCGTGGAGGATGGCGCCGTCGGGCCACAGTGAGCGGCTCGGCCGACACGGAAACCCCCGAGATTCCTGCCCCGACCCGGCTCCTGGACAGCATCCCCGGACTGGCGCGGCCCGGCCAGCACGATGAGATCGTGGTGCGCGGCGCGCGCACCCACAACCTGCGCAACATCGACGTCACGATCCCGCGCGACCAGCTGGTCGTCATCACCGGTCCATCGGGCTCCGGAAAGTCGAGCCTGGCATTCGACACCCTCTACGCCGAGGGCCAGCGTCGCTACGTGGAGTCGCTCTCCGCCTACGCGCGCCAATTCCTCGACCAGCTCGAGAAGCCCGACGTCGATTCCGTAGAGGGGCTCTCGCCCGCGCTCTCCATCGAGCAGCGCAGCATCGGCAAGAGCCCGCGCAGCACCGTCGGGACGGCGACGGAGATCAGCGACTATCTGCGGCTGCTCGTCGCGCGCGCTGGCGAACCCTTCTGTCATCAGTGCGGCCTGCCCATCTCGCGCCAGAGCGTCGGCCAGATGACGGAGCGTGTGATGGCGCTGCCCGAGGCTGCACGCGTACAAATCCTCGCACCCATCGTGCGTGGGCGTCAGGGCACATACAAGAAAGAGCTCGACGACCTGCGCCGCAAGGGCTACGTGCGCGCCCGCATCGACGGCGCGATGCGCGAGCTCGACGAGGAAATCACGCTGGCGCGCCGCAAGCGCCACGACATCGAGGTAGTGGTGGATCGCGTCGTGGTGCGCGAGAAGTCGCGCGCGCGGCTGGCCGCGTCGTTGGAGGCGGCTCTGCGCTTGTCGGGCGGGCTGATCGTCGTACTCGCCGATCGTACGGGGAAGAGCCCCGACGCCCAGGAGTGGCTGCTCTCCAGCACGAACGCCTGCGCGGACTGTGGAATCTCGTACCCCGAGCTTGCGCCGCGCATGTTCTCGTTCAACAGCCCAGCCGGGGCCTGCCCGGCCTGCGACGGACTCGGCGTACGGCGCAGCTTCGATCCCGACCTCGTCGTCCCCGACCCGACGCGACCGTTGCGCGAAGCCATCGAGCCCTGGCAGGCGAAACGCACACGTCGCTACTACGCACAGCTCCTGGCCGATGTCGCCGATTTCCTCGTCGTCGATCTCGACACGCCGTGGAATCGGCTTTCCACCGCCGTGCAGGGCGCGATACTCGACGGAACCGGCCAGGAGATCGGCTTCTCGGTCGGGCTGCGGCCGACGCGCAGCGGGCGCCCGCGCAAGACGCGTGTGAGGCGAGTCTGGAGCGGGGTTCTCGACGATCTGGCCCGGCAGGACAACGCGCGACTCGCCCGCTATCAGACACCGAAGGACTGCGAGAGCTGCGGGGGAGCACGCCTGCGCGTCGAGGCGCGGCACGTGAAGATTGGCGGCAAAGCGATCCACGAACTGGCCGCGCTCTCGATCACCGAATTGGGCGTACACCTCGAGCCGGACGACGTGACGTGGCGGCTCGCATCGTTCACGAAATCCGCGAGCGGCTGCGCTTCCTGCGCGACGTCGGACTCGACTACCTCAGCCTCGATCGGCCGAGCGCCTCACTCTCGGGCGGCGAGGCACAGCGGATTCGGCTTGCGTCGCAGGTGGGCTCGTCGATGCTCGGCGTCCTCTACATCCTCGACGAGCCCTCGGTCGGGCTGCACGCGCGCGACAATGATCGCCTGCTCGCGAGCCTTGCGCGGCTGCGCGACATGGGCAACAGCGTGGTCATCGTCGAGCACGATGTGGCGACGATTCGCGCCGCCGACCACGTGATCGACATGGGGCCCGGCGCCGGCATTCATGGCGGTGAGGTGGTGGCCACGGGAGCGCCGGAAACGCTTGGCCGCAACGCGCGATCGCCCACCGGCGCGTGGCTGGACGGTCGACGCAAGATCGCCCTTCCAGCACAGCGCCGGAAATGGGGCAGCGAACGCATCACTCTGCGCGGATGTCGGGGCCACAATCTGAGGAATATCGACCTCGAGCTGCCACTCGGTCTCTTCACCGTAGTGACCGGCGTATCGGGCTCCGGGAAGTCGACGCTCATCAACGACACCCTGCACCGCGCGCTCGCGACACGGCTGCACGGCGCCCTGGAGATCCCTGCCGAGCACTCGGGCCTCCAGGGTCTCGAACTCGTCGATAAAGTGATCGACGTCGACCAGTCGCCGATCGGGCGCAGCCCGCGCTCGAATCCCGCCACCTACACGGGCGCCTTCGGGGGCATTCGGCAGCTCTTTGCACGCGTCCCGGAGGCGCGCGTGCGTGGCTACGAGGCCGGACGCTTCTCGTTCAATGTGAAGGGCGGACGCTGCGAAGCCTGCCAGGGAGACGGCCAGCTGCGTGTCGAGATGAACTTCCTGCCGGATCTCTTCATCACCTGCGAGTCCTGCCGAGGGCGCCGCTACGAGCGCGAGACGCTCCAGATCACCTACAAGGGCCGAAACATCGCCGACGTACTCGAAATGACGGTCGAGGAAGGGCTCGACTTCATGCAGAACGTGCCCTCCGTGCGGCGCGCCCTGCAAGCGCTGCACGATGTCGGGCTCGACTATCTCCAGCTCGGTCAACCCGCCACCACGCTCTCGGGCGGCGAGGCGCAGCGCGTAAAGCTCGCCAAGGAGCTTGCGCGACGCGCGACCGGCCGCACCCTCTACCTACTCGATGAGCCGACGACGGGTCTACACCTCTCCGACGTCGAGAAGCTTCTCGAGCTGCTGATGCGTCTGGTGGATCGGGGCAATACAGTGGTCGTGATCGAGCATCATCTCGACGTGATCAAGAGTGCCGACCATGTGGTGGACCTGGGCCCCGAGGGCGGGGCCAGGGGCGGCCAGATCGTCGTCGCCGGGACGCCCGAGGTGGTGGCCGCGCATCCGGGCAGCCACACGGGGCGGGCGTTGGCTCCACTCCTGAACGGCTCCTGAACGGCCGATGTGAGTCCAGATGTCCGACCCTTCCAACCAGGCACCGACACCGGCCTTCATCCAGCCGAGCCATGAGACCTTTCCTGGACCCCTGGCTGCACTCGCCCTGATCATCGCCGCGTATCTGACGGCGCTCTCGCTCGTTACGCTGCTGGTGAGCGCCGGTGTGCAATTCATTGCCGCGCTCGGCATCGGGACGGCGATCGGGGTGGGGGGCGTCGCGACCCTGGCTGCAAAACGCGTCCCGGAGCCCCAGACCGAGCGCATCGGACTCTGCGGCTTCGACTGGCGGCTGGTCGTCCCGCTACTCGCGCTACTCCCCTCGATCATCGTCATCAGCGAGCTCGACAACTGGCACCGTGCGTTGTTTCCGCCCCCGCCGGAGGCTGCCGAGATGCGCGCTCAGCTCGAGGAGCTGCTGCAAATCGACTCGGTGTTTGCCGGCATGCAGACCCTTGTCGTCGCCGTCGGCATCCTCCCCGTCATCGAAGGCTTCTTCTTCTTCGGCGTCATCCTGCAGGGGCTCGTCGCGCAGCTCGGCCGCGCGCGCGGTGTGGTCGTGACCGCCATCCTCTACTCGATCGTCCACCTGCCCGTATCCGGCGCACCGGGGGATGCGGTCGCGCCGCTCTCCTCCGCACTGATCCTCGGATTGATCTACACATTGGCTCGGCTGGGAACGGGATCGATCCTGGCGCCCATCCTGCTCGCGGCACTCGTCGAAATCCTGCGGATTGGTGCACGGGCATTTGCCGAGCAGCTGCCGATCCGCGGCTTTACCGACACCTCTGCGGCCCACACGCCCGCAATCCTCGTCATCCCCTGCGTGATCTCGGTCCTCTACGGGATCTGGACGCTGCACCAACGCGCCTTGCTAGAGCCGATCCAGCTTCCGATCCCGGAGGCGACCGCA
>JAFDDH010000396.1 GCA_019310975.1 Deltaproteobacteria bacterium | reverse complement strand
GCCCAGCAGCACGATTCCGATCGCCCATTTTGGATCCGTGAGGGTGTGGGGGTGGAGCAGGCTCTGGGCGCCCTCGTAGAGCGCGAAGAGTGAGCCGAGGGTGAAGAGCACCAGCGAGACGACGAATGCCCAGAAGTATCGCTCGCGCCCATAGCCGAAGGGGTGCGTCGCAGTCGGGGCGCGCTGGGCCGCCACCCCGCCCCACAAGAGCAGCGCCTGATTGCCGGTATCGGCAACCGAGTGAACCGCCTCCGCGAGCAGTGAAGCCGCGCCGGTGAACCCCCATCCGACGAATTTCGCCACAGCGATGCCGGCGTTGGCGAGCAGGGCCGTAACGATGGCCCTGCGGTTCCCCGGATTCATGCTTGCGGCTCCTGCTCGGCTGCGCGCGCAGCGCGGCGGGCCCGATCATAGGCCTCGTCGCCGCGATTCGATAGCGCGCGATCCGAGTCGAGCGTGCGTCCGAGCGCCGCCACGGCGAAGGTCAGCGCTGCGGAGATCGGAATCCACCAGGGCCATGCAATGTGTGTGCGGCCCAGGATGATGGGGTGAAGGAAGAGCCCGACGCCGGTTGCCGCGCCGAGCGCCGCAGCGACGAGCACACTCCTTTGGCTGCCGCGAGTACGCGTCAGCAGCCCGAGTGCAAAGATGCCCAGGAGTGCGCCGTAGAGCACCGTCATCGACGAGAGCGCGAAGTCGACCAGGCTGAAGCCGGCGCCGGCGCCGCTCCGCAGCAATGCCGCGTGGTAGCCCGCCATCGATAGCGCCGCGGCGATCAGGATCGCGCAGAAGACGACCGAGGCCCGGCGCATACGCCGAGCCGGATCGATTCGGGTGCGGGGTTGTGCGTGCACATCGCTCACCCAGGTCGTGGCGATGGCGCAGATCGCGGAGTCTAGACTGGACATCGCAGCCGCGAAGAGCCCAGCGAAGACGAGGCCACGCAGTCCGGATGGAAGCTCGTGCAGAGCGAAGAGCGGCAGGATGCGTGCGTGGTCGTCGATCGCGTAGCCGGGATCCGTCAGGTAGAAGTGAGCGAGGCCGGTTCCGATGCAGAGGAAGACCAGCGAGAGCGGAAAGTTGAGCAGCGCCGAGCCGAGCAGGGCGCCGCCCGCACCCCGCGCGTCGCGGGTGGTGAGCAGTCGTTGCACCATGTCGTGATCGGTGGCGTGGGTCGCGAGCGTCAGAAAGAATGCGCCGATGAGTGCGACGCCAAAAGCCCGCCCATCGCCGAGCGAGAAGAGCGGGTCTGCGTAGAGGACGCGATTGCGCTCGTGCTCGGACGCCCATTCGAAGATCGCCCCAAGCCCGCCCGCGGTCTGCAACGCCAGCGCGATCAGGATGGCCACGGCGGCGACCACGAAGAGGGCCCCCTGCAGTACGTCCGTCCAGACCACGGCCCGAATACCGCCAAGCACGGTGTAGATTCCCGCCAGCACGCCGCAGCCGACGATGGCCGGAACGATCGGCACATTGCTGACGGCCGACAGGGCCAGGGCGGCAATGAAGAGCCGTACGCCGGACGCCATCACGCGCCCGCCGATGAAGCCGAGGGCCGCCACGCGCCGGGGCCGCTCGCCGAAGCGCAGCGCCAGAAAGCCGTAGACCGTTACGACGCCGGCTCGGTGATAGAGGGGAATTACCCACCGAGCCAGAATTCCCTTGGCGATCAGCGCGCCGACGGCGAGCTGTAGGTACGACCAATCCCCCGTATAGGCGGCGTGCGGTACACCGATGAATGTCGCTGCCGAGAGTTCGGTGGCGACCATCGAGCAGAGCACCGCCCAGGCGGGCAGGCGTCGACCCCCGAGCATCAGCTCCGAGGCGTCGAGTCCACCTCTCGTGGCACGCTGCCCGATCCAGAGCAGGAGCCCGGCATAGAGCCCCATTACGGCGACGTCGGGCCACGTCATGCTTCGATCTGAATCCCCCCGCCGTCCTTGGGCGGGGATCACCCGCTCGCCGGCATCAGTGGTCGTGCATGCCCATGCACCGGCAACGATCTGCCGGGACCCCGTGCAGCGTACCCCCTTTGGGGGTGTCGTGTGCGAGGTCAGTTTGTACTTGGCAAGAGCAGCGGAAGGGATGAAACTGTCATCGTCCCCCCCGAATCGACCGCGGATCTGCTGCCCGAACCGGTTACACGGTCCGGCGGCCGTGGACTGCGGCGCCCAGTGCAGTTCGCGGTAGCAGGCTGATCCAGAGCGTGAAGGGTGAGCGTGAAGGGTGAGCGCGAACGGGAGGACGTCGCCGAGGAGGGAGACCAGCATGTCGAGTGTCAGAAGCGATGTCGATCAATCGATCTTCGGGCGGGGCGAGGAGTCCTACTTCGACGAGGAGACCGGGGACCGCCGCAGGGTCTTCGATGTTCGACTGCTTCACGAACCGGTGACGGTGTTGAGCACGCGATCGCCGATCATCATGCCGGAGAGCGCGACGACGAGCGACGCGATGCGCGCCATGCAGGCCGAGCATCGCGGCTGTGTGCTTGTCACCGATGACGGCACGCCGAGTGGCATGCTCACGGGAATCTTTACCGAGCGTGACATCCTGCTGCGCGTCATCAACCGGGGCCGGAATCCGGTCGAAACGCCGCTCTCAGAGGTGATGAGTCGCAATCCGGAGTTCCTGCAGTGCGACGCGCAGGTAGCCTGGGTGCTCAACATGATGTCGGTGGGAGGCTTCCGCCACGTACCCATCGTCAACTTGCGCGGCTGTCCGGCCGGCGTGATCTCGGTGCGTGACGTAGTGGAGTTCCTCGTCGAGGCCTTCCCGAACGAGATCCTCAACCTGCCGCCGGACTTCGGCATGCGCGAGCGGCTGCCACGCGACGGCGCGTAGGAGACTTCGCGCGGGACGCCCTGCGGCAGCAGATTCCTGATATGGAGCCGGTCGCTCCATAGGGTCTAGCTTGCGGGGTCGGCGTCCTCGTTCGAGGGCCGGGCGGACGCCGGCTGCTCGTCCGTGCGCCCGATGGTCGTCAGCGGCCGCGGAATTTCGAACTCGGGCAGCATGATCCACGGTGCCAGCTCTTCCCGGTAG
>JAFDDH010000038.1 GCA_019310975.1 Deltaproteobacteria bacterium | reverse complement strand
TGCGCGGCGGCCTGCAGCGACCCCACCCCGGTGATCGTACCCATCCCCTACACTCCGACCTTCATCTACGAGCTACACGCGCTCTATCAAGATCACGGCTTCAAGGTGCGGGCCCTCTTCAGCCAGTCCTTTCTCCAGGACACGACACTGCTCAACTTTGCGCTGGGCAACCTCGTGAACAATCCCCAGACCCAGGTGGCGGAGCAGATGCTCGGCACCTATGGCGAGATCGGATACGACGTGATGCCTCTGCTCTGGAAAGACACCAAGCAATCCCTCTCGCCCTGCTTCCGCTTCGAGTACATCGACACGCAGCAGAAGATGTCCGCCTTTGCCGTCGCCAACCCGCTCTTCAAGCAGAAGATCTATACCGTCGGTCTCGACTACAAGCCGATTCCCCAGATCGTATTCAAGGTCGACTACAACCACGTCACACCGGAATCGAACGTGGCGGACGTGACGAACTACGTGAACTTCGGTGTGGGGTATGTATTCTAGGGCGCCGATGCACCTCGTCCTGCTGATACTCGCCCTCTTTGTCGGTGGCGAGGCCAGCGCCAAGGTCTTCTACACCCAGCAGGAGGCGATGGCGCTCGCCTTCCCGGACGCTGATCGCATCGAGAGCAGGACCCACATCCTGAGCGAGTCCGAGGTCTCCATCATCCAGTCGATCTCGCGCTCGCAAGTGTCGACCCGTCTGGTCACGATTCACAAGGGCTGGCGGGGCGATGATCTGCTCGGCTATGCGCACATCGACGTCCACACGGTGCGCACCAAGCCGGAGGGGTTCATGGTGGTGTTGCGGCCGGACGGCGTCGTGCGAGCGGTGCGCGTCCTGGCCTTCCACGAGCCGCTCGAGTACATGCCCGCCCGGCGCTGGTACGCACGCTTCATCGGCAAGACGCGCAGCGACGGGATTCGAGTCGGGCGGGACGTCGACGCTGTGACGGGTGCTACGCTCACGACACGCGCCGCGGCGGACGGGGTGAGACGCATGCTGGCGTACTACGAAGTGCTGCTGGGCGACTGATCTGCGCGTCGTTCGGTGCGCTGGAGGACAAGGCATGCGCTTCGTGGTCACCGGCGAGTGGAGCCGCAACCGGCTCCTCCAGACCATCGTCGTGCTCTATGCCGTCTACGTGATCCTGCTCTGGGTCACGAACGGGTTGCTCTACTTCGACAAGATGTCGCTCACGCCAGCTTCAGTCGTCGCCCACTACCTGGGCGACGCGGAACGCTACCTCTCACCGCGCAGCTACCCCGGCCTGCTCGAGCTCTCGCACTTTCACCTCTTCGCCATGGGGATGTTGCTGCTGGTGCTCACGCACCTGATGCTTTTCATCCCCGTGAGCGGGGCCGTCAAAGCCTGGCTGATCACGTTGCCCTTCGTGGCCGGCATCGTATCCGAGGGGGCAGGGTGGTTGGTCCGATTCGTCAGCCCCCACTTCGCCATCGTGAAGATCCTGGGCTTCCTGACCCTGCAGGCCAGCTTGGCGGTGCTGGTGATCATCTCGCTCTGGTCCGTATTCACCGCGAAGCAGGGCGAGAACTATGTCGGCTTCTCCGAAGAGGGCTGCTAGCCCTCGGCGTGCTGGCTGGCCACGCAGGCGCGGCGCTTGCGCGCCGAGCAGCCGCAGCTCTCTCCGATTCCGCCGCATGAGCCGCGAAGGCTCTTGCCACGGAAGATCAGCCCCACCGCCATGGCGGTCATGACGATGCCGAAGAGGGCGAATGTGGCGATCAGGGTCGGCATGGTCTTCCTCAGTCCAGGAGTGCGTCGAAGCTCGGCGTCGAACGCGTCTCGAAGCCGCCGTCCGTGCGCAGGATGAAATAGACGGCGAGCTCGAGCTCCTCGGAGAGAGCATAGCCCGCTTCAGGGCCGAGGACGTTCAACGCCGTAGCCAGCGCGTCCGCCCGCATGGCGGTGTCGTCGATCACTGTCACCGAGGCGAGGGCGTGCGAGATGGGGCGGCCCGTGCGGGGGTCGAGGGTATGAGAGATGCGCACGTCATTCTCTTCGTAGAAGTTGCGGTAGTCGCCCGAGGTGGCCATTGCGCGGTCCTGCAGGTCGACGGCGAGGTGGATGGCACGACCGATCACGTCGGGCTGCTCGATGGCCACGCGCCAGGCGGAGCCGTCGCGCTTGCGCCCGGCGGCACGCAGCTCGCCGCCCACCTCCACCAGCCAGTCGTGGCGGCCCAGCGCCAGGAGTCGCGCTGCGACGCGATCGACCGCATAGCCCTTGGCGATGGCGGAGAGGTCGACCTGCATTTCCGGGTGCTCTTTGCGCACTGTCCCGAAGCCGAGGTCGAGCTCCAGACGCTCCCAGCCGACGCGCCCACGAAGCGCCTCGACCTTCGCGGCGCTCGGCCATGCGCCGCGCCTCTCCTCGCTTCCGAAGCCCCAGGCCTGGACGAGGGGGCCCACCGTGATGTCGAAGGCGCCGCCGGAGAGACGGCTGGTCTCGAGTGCAGTCGCCAGCACGGCGCCGGTCGAGGCGGAGATCCGAAAGGGCTCCGTGGAACGGATGGCATTGAAGCGCGAGATCTCCGAGTCGGGCTCCCAGGTCGACATCAGCGCAACGACCTCGTCGAGCTCGGCCTGGATCGTCTGGCCAAGGGCTGCGAGGTCGACGTCGCTCGCTTGCTCGCCCGCGATCTTGACGCTCCACGTCGTGCCCATCGTGGCGCCCGCGAGGCTCGCGTAGGGCCCGGCCGCTGGCGGGGCCAGCCAGAGCCGGTGCACCGAGAATCCGACCAGCAGCACCAGTCCCACGGCCAATAGAACCTTCGCCCTGGTGTCGAGAGCGCCCGGTGCAGGCATCAATCAGCCCCCAAGCAAGACAGCCGGGAGTCAACCACGATCATCGTCGAGCCTAGAAGCTCGACCCCTATCCACCGAAGTCGTCGAACATGATGCTCTCACGCTCGACGCCAAGGTCCGTCAGCATCTTGATCACGGCGTCGTTCATCATCGGCGGACCGCAGATATAGTACTCGCAGTCCTCGGGTGCGGGGTGGTCCTTCAGGTAGTTGTCGAAGAGGACCTGGTGGATGAAGCCCGTGAGCCCTGTCCATTCGTCTTCGGGCAGAGGCTCCGAGAGCGCGAGGTACCACTCGAAGTTGTCGTTCTCGCTCGCAATGGCGTCGAAGTCTTCGACGTAGAAGGCCTCGCGCAGGCTGCGCGCACCATACCAGAAGCTCGCCTTGCGCTTCGTCTGCAGCCGCCGGAACTGGTCGAAGATGTGCGAGCGCATCGGCGCCATGCCCGCACCACCGCCAATGAAGATCATCTCGTTGTCTGTCTCGTGGGCGAAGAACTCACCGTAGGGACCTGAGATGACGACCTCGTCACCCGGCTTCAGGCCGAATATGTATGAGGACATCAGCCCGGGCGGGACGTCCGGGGTGCGCGGCGGCGGCGACGCAATACGCACATTGAGCATGATGATGCCGCGCTCGTCCGGGAAGTTCGCCATCGAGTAGGCACGCACCACCGACTCGTCGACCTTCGAGACGTAGCGCCACTGGTTGAACTTATCCCAGTCCCCGCGGTACTCGTCCTCGACGATGAAGTCCTTGTACTCGACGATGTGGGGCGGGGCCTCGATCTGGATGTAGCCTCCCGCACGGAAGGGCACCTCCTCCCCCGGCGGCAGCTCGAGCACGAGCTCTTTGATGAAGGTGGCCACGTTGTGATTCGAGCGGACCTTGCAGGTCCACTTCTTGATGTCGAAGACCTCGGCGGGGACCTCGACCTCCATGTCCTGCTTGACCTTCACCTGGCAGGAGAGACGAGAGCCCTGGCGGGCCTCCTTACGTGTGATGTGGTTGGTCTCGGTGGGCAGCAGGGATCCGCCACCCTGCTTGACGATCACGCGACAGACGCCGCACGTGCCCTGACCGCCGCACGCCGAGGGGATGAATATCTTGTTGTCGGCCAGGGTTCCCAAGAGCGTGCCGCCGGCTTGAGTCTTGATCGCCTTGTCGGGATCGTCATTGATCATGATCGTGACGTCGCCCGAGGCGACCAGGCGAGACTTCGCCGCGATCAGGATGACGACCAGCGCCAGAATGACGAATGTGAATCCAATCACACCGTAGAGGACGGTCAGCATATATGGAGGACCTCCAGGGCCGTGCGGCGCCGGATCAGAGCTGGATGCCAGAGAAGGCCATGAAGCCCACGGACATCAGCCCCACGATGATGAAGGTGATGCCGAGCCCGCGGAGCGGCTCGGGAACGTTGCTGTAGCGGAGCTTTTCGCGGATGGCGGCCAGCCCCACGATGGCGATCGCCCAGCCGATCCCGGAGCCCAATCCGAAGACCGTTGCCTCGCCCACCGTATAGTCTCGCGTCACCGTGAAGAGCGAGGCGCCGAGGATGGCGCAGTTCACGGCGATCAGTGGCAGAAAGACGCCGAGTGCGTTGTAGAGCTCGGGGGAGAAGCGATCGATCGTCATCTCCACGATCTGCACCACGGCCGCGATCGTCCCGATCAAGGTCAGGAAGGTCAGGAAGCCGAGGTCCACGTCGGGCAGCCCCAACCAAGCCAGGGACCCCTCTTTCAGCAGCAGATCGTAGAGGATCTGGTTTAGCGGCGTGCAGACGCCGAGCACGAAGATGACGGCCCCGCCCAGACCGATCGCGGTCTCCACTCTTCTCGAGACGGCCAGGAAGGAGCACATCCCGAGAAAGAAGGCCAGGGCCATGTTCTCAACGAAGACTGCCTTCGTGGCCAGGCTCAAATAGTGCTCCAACATGGAAATCCTCCTCGACTTGCTCGGGTCGCCAGCTACGCACGACCCAGATGAAGCAGCCGATCAGAAAGAAGGCCGCCGGCGCCAGCAGCATGAGACCGTTCGGCTCGTACCAGCCACCCTCGCTGGTGAGTGGCAGGATCGAGATTCCGAAGACCTTGCCACTGCCCAAGAGCTCGCGCACGAAGGCGACAAGCATCAGCACCATCGAATAGCCGAGCCCGTTGCCCACGCCGTCGATGAATGAGAGTGAAGGCTTGTTCTGCATCGCGAACGCCTCGGCGCGGCCCATCAGGATGCAGTTCGTGATGATCAGGCCAACGAAGACCGTGAGCTGCTTGCTGATGTCGTACACGAACGCCTTCAGGACCTGGTCGGTGACGATCACCAGCGACGCGATGACGGTGAGCTGCACGATGATTCGGATGCTCGACGGGATGTAATCCCGCATCGCGCTGATCGCCGTATTGGAGAGTGCCAGCACCGCGGTCACCGCCACGCTCATCACCAGGGCGGTCTCCATCTTGGTCGTCACGGCGAGTGCCGAGCACAGGCCCAGCACCTGCAACGAGATGGGATTGTTGTTGATCAGGGGGTCGAGGAGGGCCGCCCGCTGCTTATCTTCCATTTTGTCTCTCAGCCTCCCTGCGCAGCCTGTGAGTCGCGGAGCTTCGCGAGATAGGGGCCAAAGCCGTCGTCGCCGAGCCAGAAGCGCAGCATGTTGGTTACGCCGCGGCTGGTGAGGGTTGCGCCCGCGAGCCCATCGACGCGGTAGGGGTCGAGGTCGGGCGGGCCGGCGATGCCCTTCTTCACCTCGATCTTCACGTTGCCGCGCTCGTCGAACGCTCTTCGCCCCACCCACTTCGCCTTCCAGCTCGGGTTCTCGACCTCTCCGCCCAGGCCAGCGGTCTCTTTTTGTTCGTAGTAGGTGATGCCCCGGATGGTGGTGGCATCCGGGGCGAGGGCGATGTAGCCGTAGAGGATCGACCAGAGGCCCATGCCCTCGATTGGGATGATCACGGCATCCAGGCGGCCGTCCTTGCGGACCTCGTAGATCAGGCCCTGGTTCGGGATTCGCAGCACCTTCGAGCGGTTGGACGGTGCCGGCGTGCTCATGGCCGGGTCCTTTGCGGCCCTGCGCTGATCGAAGCTGTCGGATGCGATACTCGCGTTCTCGTCGCCGGTCGCCATGTCGATCACCCTGGCCTGAATCGACTCGCTGAATATCTGCTCCACCTCTTCGGAGGAGAGCTTCTGACCATCCGCGATCAGACCCGCGACGGCCAGAACATTGGTCTGCTTGTCGATCAGCGCATTGCGCTCCTGCCGCTCCTTGAGCGAGACCGCGGAGCCCGCCACGAAGAGTGCGCAGACCACGCAGATGGCAGCCGAGAAGCCGATGATGTAGCCGGTACTATGCTGCTGCACTGCGCGCCAACCTCCGCTTGATGTTGGCCTGCACGATGAAGTGGTCGATCAGCGGTGCGAACATATTCATGAAGAGGATCGCGAGCATCATGCCCTCTGGATAGGCGGGGTTGAAGACCCGGATCAGGATGCAGAGCAGGCCGATCATGAAGCCGTAGACCCACTTGCCGCCGTTCGTGAACGAGGACGAGACCGGGTCGGTGGCCATGAAGACCGTCCCGAAAGCCCATCCGCCCAGCACCACGTGCCAATACCACGGTACGGCAAACGTCGGGTTCGTCGCCGAGCCCGAGACGTTGAAGACCACGGCCATGAAGATGGTGCCGGCCAGCACGCCGCCCATGGTGCGATACGAGGCGATTCGCGTGATCAGCAGGATCGCCGCGCCCAGCAGGCAGGCCAGGGTCGACGTCTCGCCCACGGAGCCCGGGATGCTGCCCCAGAAGGCCGCCGACCAGCTCGCGTCCGCGAGCGCGCCCTTGGCGGCCGCTGCCTGGCCGAGCAGCGTGGCCCCGCTGAAATTGTCCACGGCCGTGAAATCGGCGGCGATCCAGGGTGCGTCGCCGCTCATGAACGCCGGGTAGGCGAAGAAGAGGAAGGCGCGGGCCGTCAGCGCGGGGTTGAGGAAGTTCATCCCGACCCCTCCGAAGACCTCCTTGCCGAGAACGACGCCGAAGATCGTACCCAGCGCGACCATCCAGAGCGGAATATTCGGCGGGCAGACCAAGGGGATGAGTGCGCTGGTGACGAGAAAGCCCTCGTTGATCTCGTGCTTGCGCACGATCGCGAAGATCAGCTCCGCGATGCCGCCGGCGGCCATCGTGACGGCGTAGATCGGCACGAAGTAGAGGGCGCCAAAGACCACGCAGTGGAAGCTGCTACGGAAGTCATACTCGAGGCCGAGTGCCTCCCAGACCGCTGTCTGCCAGCCGTCCAGGGGCACGGCGCCCTGCACCATCGCCAGCATGCCCTGGTATCCGATGTTCCAACAGCCGGCGATCATGCAGGGCAGGAGCGCGATCACCACCGTGATCATCAGGCGCTTGAGGTCGAGCCCGTCGCGAACGTGGGAGGCCGTGCGGGTGACCTCGCCGGTCGTGAAGAGGATCGTGTAGGGCATCTCGAAGAGCGGCCGCCAGGTTTCGAATCGCCCCCCCTCCTCGAAGTTGGGCTCGATCTTCTCGAACAGATTGCGCAGGAACTTCATCGTATGCCTAGCCTTCGCTCTCGATCATCTCGAGGTTCCGGCGCAGAATCGGGCCGTAGTCGATCTTGCTGTGGCAAACGAAGGTGCAGAGGCCCACGTCCTCTTCGTCCAGCTCCAAGGCGCCGAGCTGCTCGGCCCGCTCGATGTCACCCACCATCATCGAGCGCAGCAGGAAGGTGGGCAGGATGTCCAGCGGCATCACTCGCTCGTAGGTGCCGATCGGCACCATCGCGCGCAGGGAGCCGTGCGTGCTGGAGGTGAGATCGAATTCCTTCACACCCAGCAGGCGCGACACGAAGACCGGCAGCGCCGAGAAGAGCTTGCGGCCTGGCATCATCCAGCCGATGAACTCCTTTTCGCGATCCTCGCGGATGACACTGATCTGGCGGTCGTAGCGCCCCAGGTAACCGAAGACGTCGCCCCCGGCCCGCTTGCCGCTCAGCACTGAGCCGGAGATGACTCGCACCTCCTCGCCGGCCGGAAGCGAGTCGCCCACGACATCGTCGACCGATGCGCCGAGGCGGGCCGTCACGAGGCGGGGATCCTCGATCGGTGGCCCCGCGACCGAGATCACGCGGCCCACGTCGAGCTGGCCGGTCGCGAAGAGTGAGCCGACAGCGGCCACGTCCTGATAGCCGATGTGCCAGACCGTCTTGCTGCGGCTCACGGGCTCGAGCAGGTGGATGTGGGTGCCGGGATTGCCCGCCGGATGCGGTCCCTCGAAGTACTCGATGGAGACGCGTGCGTCGATCCCGTCCCCCAGGTCCGAGTGCTTCTTCACGCAGAGGTAGGTGGGACCCTCGGTGAGCTTCGCAAGCACGGCCAGGCCGCGCGCAAAGTCATCGCCCCGATTCGCCAGCACAACCTCGGGCACTGGTGCGAGGGGGGCGGTGTCGATGGCGGTGACGAAGAGCGCGCTGGGCGCGGAGTCGATCGCCGGCACCTTGCTGTAGGGGCGGGTGCGCAGCCCGGTCCAGAGGCCGGACTCCACCAGCAGGTCGCGCACTTCGACACGCGTGAGCTGCGCCTCGCTCTTGCCCGTGTAGGCGTGGAAGCGTGCGAACTCGCTCTCGGGCGGGGAGCCAGCGCGCTCGGAGTCCGAGAGGTCGATCACAACGGATTGCAGGACGCGTCTCGCGCCGCGGTGGATGCCGATGATGCGACCGGCACCGGGCGCGGTGTGCAGGACGCCCTCGATCTTCCGATCCTCGAAGAGGACCTGCCCGCGCTGGACCGTCTCGCCCTCCTCGACGCGCATGCGCGGCTTCATGCCCGGGAAGTCGTCCGCCATCACCGCGATGCGTGTCACCGGTGCGCTCTCGCGCAGGACCTGTATCGGGCGGCCCGCGATGGGGAGATCGAGGCCCTTGGTGACCTTGTGCGTTGCCATCGGAGCTTCGGCGCCTTCCTTGGTCTCGGATCGAGGGTCTCGGATCGAGCGCCGGGCCGGCCGGATTCGGCGCTGATCACCGGCTCTCCCCCGCCGCGATCTTCCGATTGTGGAGACCGGACTTGGCGGGCTGAATGCGTCTCGTAAAGGGCGCTCCAGCGGCGCGCTCGGGGGTGGGACGCGGCAGATACTAGGGGTCGATCTTTGCTCTTTCAAGCAACGGGGTGCGCTCTTCGGGCGCTCTGGCGTGGGGCTCGTCGGCCGATCTCAGCCGCCGGGCATCCGCGGGCAGAGCGGGCACGGGCGGTCGCTCTGGAGAGGCCATCGGGTGGCCTCGATTCGCGGGCGAAGCCCGCCAGGGGCGACGTGACGGCTGCGTAGGAGTTGCCGGTTGCTTCGTCTACATCCCCGACCATAGAATATAGAAATACGTTCCGGCGGCAACGACCGGAAATCGGGTGCGCACCCGCCGCAACCCATCGAGGGAGATCCGAGCGGGCTCGAGCACACTCGGCTTCGGGACGGCATCCGATCCCGAACGAACGAGGGACCCGGTCCAAGTACAAACCAGGATTTGAGAAGAGACGTGAGATTCAGCCCGCCAGGGGGCGAAGGGAAGGAGGCTGCCCGTATGAGCGAACCCAATCGTGTGCCGACCGCGCGAGACATCATGGCCACATCGCTCACGACCTTCCGGCCGGAGACGAGCATCTTCAACGCGATCGGGATCCTGCTGCGCAAGCAGATCTCCGGTGCCCCGGTCGTCACCGCCGATGGGACGGTGGTGGGCATCCTCTCGGAGCTCGACTGCCTGCGCGTGCTCTCATCGGACGAATTCTACGCCGGTCAGCAGGAGGAGGCGGGCACGGTCGGCGACTTCATGACCGACGCCGGTATGACCATCCCCCCCGAGCTCGGCCTCTACGCGATCGCCCACTACTTCGTCACGTCGTCGGTGCGGCGGCTACCTGTGGTGGACGCAGGCAAGCTGGTGGGCCAGGTCAGTCGGCGCGACGTGCTGCGTGGCATCGAGACGATGGCCAAGAAGCGGTCGCGCCCGCGCAGATACCCGGACTATCGCGAGCCCGCCTCGGCCGCCATGGCACGCGGACCGCGATAAGCGCGCCTCAGAGCATCATTTCGAGCGGATCCTCGAGGAAGCGCTTGATGGCGGCGAGCAGGCTTGCGCCGACGGCCCCGTCCACGACGCGGTGATCGGCGCTGAGTGTCAGCGTGATGACGCTTCCAACCGTCACGACGCCGGTTTCCACGACCGGTGTGAGGCGGGCGGCCCCAACGCCCAGGATGCAGCTCTGCGGCGGGTTCACGATCGGGTTCACGCTGTCGACGCCGTACATCCCCAGATTCGAAACGCTGAAGCCGCCGCCCTGGTACTCGGACGGCTGCAGGCGGCCGGCGCGGGCGCGTTCGGCCAGATCGCGCAATTCGGCAGCCAGAGCCGCCAGGCCCTTGCGATCCGCATCGCGCACCACCGGCGTGATCAGGCCACCCTGCGTCGCGACGGCGACCGCCACGTCGACCGTGCCGTGCAGCAGGATCGCATCTCCGTCCCACGAGGCGTTTGCGTCCGGAACCTCGCGCAGCGCGAGCGCGCAGGCGCGTACGATCAGGTCATTGAGCGAGATGCGGGGCTCCTGGCCATCCTCGTTGATGTGCCGGCGCGCCTCGATCAGCCGATCCGCGCGGCAGTCCGCGGAGACGTAGAAGTGGGGGATCTGCTGCTTGGCCGCGGTCAGCCTCTCGGCGATGCTGCGTCGCATGCGCGAGAGCGGGACGCGCTCCGGGGCGGGGCGGTCGACCCGCGGCCGTGAGTCGGAGCCGGTCCCGGCCGGGGTTGCGATGATCCGGCGCTCGACGTCCTCGCGAGTGACTCGGCCGCGGGCGCCGCTGCCCGCAACCGAGGCCAGGTCGAGGCCGGCCCGATCTGCGATGCGGCGCGCGAGGGCGGTGGCGGGCGCCGCGACGCCGGCCGGCGAGGCCTGTTCGGCGGCCAGCGCATTCGCTCTCGTGGGGCCCGGGGTCGGCTGCTCGGTGCCGGTCGTCTTGGCTGCCGTCGGGGCGAGCTGCTCCCCGCGTCCCCTGGGCGCCTCGGTCTCGGCCGGGGGCTCGGCTGGCTCGCGCGCCTGCTCTTCCTCGATCAGACCCAGGAGCTCCCCGACCTTCACCGCCAGGCTGCCAGCGGGCACGCGAATTTCGAGCAGGGTGCCGTTGGCCGGGGCCTCGATTTCGAGCGTCGACTTGTCGGTCTCGATCTCCAACAGGACGTCGCCGGAAACCACCCTTTCGCCCGGCTCGGCCAGCCACGCGAGCAGGTCCGCCTCGGTCATGTCCGAGGCGATCTGGGGCATGCGGATCTCGATGGGCATCGGCCCCCCTGGCCGAATGGTGGCCCCGGAAAGACGCTGGCGCCCGAGTCTGGCAGACCTCCCGCCGCGCAGCGAACCCGGGTGGGCTCCACGGGGCCATCGACTCCAGCCGCCCCGAGCTTGATGGGCGAGTCGTCGGATGCAGAGGGCAGTCGGGAATCCCGCCCTTGATACCCGCGATACCCGTGGGGATGGCCGCTCGCCGTTCGGCCCCGGTGGCGCATCAGGCCTCGGCGGCGGCGGCCGCGCCGATCTCCGCCAGCTGGCGGCCGGCACCGCCGAGCAGCAGCTCGAGGTGCTTGGACCAGAGGAAGTAGCGGTGGACCGGGTAGTCGATGTCCGCACCGGTACCGGCGTGCAGGTGCATGGCCGTGTGGACGACGCGATTGCCACCTCGGCACGCCCACCACTTGGCGGCGTTCACGTAGCTGGCGGCGGGCAGGCCCTCCTCGAGCCGCCAAGCCGCCTGCCAAAGCGTCGACTTCATGCATTCGAGATCGACGAAGCTGTCTGCGGCCCGCATGGTGACGGCCTGGAAGGTGCCGATGGGTCGCCCGAACTGCTTGCGCGTCGCCGTGTACTCCGCCGTCATGCGCAGCGCGGCGTCGCACACGCCGAGCTCGATGGCCGCGATGGCGGTGCGCGCCCGCACCACCAGCCAATTCACGATCTCGGCACCCGCCGCGGGGTCGCCGAGCACGTCGTCGGGGCCGACCTTCACGCCGTCGAGCGCCAGCAGATATTGCCGCTTGAAATTGTTGGCGAGCCCGGCCTCGAGCTGGACGCCCGCGCTCTTGGGATCGACGAGGAAGACGCCGATCTGTCCGTCGCCGGTCGCGGCCGGCACCAGGATGCGCGCGGCAAGGTCGCCCAGCGGCACGCAGCTCTTCTGGCCGGAAAGGATCCAGTGGTCGCCCTCCGGCTTGGCGGTCACGCCCGGGTTTGCGGCGTCCGAGCTGCCCACCTCGTGGAGTGCCGCCGTGAGCAGTGTCTCGCCGGAGACCACGCCCGAAAGCCAGCGGTCCTTCTGCGCATCGGTGCCGAACTCCCCGATCGGGAGCGCGGCGTAGACCAGGGTCTCCAGTAGCGGCACCGGCGCCAATGCGCGGCCTGCCTCCTCGAGCAGGGCGAAGAGCGCGGCCAGCCCCAGATCGCTGCCGCCCTGCTTCTCGGGCACCGCGACGCCGAGCAGGTTTGCCCCGGCGAGGCTCCTCCACAGATCGTGATCGAGGCCGTCGCCTTCGGCCTCGCGCTCGATGGCGGCGAGGTGCTCGGGCTTGCAGGCGTCTCCGAGGATCTGGCGCGCGAGCTCGCGCACCGCGTCCTGATCTTCGCTGAAGGTGAAGTCCATGCTGTCTTGCTCCTTTGGACCTGTGTTCCGGAGGAGAACGCGCGCGAGCCGATCAGCGGGGTGCGCGTGGCATGCGCAGGCCGGCCATGGCCACGATCTCGCGTTGGATCTCGTTCACGCCGCCGCCGAAGGTGTTGATCTGGCACAGCCGTGCTTCGTGGGAGAGCTCGCCATGCAGGGTCGCGCCGGCCGATCCCGTGCGCAGTGCGCCGCTTTCGCCCACGACCTCGAGAAGCAGCCGGTAGACCTCGATCAGTGTCTCGGTGCTGTAGATCTTCACCGCCGAGGCCTGCGCGGGATCAAGCTCGCCGCGTTCGAGCCCCCACGCCATGCGCCAGTTCATCACCTTCATGGCCTCGAGCCGTGCCCGCGCCTCGCCGAGCGCCATCTGGACGTGCGTGCTGTCGATCACGCGGGCCCCCGCGGCATCCGTCGTTTCGCGCGCCCAATCGCTGACGTCATCGAGATATTTGAGCGCGATGCCGCCGAAGGCCGCCAGGCCGATGCGCTCATGGTTGAGCTGCGTGGTGATCAGGTTCCAGCCGTTGTTCAGGCCACCGACGATCATCGAGTCCGGGACCCGCACGTTCTCGTAGTAGGTCATGCAGGTGTGGCCGCCGCCCACGGTGTGGATCGGTGAGGCACTGAAGCCAGGCAGCTTGGTGTCCACGATGAAGATCGTGATGCCCTTGTGCTTCTTGACCTCGGTATCCGTGCGTGTGGCCAGCCAGATGTAGTCGGCGTCGTCGCCGCCGCTGGTGAAGATCTTCGTGCCATTGATCACCCACTCGTCGCCGTCCCGGACGGCGCTCGTCTTGAGCGAGGCGAGATCGGTACCGGCGTCGGGCTCCGTATAGCCGATCGCGAAGTGGATCTCGCCCGCCAGGATGCCGGTCAGGAATCGTCGTTTGTGCTCCTCGGAGCCGAGGGCCATCAGTGCCGGGCCGACGGTGTTGAGTGTGACGAAGGGGAGCGGTGCGTGGGCGCGGCGCAGCTCGTCGAAGAAGATCAGCTGTTCGACCGGCGTCAGCCCGCCACCGCCATACTCCTTGGGCCAGCCGACGCCGAGCCAGCCGTCTCGGCCCATCTCCTTGACGACCTCGCGGAACACCTGGCCGCCCTCGAGTGTGCCGATGCTGGCGCGGCGCTCGGGCGTCATCAATGTGCTGAAGTACCCCCGCAGCTCCATCTGGAGCGCCTTCTGCTGCTCGGTGTAGTCGACGTGCATGCGATTCCTTCCTGGATTGCGCTCCGCCGGACCTGGGCTCCAGGGTCCGCAGGCTGGGGCGGCGCCGCCGGGCGGGCCGGACTGGCGGCTTCGAAGCGAGGTGCGAGAATAGCCATAGATTGAAACACGTTCTAGTCCGCCCTGGAGGCGACGTGATGCAGGTCTGGGCCTCGATGGATCAGCGGATGAGGCTGGCCGATGTGTCTGCGCATGCTCGTCGCGCGGAAGCGCTGGGCTACACGGGGCTGAACGTTCCCGATGCCATTCACGATGGCCTGCTCCTCGCCCAGTCCGCCCTCGCCGCCACCGAGCGCCTGCGCGTGGCCACCAGTGTTCTGGTTGCCTTCCCGCGCAGTCCCATGGTGGTCGCCCACGCAGCGTGGGATCTGCAGGCCCTATCCGGTGGGCGCTTCGAGCTGGGACTCGGCTCCCAGGTCCGCGGCAACATCGTTGGGCGCTACTCGACCGCGTGGTCGGCACCGGTTCCACGCATGCGCGAGTACGTGCTCTCGCTGCGAGCGATCTTCGACCGCTGGCAGCACGGCAAGCCGCTCAGCTTCGAGGGCGACCACTACACATTCACCCGCATGCAGCCCTTCTTCGATCCCGGCCCGCTCGCCTGTGGTCCGCCGAAGATCCACCTCGCTGGCATCGGTCCGGCGATGACGGCGCTGGCCGGTGAGGTGGCCGATGGTCTCATGTGCCACCCGACGAATAGCTCGCCCCGCTATCTGCGCGAGGTGGCGCGGCCGCGGCTCGAGAAGGGCGCGGCGCGCGCTGCCCGTGACGTTGGCCAGGTGGAGCTGATGGCGGCCGATCTCGTCTCGACCGGTCCCGACGCGGCCGCGGTCCGGCGCGCGCGGGAGGCTGTGCGCGAGCTCTATGGCTTTCTCTTCTCCACCCCCTCGTACTGGCCCACGCTCGAGCTCTACGGCTGGGACGATCTCGGCCCGCTCCTCCGCGACATGACGCGCGAAGGGCGCTGGGGCGACATGAAAGCGGCCATCGGTGACGAGATCGTCGACACCCTCTCGCCGAGCGCGACCTACGAGGACATCGCGGACGTGCTGCGTCAGCGCTTCGACGGGCTGGCCACGCGGCTCACCTTCCCACTGCCCGAGGACCCCGCCGACGAGAAGACCGTTGCGCGTGTGATCGGCGAGCTCCTGTCGTAGACGCGAAACTGTAGACGCAGAGCGGGCGGGGTTCCCAATCGCATCCATGCCGCAATGCTGCGCGAGGCCTCGCGTGTCGCTTCGCTTACGATTCGGGTGAAGAAAAGAGCAGGTCCAGCTGCTGCGGCTCGCCGAGTGCTTCCGAGAACGAGAGTCCGACCTCCGATAGGATGTTCTCGCCGACCGGCCGCAGCACGCGCTCGATGTAGTGGCGGCGGTCGATATTCTCGGGCAGTGTCTCGCCGTGCTGGATCGGTTCGGGTCCGGCTGGCGTGATCACGTAGCGGATCACGCCGCGCGGAGCCTGTCCCGTGCGCTCCTCGAGCTTGCGCGCCGCCTGCACGTGCGGCGGGCTCGACGCCGTATAGCGATCGAGCGAGCCCTTGCGGATGCGCTTCGCGTACACGAGCTCGGCGTCGAGTTCACCGGACAGGACGCCTTCGATCACCTGCTGAGTGAAGGGCAGTAGATCCTGGTCGTGGAATAGCCGGGTCAGCATGCCCTCCTGCAGCCGGCGTGCCACGGCTGGCCAGTCGCGGCGAATGGATTCCAGACCCACGACCTCGAGCCGACCGGTCTCATCGTCGCCCACCCAGCCCGCGTAGCGCTTCTTGCTGCCGCCCCCGCCACCGCGCACGCGCGGAAGGAAGAAGTGGGCGTAGATCTTCTCGAGCTCGAGGTCGAGCTTCGCCTCGACGTCGTAGTCGTGCTGGATGCGCGCCGCGATTTTGTCCGCGACGCGGCGTCGCAGCTGCTCGGCGCGCGCGGCCGTATCGCTCGGGCTGCCCGTTTCCGGCAGCTTGACGAAGACGCTGTCCGTATCGCCGTAGATCACCGACATGCCCTCCTCGAGGAAGGCCGCGCGAGTCCACGCCAGGGTCTGCTGGCCGAATGTCGTGATCGCATTGGCCAGCTCGGGGCTGAAGAAGCGACAGGCCGGTGCTGCGAAGATGCCGAACATGGAGTTCATCATGATCTTGATGGCCTGGTCGGCATGGCGGTCACCGCGCTCACGCGCGGCGGCGCGGCGCTCCATGAAGCGCTCGAGGACACGCGGCAGAATCGCCTCACGGCGGGACAGGTGGGCCCCGTTCGGTGCGACGATGGTGGCTCCGGCCGGCTCGCGTGATCCCTCGGCCAGCGCCAAGGGATCGATGTTGAAGGTGCGCATCAGGCTCGGGTAGAGGCTCTTGAAGTCGTAGACCGCCACGTTGTGCACCAGGCCGGGCGAGGGCTCGAGCACCGCGCCACCGGTCACCGGACCGGTGCTCCGCTCGACGTCCACGCTCGGCGCCGCGCGTCCGTGCAGGCGCAGCTCGGGTAGATAGAGGAGATCGAAGCAGGCGATACTCGCGCCCACGCGATCCAGCTGCATGCCCGTCAGCAGGCTGCGCTCGAGGGCCAGGTCGAGCAGACCCTCTTGCTCGAGGATCTGCGGCACGAGCCGCGCGTCCTCGAGGTTGTAGGCCACCAGCGCCTCGGGCTCCTCGAGGTACTGGCGTGTGATCTCCGCGGCGGCGTCCTGCGTGGTTGCGTCGATCAGCTTGCCGCGGCCGAGCACGGCGCGCGCCACCGTCTCGAGGCGGTAGTCCTCGAGACGCAGTGCGTCGCGCACCAGCGGGATGCCGTCGAGCACCATGCGACCCGGAACGCTGGCGCGATTCTGCCGACCGAAGCCGCGATCGCTCTGGAAGTCGATGCGGCCCGGAGCGCGCCCGATGATGGCGTCGCGCGGCTTGACACCCAGCTCGCGAAAGCGCCGGTCGAGGACCGCGAGGTCGAAGTCCACGACGTTCCAGCCGAGCAGTACGTCGGGATCGAGCGCGCGGATGCGTGCGGCGAGCGCGACGAGCAGTGTCTTTTCATCCGCGTGCACGACTGCGCCGCGCACCGGCTGCGCCGCAACCAGGTGCACCTCCTCGGTCTCGCAGCCGACAAGGGCCGCCGAATAGATGGCGCTGGCGTTTGGGGTGGTCTCGAGGTCGAGGGAGAGATGCGTGAGGCGGGCGTTCGATTCGGCGCTGCCGAGCTCTGGGTTGTGGAAGTAGAGGGTCCCCCCCTGGCGTTTGCTGCTCACGCGCCCGTGGATCGCGATCGAGGTGTGGAGCGAGTGGTCCATCAGGTAGCGGTAGGCGAAGCGCACGTCCGCCTCGAGGCAGACCACGCCGAGTGAGATCAACTTGTCGCGCAATGGGCGCACCGCGCCGGGTACGGGCAGGTTGACCCGTACCAGCGGCTCACCGCGAAGATCGTGCAGCTCGGTATCGCGGAGCTCGGCCTCGCGCACGCCGCGAAGTGCGTCGGCGTCGCGCTTGCGCACGAAGAAATAGGGCCGGAAGCGATCGTCCTCCACCAGGAAGGGAGGTCCTTCGCTGGTACGCCCCCACAGCTGCACGACGGGTTGGCCGCCGCGCACGCGGTAGGTGGGCTGCACGATCAGGCCGGTATGCATGGGGGGCGGCCTCCGGGGTCCATGATAGGACGCCTGAGGCTATGCGGACCCGTACCGCCCGGATAGGCGAGCCAGCGCCCGCTCCTCGGCGAAGCGGAGGATCTCCTCGGCCAGACAGCGGTCGAGGAAGAGCACCGGGTCGTCTCCGAAGCGGGCCTCGTCGTCGTCGAGGCTGACGAGCTGCGGATGAACGGCGCGGCGCGGCCCGTAGCTCGTGTGGCGATCGGCGTGGAGTCTCGTCATGCGGCCCTCCATGCGGAAGAAGGCGAGAGCCGTGGCCAATCCCGCTTCCCGGGTAGCGAGTCTCTCGAGTAGCTCGATGGCGCCAGCCATCGCTGCCGTCTCGGCGGCGTGAGAGAGAAGCCAGGGCTCGATCTCCTCGACGAGTGCTGGATCGACGAGCGCGGCGCGCAGCGTGTCGGCCGCGCGCAGGCGCCGGTCGACGAGCAAGCGCATATGGTCGAGTGCGCGGATCGTGGCCTCCGTATCCTGCCCATCGAAGTCGGCCCGCACGGCCTCGAAGGCGCTCTCCAACTCGGGATCGCGGTCGGCCGGTGCCATCGCGGAGAAGCGATGGGCCGAGGCGAAGAGCTCGAAGGCCTCGCCCGCACCCGCCCCCACCGCGTACACGGCGCGGCGCCAGGCGGCCTCGGGCTGGTAGCCGTGCGGATCGCGCATGTACTCGGCGGCGGTGCGCAGCGTGACCGCGGAGGCATGCGCGAGCTCCATCGGATTGAGCAGCAGGCCGCTCACATGCTCGGCAAGATCGGGGTCGCGGCCCGCGTAGGGACCCAGGTGCAGGCTCGTGCGCATCGGGCCGTCGTGGACAGGCACGTTGTCCCACACCAGCAGTCTGCGTCCCAGCACCGCCGCACGCCTGGCAGCCTCCTCGCAGCGGATCTCGGGGCTCACCACGCTCCGTCCGGTCCACCCCACCTCGATCTTGGCCGGGAGTCCCGCACCCAGCGTCTGCAAATAGGCGGACGTGTCGGTGCCCGCGTAATCGGTGGGCACGATCCAGAGCGTCGCGTCGGGCGGCAGCTGCGCATGAACCCGCGTGGCCAGGTCGACGTGTGCTTCGGCGAGCGACGCATAGCGGGTGCGGTCCGCCGCGTGGGCGAGTCGGCTCGACACGTCATCGAGGGCCAGACAGAGAAAGCGGGCGCCGATCTGCACGAAGGCGTCCAGCTTCTGCATCAGTGTGGCTACATCGCTCCCGGATGCGTACTCGATCGAGAGCCCGGGCGAGATCGCAAAACCCACGCGCACACCGGCTTCGACGCCGCGCGCGACGAGCTCGCGGAAGTCGTTCATCGCATCCGGGTCGTAGGGGGTGCGCCATTCGTCCCGGCCCAGGGGATCATCCTTCGGCGCCACGACGTAGACGTTCATCCCCCACTCACCCAGGCGGTCTATGCACCACAGGCGCTCGGCCTGGGTATAGGGCGGGCCGTAGTAACCCTCGACGACGCCGCGATGTGCGAAGTCGAGCTCTTTGGGCATCTCTTCTCCCCCGGGCCGACGCCCAGTGCGGCCGTCTCGGCATTTCATTACGGATCGGCTCGATGATGGCATAAGTTCTAGGCAGCGCGGCGAAGCGGCGGCGATCCACGAGGTGGATGGAGTCCAATGGCAGACGGTAGGGCAAGCGATGGGGCATGCGATACGAAGGCGATCGATCCCTGGGTGAACCTCGGCATGCTGGGGGGCAAGCCGCCGCCGGAGTGGCTTCTGCGTGTCAAAGAAGACTACTTCAAGGCGGGTGACGATTTCCTTAAGGATCTCGCACCGGCCGAGCTGATCGCCCAGATGGATGAGGCGGGGGTCGAGAAGGCCGTATTGAGCGTTCAACTCGACGCACCCCAGGCGAGTGTGATCGAGTGTGCGCGCCTCTATCCAGAGCGGATCTTCCTCGCCGCCGTCTGCGATCCGACAGAGCACATGAAGACCTGCTGGGCGCTGGAGGACTTCGCGGTCGAGCAACCCGTGGTGATGGCTCGCGTGGTCCCTTTCATGCACGACTTGCCGCCGAGCCATCGCGACTATTACCCGCTCTATTCGAAGTGCTGCGATCTCGACCTGCCGATCTCGATCAATACCGGTATCCCCGGGCCGCCGATGCCCGGAGAGTGTCAGAACCCGATGCATCTCGACCGGGTCTGCCTGGATTTTCCAAAGCTGCGCGTCTGCATGGCCCATGGCGCCGATCCTTGGTGGGCGGTCGCGATCCGGCTGATGCTCAAATACGAGCGGCTCTTCCTGATGACGTCCGCCTACCTGCCCAAGTACTTTCCAGACGAGCTGATCCGCTTCATGAATACCCGCGGGCAAGGCAAGATCCTCTACGCCTCCGACCATCCGGTGCTGTCCATGGAGCGCTGTCTCGAGGCAGCGCGTGGGCTCGATCTACGCGAGGGCGTGCTTGACAAATTCCTGCGTCACAATGCCGAGGATCTCTTCTTCGCCGAGCGTCAACCGCGGGGCGGGCGCTAGCTCGATCCGACACGCCAATACGAAGGCCGCAGGAATCAGTGCGGGCCGTGCCCATTTGTGCGGCCTTCTGCCGATCCAGTGGTACCCTGGTCACCGGTTCTCGAGTCGCGATGTCCGTGAATCAAGCGACGGGGGGCGTTGGGGGAAGGCCACGCAGCCGTGCCCTTGTTCGGAGGGGGTCGTTCGTGAATGGGCGTCTGGTGGCTGTCGTCCGGTGGTGATCCGGCAATGATGTCGTGCTCGGCAAGGCGACTGCTCGTTCTCCTCTCGGCCTGGCCACTCCTGCTGATCAGTCTGGCATGCGGGGGCGACGATCCGCAGATCGTTCCCACCGCCCCCAGCATCTCCGGGACGATCTTCGCCGCAGAGTCTCAATACACCGACAGCGACGTAAATACGACGGTCGGGCCCGCCGGCCCATCCGTGCCCGTACCGATTTCCAACGGCGCAAGCTTTTTCGAGGCGCAGGCGATCCCGGTGCCGGCCATCGTGGGCGGCTTCGTGTGTGCGCCCGGCGACTGTGAACGTGACAAGGGGTCCGCGCTCTCGCCCGCGGACGAGCGCGACTACTTCGTGGTCGACCTACGTGCCGGGGAGGCCGTGACTCTGGTCATTGCGGAGGATCCAGCAACCGTGGACCTCGATCTTCGCGTCTACGACGAGAACGAGCAGCTGGCCGGCGAATCGATCGGTCTCGGCGCCACCGAGTCGTGGACGGTGGGTCAGGACGGCCGCTACTTCATCGAGATCTTCATCCTGTCGCATCCCGGCCTCGTCGACGCGTCCAACTACACGCTCTTCCTTGGTGGGCCAGCTCAGAGTGCTGCGGCCCGCTTCGATGTGCTCGATGTCGAGGCCGACTTCGTGCCCGGTCAGGTGATTGTCACACTCAAGCGTGCTGCGATGCCGGCCACTGCGGCCTCCACGACGCGCGACGCTCTGGCTGCCTCGATCGGGATGCGGGCCCTTGCCGGCGCACCCGACCGGCCGATGCTCTTCGATCTGGGCCACGCGGGCGAGCGCAGCAGCGCGCTGCAGATGCTGGGTGTGAAGCGCAGCGAATCCGCACACCGGGCGTGGCTGGCTGCCAGTCCTGACGTGCAGGCGAAGCTCGACACCGTGATGGCCGTGCGGGCGCTTCGCGCGCGTCCCGACGTCGAGCACGCCGATCTCAACTACCGCTACTGGCCACTATTCGAACCCAACGACGAGCACTATCCGCTGCAATGGCATTACCCGCTCATCAACCTCCCGCTGGCGTGGGACCTGAGCGCCACACGTGGCGCCTCTGCGCTGGTGGCGGTGATCGACACGGGCATCCTTCCTCATCCCGACCTGCAGGGGCAGTACAGCGGCGGCTTCGACTTCATCGCGGACGCCGACAACGCCATCGATGGTCAGGCTCTAGCGGCCGGCAGTGACATCGATGCCGATCCCACGGACCCGGGTGATGGTGATCCCGGCTCTGGCCTACCCCACAGCTACCACGGCACGCATGTCGCCGGAACCATCGCGGCGGCGACGGAGAACGGGATCGGTGTTGCGGGCGTTGCCTTCGGAGCACACATCGTCCCGCTGCGTGTCTGCGGCGTGGACGGATGTACGGGCTACGACATCATTCAGGCCGTCCGCTATGCGTCCGGCCTTTCGAGTGACTCACCGGCCGAGATTCCGCAGCCGGTCGATGTGATCAATCTGAGCCTCGGTGGCCCGCGCGGATCGACGTCGGAACAGAACGCCTACGACGCCGCCCGCGCGCAGGGCGTCATCGTCGTCGCCGCGGCGGGTAACGAGGCCAATAGCGGACCGATGTTTCCAGCCTCCTACGACGGTGTGATCTCGGTGAGCGCCGTCGATCTGACAAAGAACCTCGCCCACTACTCGAGCTTTGGCCCGCGCGTGGACGTGGCGGCGCCGGGCGGAGACACGAGCAGGAACCTCAACGGCGACCCCTATGTGGACGGCGTGCTGAGTACGTTGGCCGACGAGATGCTGCGTTTCAACTACGTCTTTTATCAGGGCACGTCGATGGCGGCGCCGCATATGGCCGGCGTCGCGGCACTGATGCGCGGTGACGCGCCGAACATGACGCCGGATCAGCTCGACGCCATGCTCGGCGGCACCTCGGCGCTCTCGCCGATTACCGAGGATCTTGGTGCACCGGGTCGGGACGACTCGTTCGGACATGGTCTGATCGACGCGCGCCTGGCCGTGCAGGCGGCAATCGAGCTGGCCGGTGGCGCCGGTGGTGTCGAGGACGCGCGGCTGGTCGTGACGCCGACGTCGCTCGGTTTTCCAGCGCGGACCCGTAGTCGCGTGCTGAGCGTTACGAAGGGGGGCCAGGGGGCGCTCTCTCTCTTGGGACCCATCGCGGCCAGCGAGACCTGGCTCGAAGTGACGGATCAGGCCGTCAATGTGGATGGGCTGGGGACCTACAGGGTCACACTCGTCGCTGCGCCGTTCGCCCTTCTCGCAGACGGAACGCAACGGGCGATGCTCACGATCCCATCGACGAACAACACGATCTTCGTCGAGGTGCTCGCCCAGAAGGGCGGCGAGCAGTACCCCAATACCGGGTACCAATTCCTTCTGCTGCTCGACCCCGACGACGGGGAGACGGTGGAGAGCTTCAACCTCCCGATCTCTCGGGGCCGCTACGACTACTCGCTCAGCGAAGTCGAGTCGGGCGACTACATCCTCGTCGTGGGTACGGATCTCGACAACGACAATTTCATCTGCGACGAGGGCGAGGCGTGCGGCGCATATCCACAGCTCGACGACCCGCAGGTCGTCCGTATCGACCGCATGCTGCGGGGATACGACTTCACGACCAGCTACCCAACCGAAATCCAGTCCATGCGCTCGACCCTCCCCGCACCCATCGGCACGACCGGCTACCCGATCACCCCCCCACGCCACACCGGCCACCGCTCAACACCACCCTAAGACCCTGTGCAAGCCCCCACCACGCACCCAACGAAACTCCCAGAAGCAAGTGAGCGGCTGGCCGCAATCCTCACAACGTCCGAGACCGGGGGGATGGAGGGTTGGCGCGAAATAAAGCGCAGTAGGCCATCGCCCGTCGAAGCCCCGCACACCCAACGGCAACCTGCGCCAGACCAACGTGGCCCCCCGCACGAGCACTTCGCGCCAACCCTCCAGCCCCCCGGTCCTGGCACCCTCGCCAAGTCCCACGACCCCACCACTCACTCTTCTGGCGCCCCCACGCAGCTTCCCATACTCTGCTCTTCCCAACCCGCGCCGCCTATCCGGCCGCGCTTCCGGAGGACCTCCCCCATGGCGCTCTCGATCCAGGAGCTGTCCGATCGCATCGAGATCAACGATCTGCTCACCCGCTACACCTCTGCCATCGACGCCAAGGACTGGGGGCTACTCGATACCTGCTTCCTGCCCGAAGCGGACGTTGACTACGTGAGCAGTGGCGGGATTGCGGGCAAATATCCCGAAGTGCGTGCTTGGCTCGAGAAGGCGCTCAGCATCTTTCCCGTTACCGTGCACGCCATCAGCAACTCGGAAATCGAGCTCGAGGGCGATCGCGCCAAGGGCCGCACCCTGGTCAGCAATCCCATGTGCCTGCGCGACGGCGAGGGCAAGGAGAGCATCTTCACCGTCTACGCCTACTATCACGACGATCTCGTGCGCACCGACGCCGGCTGGCGCATCGCCAAGCGCTATGAGGAGCACGTGCTGACCGGGGGAGACATTCCCGAGGCCCTCAAGCCCAAGAGCTGAGCCGGGACCCAGGATGCTCTTCGATCGGGCCGCCCGCGATCCCGCCGGCCTCGCCCTGGACGACCTCACGCGCCGCCGCAGCTGGCAGGAGCTGGCGGATCGCAGTGTGCGCGTCGCGCGCTTCCTGCGCGACGACGCCGGACTCGCGCCGGACGATCATGTCGCCGTGCTGATGGAGAATCGGGTCGAGTGCATCGAGCTGATCCTCGGTGCCATCATGGCTGGAGTCTGGCTCACACCGCTCAACTGGCACCTGCGCGAGGACGAGATCGCCTACGTGGTAGGGGACTCGCATGCGAAGGTCCTCTTCAGCTCGGTGCGCTTCGAGGAGACGGCCCGCAGAGTCATGGCCGGGCAGATCGGCGGCGGTGTCGTGCTGGCCGGCGATGAGCTCGACGCGGCACTCGCGAGCGCATCCGACGTGCCGATGGATGAGTCCGGACCGGCCGGCGGCAACATGATCTACACCAGCGGCACGACTGGAAGGCCCAAGGGTGTGAAGCGCGCAAGGCCCCCGACGGTCGGCAGCGCGCTCGAGAACCTGGCGCACCTCGGCAGCCATGTCGGGCTCGACGGCAGTGGTCCCCACCTCATCACGGGTCCCATGTACCACGCCGCACCGCTGATGTTTGCCGTCTATGACAATGCGGGCGGCGCCCCGATCGTGATTCAGCCGCACTGGGACGAGCGTGACTGTCTTGCGCTCTTGCAGGAGCGCGAAGTCGCACACGTTCACCTGGTACCGACCATGTTCGTACGGCTCCTGCGTCTGCCCGAGGACGAGCGGGCAGCTTTCCACGCGCCGGCCCTCGAGGCATGCCTGCACGGCGCGGCGCCCGTCGCAGTTTCCATCAAGGAGCGCATGATCGAGTGGTGGGGCGAAATCTTGATCGAGTATTGGGGTGGCACTGAGGGCGGCGTCAACACCCTGGCCACCTCACGCGAGTGGCTCGAACATCCGGGAACCGTGGGCCGTGCGCTGCCGGGCTTCGAAATCTTCGCGGTCGACGAGTCGGGCGAGCGCCTCCCGACCGGTGAGAGGGGCGACCTATACTGTCGCCACCCCAATCTCGACCGTCCTTTCGAATACCACGGTGATCCACGAAAAACCGAGCGCGCGTATCTCGCACCGGGCGTCTTTACCATCGGTGATATTGGCTCGGTGGACGAGGAGGGATGGGTCTTCCTCGCGGATCGAAAATCCAACATGATCATTTCGGGCGGCGTGAATATCTATCCACTCGAGATCGAGCAGGTGATCGGCGAGCATCCTGCCGTAGCCGACGTCGGTGTTTTCGGTGTTCCGGATGACGAGTGGGGGGAGAGCGTCAAGGCCGCCGTGGAGCTGAGCTCGGGGCATACGCCTTCGCCCGCACTCGAAGCCGACATCCTCGCGTTCGCGCGCGAACGACTGGCGGGCTACAAGGTGCCTCGCAGCATCGACTTCGAGGACGAGTTGCCACGCCACGAGAGCGGCAAGCTCTACATTCGTCACCTGCGCGATCGCTACTGGCCCGATCGCGAGCGTCGCATCGGATGAGCGGCGATGGTGCGACCACCCTCGAGCAGGTCCGCGAACGCCTCGATCTGCGCGTGCGCTTCAAAGCGGACGATCCGGCCCTCGGCGCCGCGTCCGTCGCTCTGATTCTACGCGAGCGTGGGGGCGACCTGGAGCTGCTCTTCATCCGCCGAGCCGAGAAGGAGGGCGACCACTGGTCGGGCCATATCGCCTTCCCGGGTGGGCGGCTGGACGCTGCCGACTCCGGTCCACGTCACACCGCCGAGCGAGAGACCGCCGAGGAGGTCGGCATCGTGCTGGAGCCTGCCGACCGTCTCGGTCGACTCGACGATCTGCGCGGGCAGTCGCGCTCCATCGTGGTCTCGGCCTTCGTGTACGGCTTTTCGGACGAACGCGATCTCCTGCTCAATCACGAGGTCGCCGAAGCCTTCTGGATACCGCTGGTCGAGCTGCTCGATCCCGGGCGCCATGTGAAGCGCAGCTTCCACCATCTCGACCGGGAGCTCGACCTGCCGGCGATTCGCGTGCTCGACGATGCCGGACCCGAAGCTCCGCTCCTCTGGGGCCTCAGCTATCGCTTCCTCGATCTCCTCATGCTGAGCATTGCGCGCGCGATTCCTTCCATGCCGTGGCGAGAGGATCTTTGATGGGTGGTCTGCGTGCGCGGCTGGGGAGTCTCTTCGTGCTGCCGGCCATCGTGCTGGTGTATGGCACGGATTGGCAGCTCGGACTGCTTCTCGATCACTCTGGATTGATTCCGACTGCATGGGGTGCGTTCTTCGTGCTCGAGCGGCTGGCGCAGCGGGAGACGCTGCTGGGAAGGGCCGCGCATTCGCTGCGCTCGTTCTGGATCCGCTGGGATCCAGTCATCGCATCCATCGCGATCTACGGCGTACTCTTCCGGACGCCCGCGACGCTGATCGCGCCGCTCTGCATCCTGATCGCGATCGTGCTGGTGATTGCGCTTCTGCGCCGGGCCAACGGCCCCGTACTGGCCGCCCTGGCCACCGTGTGCTTGGTCTTCTTCGTTGTCCTGCCA
>JAFDDH010000395.1 GCA_019310975.1 Deltaproteobacteria bacterium | reverse complement strand
AGCGGCGACGGTACGACCAACCCCGACGGTACTAATGCGACCTGGCTAGATCAGCCTGTCGACATCGCGATCGACGCCACCGGGCGCGTCTTCGTTACGGGCTACAGCAGCCAAAACGTCTTCCGCATCGATCCGAATAGCACGATCACCGAGATCCTCGACGAGAGTGGAGACGGCACCAATTCCCTGGACGGGCCCTGGGGTCTCGCATTCGACGAGGCCACGGGCCAGCTCTTCGTCTCGGGCTACGACAGTGACAACATCTTCCGGGTCGAGCCGGATGGCACAGTGACTGAGATTCTGGACGCGGCGGGCGCGGGTCCGAGCCAGCCACTCGATGGGCCAAGGGAGATCTCGGTCGACAATGCGGGAGACCTCGTCATCACCGGATCCATCAGTCACAACGTGATCAGCCTGCAGACTTCGGGTGCTCTCGTGGCGGTCGAGATCCTGAACATTACGGGCGACGGGACCAATGATCTCTTTACACCCTGGGGTATCGCCACGGACGCAACGGGCGATATCTACGTGACAGGGTTGAACAGTTATAATGCCTTTCGCTTCGCATCTGTCAGCGCTGCACCCGCCCTGGACCCGAGCGCGATCGCACTGCTGGCGGGTGCACTTGCTACCGCGGGCAGCGCAATCCTACGCAAGGCTCGAGACTACTGATGTGATTGCTTTGGTAATCACGGCCAGGTCCTCGTCGGCGATTACAAAGGGTGGCATGGTATAGACGAGCTTGCCGAAGGGCCGGATCCAGACTCCCTGCTCGACGAAGGCCGGTTGCACGACGGACATGTCCACTGGCTCGTGGAGCTCGACGACCCCAATCGCGCCGAGCACGCGCACGTCGGCGACGGCTCCGAGGCTGCGGCACGGGGCGAGTTGGCGCGCCAGCTCGGTCTCGATGTGTGCGACTTGCTTGCGCCAGGGCTCGGTCTCCAGAAGGTCGAGGCTGGCGTTGGCGGCAGCGCATGCCAGCGGGTTGGCCATGAACGTGGGACCGTGCATCAGTGCGCCGGGCTGGCCGCCGGCGATGGCGTCACAGACGCGGCCGCTGGCCAGTGTGGCGGCGAGGGAGAGGGTGCCCCCTGTGAGCGCCTTGCCGACGCAGAGCACGTCGGGCGACACACCGGCGTGATCCGCGCCGAAGAGGCGCCCCGTGCGGCCGAAACCCGTCGCGATCTCATCGAAGATCAGCAATACGTCGTGCTCGTCGCAGAGATCGCGCAGACGTCGGAGATAGCCGGGAGCGTAGAACCACATCCCACCCGCACCCTGCACGATCGGCTCGAGGATGACCGCCGCGATCTCGTCGCGATGCGTCTCGAGAAGGCGCATGAGGTCGGCGATGTGTCGCTCTTCGAAGGTATCGTGATAGCGACACGTCGGTCGTTCGGCAAAGAGATGATCGGGCAGCACGTCCCGGAAGAAGTCGTGCATTCCGTTCACCGGATCACAGACCGCCATGGTCGCGAAGGTGTCGCCGTGGTAGCCGCCGCGCACCGTGAGCAAACGGCTGCGCTCCGGTCGGCCCAGGGAGAGCCAGTATTGAAAGGCCAGCTTGATGGCGACTTCCACGGCCACCGAGCCAGAGTCGCAGAGAAAAGTTCGCTCGAGTCCCGTCGGTGCCATCGCGACGAGCCGTTCACAGAGTCTGACGGCGGGCTCGTGGGTGAGTCCACCGAACATCACATGGGGCATGCGTTCCAGCTGGTCGCGCACGGCCACCTCGATGTGGGGATGACCGTAGCCGTGAATCGCCGCCCACCAGGAAGACATACCGTCGATGAGCTCGCGTCCGTCGGCCAGCTGCAGGCGAACACCCTTCGCGGCCACGACCTCGAAGAGCGGGTAGGCCGAGGGCGGCGCGTATGGATGCCATACGCGCCGGCGGTCTCGGGCGATCAGGTCGCTGTCGCTAGGCCGGCTCACCGGGACAAGGCTAGCGCCGCTGGGCGATCATCTCCCCCGGGTCGTGTTCACGACGCGATTGTGTCGCCGCGACTCTCGATGGCCGTGGTCAGGATACGAGCGGGACCAGCCGCTCCACCTCCGTGATCTGGGCAGAAGCCGGCACCAGGATCAGCTCGTCGCAATCGAGCGAACGGATCGCCTCGATGGACTCGGCGATGGCGGCGTCATCGAAGCGCGTCATGGTCTTGGCCACAGAGCGTGCCGCGTCGTTGCCGAAGACAGCCAGATACGCGTGCACGTAGGTCTTCAGGCACGTCTCAGCATCGTCGGCGAGTGAGTACCAGAAGCCGGCAACGCGTCGAGGCCGCTCGTCACGGCCCGCCTTCTGCCAGGCGGCATCCGCCATCTCGAGCGTACGCGCGATTTCATCGGCGTGGCCGCCCATCGAGAAGGCGTAGATGCCCTGCGCCCACTCGGCAGCGCGTCGGATCGCCTTCGGCCCCGTCGCGCCCGCGAGGATCGGCGGTCCCCCGGACTGGATCGGGCGCGGGCCCACCTCGTCGGCACCCTCGAATGGCGACTCGCCGCTCCAGATGCGGCGCATCTCGGCGATCTGCTCGTCCATCCGGGCATGACGCCGCGCGAATGAGGCGCCCACCGCCCGGTAGTCGCTCTCGCGTCCTCCCACACCGACTGTTAGCGTGACGCGCCCGTCCGAGAGTACGTCGAGGGTCGCCACTTCCTTGGCGGCCCAGACCGCGGAGTGCATCGGCAGCACGTAGAGGCTGGGCATGATCCGCACCCGGCTGGTGACAGCGGCCGCGGCGGCGAGCAGGCTGCGCATCTCGAGCGTGTAGCCCGTGATCCGCTCGCCGCATGAGAGGCTCGCGAACGGTCCCGAGTCCACGGCATGGCACCAGTCGAGGATCTCCGTCCTCCCATAGTCGCGTTCCATGTAGGGCAGGCAGACCCCGAACTCCATGCTGACCCCCTTGCTTCGCAATCGCGCTCCTGTGGGCTGGCCACCTTACCGCAGGCCCGCAGGCCCGCAGGGCCCGCAGGCGCGTACCGGTTTAGCCCGCTCGCGGCCCTGCAAGCTGCCCTCCTCTCTCTCTCTCCCCCCCCC
>JAFDDH010000394.1 GCA_019310975.1 Deltaproteobacteria bacterium | reverse complement strand
TCAACCTGACCGCGATCCGCAAGAGTGGCGAGGAGTTCCCGATCGAGCTGACCGTCTGCCACCCGGTCACGGTTGCGGGAAAGCGGCTCTTCTACGGCTTCCTCCGCGATCTCAGCGAGCCCGCTCGCAGCAAGCTCGAGGACGACTCTCGAGAGCTTTGAGTTCTGCCGCATTCGATGCTGATTCACCCCCAGCGGGTATACTGCGCCCGAACCCGCCGCCCCTCCGGAGTCATTCATGCAGGACGAGCAGAGCAAGCAGGCCCTCCAGCGGCGCCTTCATGAGTGGGAGCGCCACACCCTCGCCCGCAATCTCGAGAGCCGGCCCGAGCGCAAGCAGGAGTTCAAGACCCAGGCCATGAAGTGGCCGGTGAAGCGCCTCTACACGCCGCTCGACCTGGAGGAAGTGGGCTTCGACTATCTGCGCGACGTGGGCTTCCCCGGTGAGTACCCGTTCACCCGCGGCACCGAGGCGAACGGCTACCGCTCGGATCTCTGGACCATGATGCAGGTCACGGGCTTCGGGACCGGCGAGGACTGGGCGGAGCGGGGCCGCTACATGCTGGACCGGGGTCTCACGGGACTCTTTCTCGAGTACGACCTGCCCACCACCAACGGCTTCGACTCCGATCACCCGCTGGCGGCTGGTGAGGTCGGCCGAGCGGGCGTGGCGCTGGACTCCCTGGATGACATGGAGGCCTTGCTCGACCTCCCCTTCGAAAAGCTCCAGCGACTCACATCCATCTGCAATGGACCCCAGACCATCAATCTGGCGATGATCATCGCCGCGCTCGAGAAGCGCGGCGTCGATCCCGAGAGCTTCACGCTGCAGATGCCCAACGCGATCCTGATCGAGTACACCTGCGTGGGTCGCTATATCTATCCGCCCGACCACGGGCTGCGCATCGCCACGGACGCGATCGAGTACACGATCAAGAACCACCCCAACTGGATCCCCATCTCGGTGATCAGCGCGCAGATCTACGCCGCCTATGCGAACCCCGTGCAGGAGCTGGCATACGGCTTCGCGATCGCGAAGTCCTACCTCGACGCGGCCCTCGAGCGCGGCTTCGACATCGATACGCTGGCGCCCTATTTCAGCTTCGTGACCGGCATCGACATGGATTTCTTCGAGGGCGTGAGCAAGCTGCGCGCCTATCGCAAGATCTGGGCGCGCATCATGAAGGAGCAATACGGCGCCCGGGATCCCGAGGCGATGAAGCTGCGGATCACCGGCTCACCCGGGACCATGTCGCTCACGCTCCAGCAGCCGCTCAACAACATTGCGCGGCTGGGCATCCAGATGCTCGCGTGCGCGGCCGCCAACGGCGGCTACGCGATGAACACGCCGCTCCACGACGAGGCCCACGCGCTGCCCACCGAAGAGACGATCGCGGTGGGCGCCGGCATCCACCACATCGTCGCCCACGAGAGCGGTGTGGCCGACACCGTCGATCCCTTCGCAGGCTCCTACTACGTCGAGAGCATGACCAAGCGCATGGAGGATGCCGTCTTCGCGGAGCTCGAGAAGATCGACTCCATGGGAGGCGGCCTCGCGGCGATCAAGGCGGGCTACTTCCAGAAGGAGCTGGCTCGCGAGCAATTCGAGCGCATCCGGGCCATCGAGAAGGGCGAGCGCGTGCTGGTGGGCGTCAATCACGCCAACCGCGAAGAGGGTGAGCGCAGCTTCGAGATCCATCGCCCGGACCCGGAGGTCGAGAAGCGGCAGATCGAGAAGCTGAAGCGCCTGCGAGACGGGCGCGACAACGCCGCCGTCCAGACGAGCCTCGATCGGCTGCGCGATGCGGCTCGCGGCAGCGACAACCTGGTGCCGGTCTGCATCGAGGCCGTGAAGACCTACGCGACCCACGGCGAAATGTGCGACGCCCTGCGCGACGTCTTCGGCGTGTACACGCCCGACTCGACGACCACCGGCGTCTAGCCCGGATTATTCGTGAAGGTCCTACTGCGGCGGCACATCTTCGCGCTCTGGCTGAAGAAATCGGCATCCGGCTGCTCGACGTAGGGTAGACTACGCCTGCGCGGCCGAACGCCGATTTCTTCAGCCAGAACACGAATCTGCACCGCCTCGCTACGGACCTTCACGAATAACCCGGGCTAGATCCGAAGTACGAGGACCCACCCCATGGCTCGCATCCGCGTTCTGCTCGCCAAGCTCGGCCTCGATGCACATACGATCGGTGTCACGGTGATCGCCCACGCGCTGCGCGACGCCGGCATGGAGGTGATCTACAGCGGCCTCAGGCAGACGCCCGAGATGGTGGCCAGCACCGCGATCCAGGAAGACGCCGACGTCGTGGGACTCTCCAGTCTCTCCGCTGCCCACATGTCGCATTTTCCGCGGGTCGTCGAGCTGCTGCAGGAGGCCGGGGCCGGGGACAAGCTCGTGCTCGGCGGGGGTGTGATTCCCGCGGAGGACGAGAAGGCGCTGCTCGAGGCCGGCCTGCACAAGGTCTTCACCATGGGGACCGCGACCTCGGAGATCGTCGCGTACATCGAGGACTGGGTGGCCCGCCGCGACGCGCAGCGCGGGACGTGAGCGAGATCGCGAGCCGCGTCCTCGCGGGCCACGTCGCCAGCGGCGCCCGCGTCATCCGCTGGCTCGAAGATGGCGAGCGCGCGGGTATCGAGGCGCTCAAGGTCCTCTATCCGAAGAGTGGCCGCGCCCACATCGTGGGCATAACGGGGCCGCCCGGCGCCGGCAAGTCCACCCTGGTCGACGCCCTGATCGCGGAGCACCGGGCGCGCGGGCGCCGGGTCGCGGTGGTGGCCGTCGACCCCTCGAGCCCCTTCAGCGGGGGCGCCATCCTGGGTGATCGCGTGCGGATGCAGCGCCACGCGACCGACCCCGACGTCTTCATTCGCTCGATGGCGACGCGCGGTCAGCTCGGCGGCTTGTCGCGCACGACCTTCGAGGCCGCCGCCGTACTCGACGCCATGGGCTACGACGTCGTGATGGTCGAGACCGTGGGCGTCGGCCAGGACGAGCTCGAGGTCGTGGACCTGGCGCACACCACGCTCGTCGT
>JAFDDH010000158.1 GCA_019310975.1 Deltaproteobacteria bacterium | reverse complement strand
TCCGCGTGCGCGAGACGCTGCCCTTCGTGAACGGCGTACCCAGGCCGGAGCTCCTGATCGGCATCGCCCCGGATCTGTGACCGCGATGCGCTGACTCGTATCGGATCCCGTATTTCCGCACCCTCGAAGCCCCGGGCGCCTTTCGCTCCTACGGCCGGTGGTAACATCGCGTGTCGCGAAGAAGCATGGGGAGGATCTCTGAATGACGGACATGAAGGGCGAGCAGCTCCTGCGCGGTCAGGTGGCTGTGGTCACCGGCGCGAGCCGGGGTATAGGCAAGGGGATCGCGCTGGAGCTCGGCGTGGCGGGTGCGACGGTCTACATCACCGGGCGCACCGTCAACGATGCTGGCAAGGCTCTCCCGGGTACGGTCGGCGCCACCGCCCAGGAGGTCACAGAGCTCGGCGGCACGGGCATCGCGGCCCAGTGCGATCACGGCGAAGACTCGCAGGTGAAGGCGCTCTTCGAACGGGTGCGGGATGAGCAGGGGCGTCTCGATATCCTGGTCAACAACGCCTTCACGCTGCCCGACGAGCCGACGTTCGAAGGGAGCTTCTGGGAGCACGACGTGGGGCTCTGGGACACGATGATCCACGTCGGCTGCCGCGGCCATTACGTTGCCTCCCACGCGGCCGTGCCGATCATGATCGAGCGGGGGAGCGGTCTGATCGTCAACATCTCGTCCTTCGCCGGCGCGGCCTACATCTTCAGCGTGCCCTATGGTGTCGGCAAGGCGGCGGTCGACCGCATGGCAAGGGATATGTCGGTGGAGCTGCGGCCGCATGGGATCACAGCCGTCTCGCTCTGGCCCGGAGTCGTGAGGACGGAGTACCTCGTCCAAAGGCACGCCGCCGGCGAAGTGCCCTTCGACATCAAGGACGGTGAGTCGCCGCGCTTCACGGGGCGCGCCGTCGTGGCGCTGGCGAGCGATCCCAATCTGCTCGAGAAGACCGGAAGCGTCACCCCGGTCGTAGACCTTGCGGCCGAGTACGGCTTCACCGACGTCGACGGTCGTTCGCCGGGACCGCTCAACGTGCAGATGGGGCTCGGCTGATCGCCGGCGCCCGCGCTGAAGGCTCACTCCACCGCGTCGTCGGGGAGGCCGCGCTGGCCGGCCTCGCGAAACATCGGGCCCGAGTTCGCGAAGAGCCCGCTTGCGCCCGAGGCATGAACGCTGGTAAAGCCTGCGTCCACGACCAGCGTGTGCCCGCTCACGTAGCCAGCCTCATCGCTTGCCAGGTAGAGGGCCGCGTTGGCGATGTCCTGAGCGACACCGGGCCGGCCGGGCAGGGGCGAGCCCGCAGCGAGACCCTGCTCGATCTCGGCCACCTTCGAGGGATCTCGCAGCAGCATGCCGGCGATCATCTCGGTCGCCATATTGCCCGGTGCGATGCAGTTGACACGGATTCCGTGCGGCGCGAGCTCGGCGGCGATGTTGCGCGTGAGCCCGATCAGTGCCGTCTTGCCCGCCGCGTAGGCGTGCGGGCCAAGCCCTCCTTGTAGGCCGGCGATGCTCGACGTCGAGAGTATGCTGCCGCGACCGCGGGGCTTCATGACTCGCGCGGCGTGCTTCATGCAGAGCACGACCCCACGCAGGTTCACGGCAAACGTGAAGTCCCATTCTTCGATCTTCAGCTCGTCGACGGGGCCGTAGGTCCCCACGATGCCCGCGTTGGCGAAGAGAGTGTCGAGCCCGCCGAACTCGGTGTCGGCGCGATCGATCGCCGCTGCGATGTCGTCCTCCTTGCGCACATCCACGTGCTGGTAGACGACGGCGTCGCCGAGCTCCTTGGCGATCTGCTCGCCGAGCTCGTCCTGTACATCGGCGATCATCACGCGCGCCCCCTCGCGCGCGAAGGTGCGTGTGGTGGCCGCCCCGATGCCGCTCGCTCCGCCGGTGACCAGCGCGCTTCTGCCTTCGAGCCTACCGGCCATCGTCTCCCCTCAACGCGCTTCACTCCAGCTCTGTGTCAGCACGAGTCGGCAGATCCGCCAACCGTCCTCGCCGCGCACCAGGCGGTTCGTATACGTGCCACCGAGCAGGAGCGAAGCGTCGGGACTCCAGTGCTGGGCCTGCACGTAGGCGGTGCACGTGGCCTCGTCGCCGTCGATCTCGACATCGTGGTTGGTGATGATGTGCTGTGTGGCCTGGTGGGTGGCGACCGCAGCCATCGCCCTCGAGACCCACTCGTCGGCCGGCAGGCGGCCAAAATCCTGCCCCAGCATCTCGACTTCCAGCTCGTCGGTGAAGCAGGAGCGGTAGACGACGGGATCGCGTCGATCGACGCCGGCCGCGTAGCGGCTCATGACGTCGACGATCTCGGATTCGTCGATCAGGGTCTGGGCGCGTGTCTCGTCCATGCGGGGTTGTCCGCCCGGGTGCGGGGCTCGGGAGAATCTACCGAATCGGTGACGCGGTGGACGAGCGGATCGATGTCCGAACCCGTCATCCGGCGTCGCCTGGAAAGGCCTCGGCAGATCGGGCACTCGGAGAAGCCGGCGCCTGGGCGGAACGGCGCCCGCTGGAGCGCCGCGGGTTCCGGCCTACGATTCGACAGCGCTGCGTGGAATGGCATGCCCTCGTTGCGTCATCGTGCCGTGTAGCCGCCGTCGATGGGCAGGGCGACGCCAGAGATGAACTCGGAGTCATCGCTGACCAGAAAGAGCGCGGCGCGCGCCACGGCTTCGGGTGTGACCATGCCGGGCAGCGGGTTCAGCGACTCGAAGCCGCGCTGCGTCTGCTCGGGATCGGGCGAATTCGCGATGAAGTGCTCGAGCAGCGGCGTCTTGACCACGCTCGGGCAGATCGCGTTGGCTCGGATTCGCCAGCCCGCGTTCTCGATGGCGACGGATTTGGTGAGATGAATGACACCGGCCTTGGATGCGCTGTAGGCGGGCAGGGCGCCCATCGCGTTCAGCCCCACCGTCGAGGCGGTATTGAGGATGACGCCACTGCACGCTTCGATCATGACCGGGAGCACGTATTTCATGCCGTAGTAGACCCCGTTCATGTTGACGTCCATGACGCGATTCCAGTTCTCCAGCGTACTCTGCGGGGTCGGGGCCTGCTCACCGTCGATGCCCGCGTTGTTCATCATGATGTCAATTCGCCCGTATTGGTCCACTGCTGCCTGCACGAGTGCCTCGACCTCTTTGGGAATCGTGACGTCCGTGTGGACGTAGAGCCCGCCCAGCTCGTCGGCCAGCGCCTTGCCGGCGTCGTCCTGGATGTCAGCGATTACGACGCGGGCGCCCTCGTCGGCGAAGAGCTTCGCGCAGGCCTCACCCAGTCCAGAGGCGGCGCCTGTGATGATGGCGATCTTGTCGTCCAGCTTGCCCATCTCTTTCCTTTCCAATTCGTCCCGCAGAGGCGACCGCTCACCTGACGAGCGGGATCACCTGCTCGTCGAAGAAGAGCGCCATCTGCAGATCGTGGGCGACGACGCTGAGCTCGCTCACGCCGACCTCTCGAAATCGCTCGACCTGCGCGGCGACCTGGGCCGCATCGCCGTGCAGGACCCCGCTGGCGTCCCAGTCGGTGGCGCGCTCACCGCGACCCCAGGAGCGCGCGAGGTCGCGGACCGTGGTCGCGAGCCCGCCCGCGTCGCGCGCGCTGGCTCCGCGCGCCAGCAGCACATCGGCGGTCAGCTGCAGCGACTCCGGCGGCCGGCCCGCCCGCCGGCAGGCGGCCTCGATGTGGGGGCGCAAGTCGGCAATCTGCTCCGGACCGAGCTGCCATGTGTTGATACCGTCCGCGCCCTCGGCCGCGATGCGAAGCAAGCGTCCCTGCCGGTTCAGACCGACGATGATCGGTGGGTGGGGGCGCTGCACGGGTTTGGGTTCGAAGCTTGCACCGCCTTCGAGCGTATAGTGCAGGCCATGGAAGTGCGTCTTCTCCTCGGTCCAGAGCAAGCGAAGGATTCGCAGCGACTCGTCGAGCTGGCCGACGCGCTCGCCAAAGGCCAGGCGGCGGTGGCCGTAGGGCTCGAAGTCCTGGTGCTCGTAGCCGGTACCTATGCCGAGCACGGCGCGTCCACCGGAAATCACGTCCACCGTTGCGATCTGTCGTGCGAGCTGGGCGGGATGGTGGAAGGGCGCCGCGGTCACGTGCGTGCCGAGGCGGATGCGCTGGCTGCACCCGGCCGCCCAGGCGAGCCACGTCCACGGGTCGGCGATCGCGAAGGCGGGGTGGTCCACCACATAGAGCGAAGCAAATCCGCTCACATCGAGGCGCTGCAGCGCGGGCTCGTCGATCCAGCTCTGGTCAGTGGTGACGACGCCGAAGGCGAGGCCGTCGCTCACGCTTCGTCACTTCCAAGAGCGTAGCGGGCGGCCGCCTGGGCGAAGAGCGATTCATCGCCCGAGCGCCACGTGATCTCGAGGCGGCTGCTGCGGATCTTCCAGCCATCGGCCATTCGGATCAGTCCCATGTCGTACCAGCCGCCCAGAGTGCAGCGTTCGCCGTCGAGGGCATGGCTGGCCTGCACGTCCGACGTGCAGCGCGCACGGTCGCCGTCCCGCTCGATCAGGTGATTGGCGCCCATGTGCTGCGTGGCGTCGAAGCCCGAGAGACCGGCGCGCACACCCTGCACCCAGGTATCCGCCGGCAGCGTAGAGGCCGGCTGGCCGTTCCAGGACGAAAGGTCGATGTCGACCTCGTCGCAGAAGCAGCTGCGAAAGAGCTCCCAGTTGCGCCGATCGACCCCGCGCGCATAGCGCAGCACCGTGTCGCGGACGGCACGGCGCTCGATCCATTCGTCCAGCGAGGGAAGGGCCACGGATCCACTCTATCCCATGCGTCGGGTGCACGCGCTTCGAGGCCATGTGTCGGTTCGGCGCATTGTTTTGTCTCTTGCCCTGTCGGAAGCAAGGGCCTGGGCTAGTCTTCGCCGCTGTCATGAGCGCGAGCACATGCATCGAGGGAGTGGGGCTGGGCCTGCGTTCTCAGCACTATGAGGAGCTCCTCTCGTCTCGCCGTGATGTCCCCTGGCTCGAGGTTCTCGCCGACAACTATGCGCACGGCGACGGACTGCCTCTGCGTCATCTGGATCGGGCCCGGGCGCTCTACCCCGTCGTCTTTCACGGCGTCGGCATGTCACTCGGGTCGACGGATCCGCTCGATGGCGACTACGTGGCTGCAATCCGCCGCTTGGCGCGGCGCATCGAGCCGGCCTGGATCTCGGAGCATCTGGCCTGGGTCTCGGCAGGCGGTCGGCACCACCACGAGCTGCTGCCCTTGCCCTTTTGCGAGGAGGCAGTCGGCACCGTCGCCGCGCACGTCCGGGAGGTCCAGGACCGTCTCGGGCAGCGCATCCTGGTGGAGAACGCCGCCGGCTATCTGAGATTCGCCTGCTCGCGAATGAGCGAGGCGGAGTTCATCGCCGCCGTCGTCGCCGAGGCGGACTGCGATCTACTGCTCGACGTGAGCAATCTCCACGTCAACGCCCGCAACCATGGATACGACCCGCTGGTATTTCTGGAAACGATTCCCGGGGATCGAGTGCGGCAGATGCACCTGGCAGGCTACGACGATCACGGAAGCCATCTGATCGATGCCCACGGCAGTCCGGTCTCGGAAGCGACCTGGGCACTCTTCATCCAGGTGCAGGGGCGCTTTCCCGGCGTTCCGACCTGCATCGAGTGGGACCGGGACGTGCCGCCCTTCGCGGTGTTGGCGGGCGAGCGGACGCGTGCGGCCGCGATCGTCGATGCAGCGGTGGACGCAGCCCAGAGGGAGGCTTGCCTTGCTTCGTGAGCTGCAGCTCGAGCTCGGGCGTGCCTTCCACGAGGCGGGGGCGGCCGGTCCGGCGGCGAGCAGCGTGCTCGGGCAGCTGTGTGGACTTGGGGAAGTCGCGCCGGCCCAGACTCTGGCGATCTATCAGGGTTCCGTCGCGCACGCCGTTGAAAAAGCGTTGCGTGATATCTTCCCGGTGTGCGCCGCGCTGCTCGGCGGGGACTGCTTCCGGGCGCTTGCGCGCGAGTCCGCGCGGCGTCATCCGTCGACGGGCCCGGACCTGGCGCGCGTGGGTGATTCGCTGCCCGCGCTCGTGCCCCTGCTCTCATTTCTCGATGCCGTGCCCTATCTCGCCGACGTCGCGTCTCTCGAGCTCGCCTGGCATCGGGCGTGGACCCAGCCGGATCCGCCGACCGCCGGCGATCCGGCACGAATTGCCGAGGCCGTGTCGGCAGAGCCGCACCGCCATCGCTTCCTGCTGCCGCCCTCGCTTCAGCTCGTGGCCTCGGAGCATCCCATCCTCGAGATCTGGCAGGCCCATCAAGAGGACTGCGAGGCTCTGGATGCGCTCGATCTCGGTGCGGACCTGCCCGCGAGTCAGCTCGTCGTGTGGCGGCGCGACGCCGAGCTGCGCATTGACCGCGTCGATACCGGGCTCTGGCTGCTGCTCGAGAGCATTGCCCGCGGCGAGCCAGCCTCGGCGCTACTCGAGCTCTATGCGCCCGAGTCGAGGAATGACGTCGACGAACTGCTGCAGCAGGATCCGGACGACTTTGCTCCCGCACTGGAGGCGATCCGGAGCCTCTTCGAGCGGGGCTGGATCGTGGGGCTCGAGCCGGTGCCGGGCCGCGCCGGCCGTTCAGATCAAACATGAACCGCCGTCGATATGCGACGGGGGCAATCGCCAGGGAGGTGAGTATGAGGAAGGGCAGCAAGACATTGCAGATCGCGCTCGGTGGCGTCGTGGCCGCCGGGCTGGTCTCGAGCGCCGCGGTGGCGCAAGCCAAGCCAAAATGGGAGGGGCACGAGAAGTGCTATGGCGTGGCCAAGACGGGCATGAACGATTGCGGAACGTCGAGCCACAACTGCGGCGGCAAGGCGGAGGCCGACAACCTGCCGGATGAGTGGATCTATCTGCCGCAGGGAACCTGCGAAAAGATCGCCGGCGGCAGTCTGGAGACCAAGAAGTAGGCTCCTAGCTGCGTGGCTGGATCGATCGAGGGGACGGCTCGCCGGGGCCGTCCCCTCGTTTCATCGGGCGCCGTTGTCTTCAGCTCGTCTTCGCTTCCGTCTTCAGCTCGTCTTCGCCTCCCTCTTCAGCTCGTCTTCGCCTCGACGTGCAGCTCGACCACCGCGCCACCCTCGGGATGGATGCCTGCGGCGCGACTCAGCCGATCGAAGGAAGCCTCGATCGCGATGCGGAAGGCGGCCAGATCGGGGATCAGCTCGTAGTCGGCGTTGAAGCCCCAGCAGAGCTTGCCGTCGTAGCTCATCAGCGCCACACCGAGCCCGGTGTGCTCCAGCAGCGGCACCATGGGATAGGTGCCGAGTGACTTCGCGCCGAGCAGGTAGAGCGGGGTCTGCGGTCCCGGCACGTTGGTAACGATCATATTGATCGGCCCAGACGCCGCGCGTGCGCCGAGTGACATCAGGATGGGCGGGGTCCACTCGGCGGCCTGCATGATCATCTCCACGCCGAGGGCCTGCTGCGAGTTCTTGAGCGCGTGGGTGACCTCGTGAATCGCCTCGACCCGGCGCAGCGGATTGGCTTCCTCGACCGGCAGGCGCACGATCCACGACGACACGCGATTGCCGAGTTTCCCGCGCTCCTCGTCCCGGCGCACGCTGACCGGTGCCGAGACGCGGAAATCCACGTCCTCGGGCCGCATGTTGCGCCGGATCAGGAATTCGCGCACGGCGCCCGTGACCGTGGTGAGGACGACGTCGTTGACCGTGCAGCCGAGCGCCTTGCGAACCGCCTTGACCGAGTCGAGCGACATGGTGAGCCAGTCAAAGCGGCGGTGCGGACCGAGTGTTCCGTTGAGCGGCGTCTCAGAGGGCGGGTGGACCGCCCAACCGACCAGCTCCTGCAGGGCGCGCGCGCGGATCGCGATCTCGTGACCGAGGTCCTCGGTGTGCTCACGCATATGCCGGATGTCGCGGATCAGCTGGAAGGGGAGCGACGCGCGCCGCAGCAGCTCGTCCCGAATCAGCTCGGCGGCGCCGGGCGCCAGGTGTGGGATGAAGACCGGCACGTCGCCGTCCGGGCGGTAATCGGGATCAGTCGACATCAGGACGTGCGCGATGTCCATGCCGGAGCTGCCGTCCACCATGCAGTGATGGAGCTTGTTGATCATCGCGAAGCGATCGCCTTCGAGCCCCTCGACGATCCAGGTCTCCCACAGCGGTCGCGCGCGGTCGAGCTGGTGGGACATGACGCGCGCCGAGAGTGCGCGCAGCTGCTCGTCGGTTCCGGGTCGCGGCAGCGAGGTGTGTCGGATGTGGTAGTCGAGGTTGAAGTCGCGGTCGTCGATCCAGACGGGGTGCCCGATCAGGGGGATCCACGCCAGCTTCTGGCGGTAGCGCGGAATCAAGTGGAGGATCGCCTCGGTGGCGCCCTTGATCGCGCTGATGTCGACGCCGCCGCTCTCGCTGCGCAGCGGGCCCGCCTCGAAGATCGTGGTGGCGGCGACGTGCATCGGAATGCTGGGGGTTTCGAAGATGAGGAAGGAGGCGTCCTGTGCGGACAGCCGCTCGTAGTTGTAGCCCTGCATCGGTTTTTACCCCCTCCGCAAGCTCGTGGCTCCAGCATAGCTCCGGATGCCACGCTCTCGGTCGCCGAATTTCTGAGTTCCGGACATCGCGTGGCGCGCGTTCGTGACCGGTCGCGAAAGCCGTCGTACATTGGGTGTGACACACTGCCTCGGCTCGTGCCCACGACGAGCGCGGTGCCCTCTGGCCCTGCAGCGGTCTCGCTCGCGGTCGACCCTTCAGAGCTCGATGCGTGATGGCCCCTTCATCCGGGCCATGCGGTCGATCCCGAGTACCGGGCCGAGCACGATCAGCCGGTGTGGCCGCTTGCGAGAAAGCAACCGAGAGCACCGTAGGACGCATCGCTTCGTTGGCCGAGCGCGGGGCGGAGGATCAGGATCGTCCACAGCGGAAGGCTGTACGCGAAGTTGTACCGGCCGAGTGCAACGGACGCAGCCGCCACCTCGACATCGGCACGGAGTGATCGAGACCGCGTCGAGGCGTGCGATGTTGGTGCGCGCGAGGGCTGGATCGCGGCGCTGGCTGCGGCCATTTGGCTGCTATTCTCGTCGCGCGCTTCGACACCGGGAGGCAGTACGACAAGCGGATGGGTGTGCGCTCAGCAATCCGTCGGATCCTGCGCGTGCTCGTTCCCGTCCCGCTCATCCTGCTCGCTCTGCTGCTGGGAGACCAGCCGGCGGCGTCCGAAGAGGCGTCGGAGGAGACAGCTGAGGATCCCGCCCTCGAAAAGGTCGAAGAGGTCGAAGAGGTCGAAAAGGTCGAGAAGATCGACGAGA
>JAFDDH010000037.1 GCA_019310975.1 Deltaproteobacteria bacterium | reverse complement strand
CGCCGCACAGATCTGCGATCGAGCGGGAGTCGAGACGGGGACCAAGACCGATCAGCTGAGCGAGAGCGAGGTCATCAAGCTCCGCGAGGTGATCGAGCGCGAGTACAAGGTCGAGGGTGATCTGCGCCGCGAGATCAGCCAGAACATCAAGATGCTGATGGATATCGGCTGCTATCGGGGGCTGCGACATCGGCGCGGCCTGCCGGTGCGCGGCCAGCGCACTCACACCAACGCACGGACCCGCAAGGGTCCCGCCAAGGCAGTCGCGGGCAAGAAGCTCGCGCCCAGGAAGTAGACATCACACGATGGCAGCCAAGCAGACCATCCGGAAGAAGAAGGTCAAGAAGAATATCCAGACTGGTGTCGCCCACATCCAGTCGACCTTCAACAATACGATCATCACCATCACAGATGTGGGGGGGAACGCCGTCGCATGGGCAAGCGCGGGCCAGCAGGGCTTCAAGGGCTCGCGTAAATCGACCCCCTATGCGGCGCAGATGGCCGCAGAGGAGTGCGCCAAGAAGGCGCAGGAGCACGGCGTGCGGACCCTTGGTGTATTGGTGAAGGGGCCTGGTGCGGGCCGGGAGTCGGCGTTGCGCGCCCTCCAGGCCGCGGGCATGAAGATCACGATGATTCGGGATGTCACACCCATCCCGCACAACGGTTGCCGGCCGCCCAAGCGGCGGCGCGTGTAGTCAGGGACGGTACATGGCGCGATATCGAGGATCAGTCTGTCGGCTTTGCCGACGTGAGGGAACCAAGCTCTTCCTGAAGGGCGATCGCTGCTTCAGTGAGAAGTGCGCGATCGAGCGCCGGGCGTATCCCCCCGGTCAGCACGGGCAGGGACGCGTGCGCTTTTCCGACTTCGGAGTGCAGCTGCGAGAGAAGCAGAAGGTGAAGCGGATGTACGGGCTGCTCGAGAAGCAGTTCCGACAGACATTCCAACGGGCATCGGCCATGAAGGGTCGCTCGGGCGAGAACCTGCTCATCCTGCTCGAGCGTCGCCTGGACAACGTCGTCTTCCGCATGGGCTACGCGACCTCGCGAGCCGAGGCGCGGCAGCTGGTCAAGCACGGCCACTTCCGACTGGACGGAAAGAGCGTGAAGTCGCCGTCCATCCTGGTGAATCCGGGCAATACGGTGACGCTGCGCGAGCGATCGAAGAAGGTCGAGCGGGTCGTAGCGGCGCTGGACGCACTCGAGGGCCGCAGCGTTCCACAGTGGCTCGAGGTCGAGACAGAGACCCAGGAGGGCACTGTCAAGCAGCTGCCTGTCCGCGAAGACATCACACTGCCCATCGACGAGCAGCTCATCGTAGAGCTCTACTCGCGCTGAATCATTCATCCAGGACCGCGTCCGCTCTCCCATGCGGGCCGGCCGAGCGGTCGTCTAGCAGGGCGTCCGGACTCACGAGAATCATCAAGGGGGGTTCTCCGATGCAGCAAGAACTCATCGCCGCCAACTGGCGCACGCTCATTCGACCTCGTCGCCTCGACATCGAAGAGGTTACGCTCACGAACAGCTACGGCCGCTTCTCCTGCGAGCCTCTGGAACGGGGCTTCGGGACAACGCTCGGCAACGCTCTGCGCCGCGTGCTGCTCTCGTCGCTCCAGGGCGCGGCCATCACCACGGTGCGAATCAACGGCGTGCTCCACGAATTTTCCACGATTCCCGGCGTGATGGAGGACGTGAGCCACATCGTCCTGAACCTGAAGGAAGTGCGGCTCCGCATGCACGCGGAGGGGCCCAAGACGATCCGAATCCGGAAGTCTGGCTCGTGCGTCGTCACGGCTGGAGACTTCATCTCCGACGACCAGACCGTCGAGATCATGAACTCGGATCACAAGCTCTGCACTCTCAGTAGCGACGCCGATTTCGAGCTCGAGGCCACGGTTGGCTCCGGGAAGGGCTACGTACTCGCCGACAAGAACAAGACCGAGGAGATGCCGATCGGCACGATTCCGATCGACTCGGTCTTCTCGCCGGTGCACCGCGTGAATTACATCGTCACGCCCGCACGGGTGGGACGCCAGACGGACTTCGACAAGCTCAATCTCGAGATCTGGACTGACGGGGCGGTCGAGCCGGCTGATGCGCTCGCCTGTGCGGCGAAGATCGTGAAGGAGCAGCTCACCATCTTCATCAACTTCGAGGAGCAGGACGAGGCGCCGGTGCCGCTTGCCGAGGAGCCGGAGCCGCTGAACCCGAATCTCTTCAAGTCGGTGGACGAGCTCGAGCTCTCCGTGCGGTCGGCGAACTGCCTGCAGAACGCCAACATCCGCTTCATCGGCGAGCTCGTGCAGCGCACCGAGGCGGAGATGCTCAAGACGAAGAACTTCGGGCGCAAGTCCCTGAACGAGATCAAGGAGACCCTGGCTTCGATGGGGCTCTCCTTGGGAATGACCATCGAGAGCCTGCCGGGGCGCAAGGAGCTCGAAAAGATGCGCGAGCAGCGCGAGGCCTGATCGATGCGACACCGAAAGTCCGGAAGGAAGCTGGGGCGAAGCTCCTCCCACCGGAAGGCCCTCTTCCGGAATATGGTCACTTCGCTGCTGCAGCACGAGCGGATCCAGACCACCGACGCCAAGGCGAAAGAGCTTCGGGGCATCACCGACAAGATGATCACACTCGGAAAGCGGGGTGACCTGCACGCAAGGCGCCAGGCGCTCTCGGTCATTCGGGACAAGGATGTCACCGCCAAGGTCTTCTCTGAGCTGGCCGACCGCTATCGCGATCGGCCGGGTGGCTACACCCGTGTCATCAAGATCGGCCATCGCGCGGGTGATGCCGCGCCCGTGAGCATCATCGAGCTCGTCGACCGGGCGGCTGCCGAAGACTAGGAGCGGCTATGTCCTCCGGTGGCTCGAGCGTCACCGTCTGGTTGGTGATGGCGGTTGTGCTGGGTCTGGGCGCTGCCCTCGTCCTGATCGGGGACCCTGTGGAGCCGCAGCTCGCGCGCGGCAATCGTGCGCCGGCCTTCGATCTGCCGCGACTCGAAGGCGGGGGCCGGGTTGCGCTGGAGGATCTGGGCGGGCAAGTCGCCCTGGTCAATTTCTGGGCGACGTGGTGCAAGCCGTGCGAGGAGGAGATGCCCGCAATGGAGCGGCTCTTCAGCCGGCTCTCGCCCGACGGTTTCCAGCTCGTGGCCATCGCGGTGGACGAGGACACGGAGGACGTGCGCCGCTTCCAGGAGCGGCTCGGCGTGAGCTTCCCGATTCTGCTCGACCCCGACCAGACGGTCTCGCGCGCGTACCAGACCACCGGCTTCCCGGAGTCTCTCCTCGTCGACGTGGACGGCCGAATCGTCGAGCGCTACATCGGCCCCAGGGAATGGGATCACCCCGACTACGTGGACCGTGTCCGCCGTCTGATGGCCCCACGGCCCTAGCTCGCGAGCAGGCGACTGCCAGGACGAGTCTGCTGGGTTGCGGGCCGTCGGACGAGTGGGGCGAAGTCCACACTTTTCGGTAAGCTCCGCCTGATAACCTTTGTCCACCGGGGGGTTGGGTGAGGGCGTACTGGCTCGTACCGGCGGTGGTGGCCGCCGGTTTCATAGTGGCATTCATCGATCAAGAATCCGGCGTCCCGGCTTGGCTGCGAGCGAGTGGCGATCTGCGTGTCTCGCAGGGTCGGGTCGGGGTGCTCAGAGCGGAGACAGAGAAGCTGCGAACCGAGATTCGCTCCCTGGAGACCGACCCCTTCGCGTTGGAACGGGCGATCCGGGAGGAATTGGAGCTCGCACGCAAGGGCGAGGTGATCGTGCGTTTCCCGCGTGATGACTACCCCGACTGACGCAATTCGGAAGCCATGAGGGAAGAGCTCAACCGTCAGATTGACCGGGCGCTGAGAGGGCTGCTCGTCGAGGCGGGGGACCAAGAGGACCCGCCCGCCTTCAGCTTGGAGGTGCCTCGGCAGTCCGAGCACGGTGATTTTTCGTGCAATGTCGCGATGCTGCTGGCCAAGCGTCTGAAGCGAAAACCGCGCGAGATTGCCACCGATCTAGTGGCGCGGCTCGGCGATGCGGGCGGGCTGGTCGCGGCCGCCGAGGTGGCCGGCCCCGGCTTCATCAACATCCGCCTCGACGCGTCGAACTGGCAGAGCCTCGTCGCCCAGATCATCGAGCAGGGCGGGGACTTCGGTCGCTGTGATATCGGCCGGGGTCGCAAGATCCAGGTGGAGTTCGTCTCCGCCAACCCCACCGGCCCACTGAGCACGGGCCACGGTCGGCAGGCCGTGTTGGGCGACTGTATCGCGCGACTCTTCGAGAAAGCCGGCTGGGACGTGACCCGTGAGTACTACTTCAATGATGGTGGCCGCCAGATGCGAGTGCTGGGCGAATCCGTGAAGGCCCGCTACCTCGAGCACCTCGGCTTGGCCGCCCCCCCCAGCGCCGAGTCGCTCGCGAATCCCGAGTCGAGCTGGGTCGAAGCGGTCGACGGGCGACCCGTCGCCTTTCCCAAGGACGGCTATCAGGGCGACTACATCGCCGATATCGCCAAGGCTCTCGCAGACGAACACGGCGAGGCGCTGGTCGACGAGCCGGGCGATGGCCTCTTTCGGGAGACTGCGCAGAAGGAGATTTTTGCTGACATCGACGCGACCCTCGAGTCCATAGGCATTCATTTCGACGTCCACTACAACGAGAAATCCCTCTACGACGAGGGCAAGCTAGAGCAGGTGATCGACGACCTGCGCGCCAAGGGGCTGATCTACGAGGCAGACGGCGCCGTCTGGCTTGCCGCCGAGAAGCTGGGCTTCGACCGCGACCGTGTCGTCATCAAGAGCAGCGGCGAGCCGACCTACCTGCTGCCCGACATCGCCTATCATCGAGAGAAGTTCCACCGTGGCTTCGACCGTGTCGTGGACGTGCAGGGCGCCGACCATATCGAGCAGTTTCCCTACGTGCGCGACGCCGTCGCAGCCCTGGGGTTCGACGCCGATCGCATCGAGCTGGTGATGCATCAATTCGTCACGATCACGAGCGATGGCCAGAGGGTGAAACAGTCTACCCGCAAGGCCACCTTCGTCACGGTGGATGAGCTCGTAAGGGACGTGGGCAGGGATGTCTTCCGCTTCTTCATGATCGAGCGCAAGCCGGAGGGCCATCTCGACTTCGACCTCGATCTTGCCAAGGATCGCAACTGGCGAAAGAACCCGGCGTACTACGTCCAGTACGCCCATGCCCGCACCCATGGAATCGAGCGCAAGGCCGCGGAGATCGGCGTCGCCATGCCGAGCCCCGACGGCTTCGACGCGGGCCAGCTCGCGTTGCCCGAAGAGATCGAGCTCGTGCGCAAGCTCGGTGAGTTTCCCGAAACGGTGCGGCGTGCGGCGGAGACGCGAGCGCCACACCACATCGCCTATTATCTGCGCGATATGGCGGGTCTATGGAACCCCTACGTGCAGGATGGCCAGCAGCATCGCGTACTCTCGGATGACGATGCGCTCACCGCGGCTCGGCTTGGGCTGGTGCTCGCAGTGCGGACGGTCCTGCGGAGCGGTCTCGAGCTGCTCGGGCTCTCGGCCCCGGAGCGAATGTAATGGCCAGGGAAAGTACGAAGCGCAGGAAGAGCAGCGGCGCCGGCTGGATCGCCACGCTGCTTGGGATCGCCGTCCTGGTGGTGGGCGGCTTTGCTCTGGGTCTCGTGGTGGGCGTGGTCTCCGAGGAGCCCGAGCTCGTGGTGGGCCATCTGGCAGGCCGCACCACCGAAGTCAGCTGGTCCGGAGACGCGCGTCCGGACGGCCCGCAGCCTGCGGCTGCGGATGCACCGCATGTCGCGTCGGGGCCGTCCTTCGGCCGCGAGTCCGCCGACTCGGCGTCCGAGGCCGCTCCGAAACGCACCTCCGGCTTGGGCCATTCGCTGGCGCGCTCGGCGGAGAAGGCGGGTCAAGTACGCCCCGAGCCACACTTTGCGATTCAGGTGGGTGCCTTCGGCGACGCCGATTCGGCGCGCAGCGTGGCCGCGCATCTGCGCGATAGCGGCTATCCGGTTCACGTCCTCCAGCCCGAGAGCGACGACCGTTGGCGGGTGCGTGTCGGGCCGGTCGAGGGCCGTGACGAGGCCAATCGCGTCGCCATGCGGCTCAAGACCGAGGAGCAGCTGCCGACCTGGGTGCTCCGCGAGCAGGGGAGTTGACGTTGGCGGCAGCAATGCGGATCCAGGCGTCCGTCGGAGCGGGTTGAGGGCGGCGGATGCGAGTGGCGGTGACGGGCAGAGGTGGCCAGCTGGGTCGATGTCTCGTGGAGTCGGTTCAGGCGGATCCGACCCATGAACTCCTGGCGTCGTGGTCGCATGCAGAGCTCGACGTGTGCGATCGGCAAGCGGTGACGAAGCTCTTCGCAGCACTGCCGGGCGGGCCGCCGGACGTGTTGGTGAACGCCGCGGCCTTCACGGCTGTCGATCGCTGCGAGAGCGAGGAAGCCCTCGCGCTCGCAGTCAACGGCGAGGCGCCGGGCCAGCTGGCGGCGCTCTGTGCGGACCATGACGTCGGCTTCGTGCACGTCTCTACCGACTACGTCTTTTCCGGCCATGCGACCCGGCCCTATTCGGAGACCGCCGAGATCGACCCGCGTGGCGCCTACGGGCGCACCAAAGCAGAGGGCGAGCGGAGCGTGCTGGCCGCGCTCCCGGGAGCATTGATCGTGCGCACGAGCTGGGTCTTCGGCCCCGGCAAGAACTTCGTGGGAGCCATCCTGCGCCAGGCACGGCTACGCCGCGCCGGTGAGGTGGACGGCCCGCTTCGGGTCGTGGCCGACCAGCGCGGGGCGCCCACCTACGCGGCGGACCTGGCCGATGGCATCCTGGCGCTCTGCAGTCTGGCCGAGCGGGGAGACGAGACGCAGGGCTTCTTCCACCTCTCGAACCAGGGCGATATAACGTGGTGGGACTTCGCCCGGGCGATCCTCGACGACACCGGCCATCAGGATCTCGAGATCGAGCGGATCACCACAGACGAGCTGAGCCTGCCCGCGCCGCGCCCGCAGTACTCGGTGCTCGACGGCGGCCGCGCGGCCGCACTCGGTGTGAAGCTTCGCGGCTGGCGTGAGGCGCTCGCCGCCCACCTGGCCTCGCCTGCGGGCGCGGCCCTCGTGGAGGATGCGGCATGACCGATGTCTCGCGCGACCGCATCCGCAATTTCTGCATCGTGGCTCATATCGATCATGGCAAGAGCACGATTGCCGATCGGCTGCTCGACATCACTGGCGCACTCAGCGATCGAGAGAAGCAGGACCAATACCTCGACAATATGGAGCTCGAGCGCGAGCGCGGCATCACCATCAAGGCTCAGACCGCGCGCCTGCGCTTTCACGCGGCCGACGGTGAAGAGTACATCCTCAACCTGATCGATACGCCGGGACACGTCGACTTCTCGTACGAGGTCTCCCGCGCTCTCCAGGCCTGCGAGGGGGCACTGCTGGTAGTGGATGCCGCGCAGGGAATCGAGGCGCAGACGTTGGCGAATGCCTATCTGGCGCTGGATGCGAATCTCGAGATCATCCCGGTGGTGAACAAGATAGACCTGCCGTCGGCCGATCCGGACAGGGTCGCCCAGGAGATCGAGGACGTGGTGGGGCTCGATGCGGCGGACGTACTCCAGGTGTCTGCCAAGACTGGGCAGGGTATCGAAGCGTTGTTGCAGCAGGTGGTGGAACGGATCCCGTCGCCGCAGGGGAAGCCCGACGCACCCACGCGGGCGCTCGTTTTCGATTCATGGTTCGATCCCTATGTAGGTGTCGTCATGCTTGTTCGCGTGGTGGATGGCGCGCTCACCCAGCGCGATGCCATCCAGCTGATGATGTCGGGCGGCCAACACGAGATCACGCAGCTCAGCGTCGTCGAGCCGCGTCCGCGCAGGGTTCAGAAGCTCGGCGTGGGCGAAGTCGGTCTGGTTGTGGCGGGGATCAAGACGCTCTCGGACGTCGCCATCGGCGATACGGTCACGTTGCAGAAACGCGTGGCCAGCGAGCCGCTTTCGGGCTTCCAGGAAGTGAAGCCGATGGTCTTCTCCGGCCTCTACCCTGTGGAGGCAGCGGATTACGAGGACCTGAAGTCAGCCCTCGAGAAGCTGCGCCTCAACGACTCGTCGTTCGAGTACGAAGCGGAGACCAGCGCGGCCCTCGGCTTTGGCTTTCGCTGTGGCTTCCTCGGCTTCCTTCACGCCGAGATCGTTCAGGAGAGGTTGGAGCGCGAGTACGATCTCAACCTGATTACCACGGCACCGACTGTTCGCTACCGGGTGATCCCCAAGAAGGGCGAGCCCAAGGAGATCGAGAGCCCGGCTGCACTGCCCGAGCCCAACGACACCCAGGCGATCGAGGAGCCGATCATCAACGCCACCATCCACGTGCCGGCCGAGCACCTGGGCGCGGTGATCGCATTGTGTCAGGAGCGGCGCGGCGTGCAGAAGGATCTGGTCGCTCACGGGGATCGCATGCAGGTCCGCTACGAGCTGCCCCTGGCCGAGGTGGTGACGGACTTCCACGACAAGCTGAAGAGCGCCACCCGCGGCTACGGCTCCTTCGACTACGAGATCGTGGGCTTCCGGCCGTCCAACCTCGTCAAACTGGACGTGCTGGTCAACGGCGAGAGCGTCGACGCGCTCTCGCTCATCGTTCACCGGGATGCGGCCCAGAGCCGCGGCGCAGAGCTCGCACGCAAGCTCAAGGAGTTCATCCCGCGGCAGCAGTTTCCCGTTGCCATCCAGGCCGCCATCGGGACGCGCGTGATCGCCCGGACCACCGTCAAGGCGCTGCGGAAAAATGTGCTCTCCAAGTGCTATGGCGGCGACATCACGCGCAAGCGCAAGCTGCTGGAGAAGCAGAAGGCGGGCAAGAAGCGCATGAAGATGGTCGGCTCCGTCGAGATTCCCCAGGAGGCCTTCCTGGCCGCGCTCAAGCTCGGCGACGACTGAGCGGGCTCGCTCGGGCGCGGCTCTCGACGGCGCCGTCCGCCTGCCCACGGATCGGCGTCACGGATCCTCCCGCGATCCGGCATGATCGCGGCCGAGGCGGGTCGAAGTGCTACTGTCCGGCCCCAAACGCGGGCGGAGAGCTGTCTGCCGACTCGGACGCGCCGACGGGGGTAGCGGCGCAGGGACGCTCTGCGGGCACCCGCCCGGCCACTCTCGACCGAAGGAACGCATGACCACGGATAGGCAGGAGAGTGGGGCGCAGACGCCTGGCGACGATCGAGCGGTGAATGCGGAGCCGCCGCGCAGCATCGCCGGCCGGATCTGGGAGCAGGTCGGCACCCTGGTACTGGCCATCCTGATTGCGGTCGGCATTCGAACCTTCGTGATCGAGCCATTCCGCATCCCTTCGGGCTCGATGTTGCCGACGCTCTTGATCGGCGATCACCTCTTCGTCAACAAATTCGTCTTCGGCCCCCGCATTCCCTTTACCGAGATTCGGCTGCCCGGGCTGCGCGATCCCGAGCGAGGCGATGTCGTCGTCTTCGAGGTGGCGCGCGGCGAGCCGCCGCGCACGCCCACGATCGCGCCGGCGGACAAATACCCCGACCTGCGCAGGGATGACTTCGTGAAACGCATCGTCGGGCTGCCGGGGGATCGCATTTCGGTGGCCGACGGGCATATCACCGTCAACGACGTGGCCGCCGAGCAGATCGCAAGTGACCGGACGCACGTCGACGAGCGAGGAACACGGCTGAGGATCCATTCGGAGATCCTCGGCGACTGCGTGCACGCCGTGCTCGATGACCCCCACCGCAATGGACCGGAGAAGCACGAGTTCGTCGTGCCCGAGGGGCGCTACTTCATGGTGGGCGACAACCGTGACTACTCGAATGACAGCCGCAACTGGGGCACGGTGCGACTCGAAGAGATGAAGGGGCCGGCGTTCATTCTCTACTGGTCCTGGAGCGTGAACGGAAACGCACTGCAGTTCTTCAATCCGGCCAACTGGTTCACGGCCGAAAAGCGCTGGGACCGCGTATTCAGCCGCGTGCGCTGTGATCGCGTCGGCGACGAGGCCGAGCTGGAGAGCCCCATACCGGCGCAGGCTACTCCGGCGCCGCCGCTGGATTGACGCTCCGGGCGCAGGGTGTAGACTCCCGCCCAACTCGATCGGCCCCTTTTAAGCCCGTCCAGTGAGACGGACAAAGGTGCGCAGCACTGTGGCGAACGACGCTCCCCCCAGCTCGGCGTCCGGCGGAACGAACACGCCGGAACCGCCTATCAGCTCTCCGGCCCAAGGCCGGGAGGACGGAGCGTCCTCCTCCAATCGCCTGGGCTCGGCCGGTCAACCCGCGGGCCCCAGCGGTCCAGCCAGTGGCGCGGCCGCCTCCGAGAGGCCCGCCGCCCGCGAGCGCGTCGTCCTGGACGACACACGCATTCGCCGGGCCCTGGTGCGCATCGCCCATGAGGTCGTCGAGTCCAACGCGGACCTGCGGAGTCTCTATCTCGTCTCGATCCCGAATGGCGGAGTCCCGCTCGGTCGCATCCTGGTGAAGAACATCGCCGAGATCTCGGACGTGCAGGTCCCGCTCGGCATCCTCGACACCACGCTCTACCGCGATGATCTGGCGCTGCGCGGCACGCGGCCGCGCCTGCGCAGGACCGAGATGCCCTCGTCCGTCGACGGGCGCGTCGTCGTGCTGGTCGAGGATGTGGTCAACACCGGCCGAACCATCCGTGCCGGCATGGATGCCCTGATGGACTTCGGTCGGCCTCGCGCCGTCCAGGTCGTGGCGCTCGTGGATCGCGGACATCGCGAGCTGCCGATCAAGATCGACTACGTCGGGAAGAACATCCCCACGCGTCCCGGTGAGACGGTGGTCTTCCGGGGCGAAGAAGAGGACGGTGCGTCTCCCCTCGAGGCGGTCGTGCAGGAGCACTCGCATGAGGGTGGGTCCGAGGCTTCAGAGGGCATGGAATCGGGGGGGAGGGGATGATCGGTCAGGATCTGCTGGGGATCGAGCCGCTCGAGCGCGATCAGATCGAGCTGATCCTCGAAACTGCGGAGCGCATGCAGGAGATCGCGACGCGCGACGTCAAGAAAGTGCCGACGCTGCGTGGGCGCACGCTGATCAATCTCTTCTTCGAGCCCTCCACACGGACCCAGACGAGCTTCGAAATCGCAGGCAAGCGCCTGTCGGCGGATGTCGTGAACTTCTCCGCCTCCTCATCCAGTCTTAGCAAGTCCGAGAGCCTGCTCGATACGGCCAAGACGCTGGATGCCATGGACCCCGACGCTGTGATCGTGCGCCACCCGGTCGCGGGCGTGCCCCAGCGCATCGCCGACGTGCTCGAGGCGCCGGTCATCAATGCCGGTGATGGAGCCCACGAACATCCCACCCAGGCGCTCCTCGACATGCTCACGGTCTACCAGGAGAAGGAACGCATCGAGGGACTCACGATCGCGATCATCGGCGACATCGCCCACTCGCGTGTGGCGCGCTCGAATGTCTACGGCTTCTCGAAACTCGGAGCAGAGGTGCGCGTCGCCGGGCCGCCCACCATGCTGCCGGCCAAGGTCGAGGAGTTGGGTGTGAAGGCATACACGTCGCTGCGCGAGGTGCTGGAAGGCGCCGATGTCGTGATGGCCCTGAGGATCCAGAACGAGCGCCTCGGCGGCGCCTTCTTTCCGAGCCTGCGCGAGTACTCGGCCACCTTCGGCCTCGACCGTGCCAAGTTGCGCTTTGCCAAGCCCGACGCCATCGTGATGCACCCTGGGCCCGTCAATCGCGGTGTCGAGCTCTCCCATGAGCTCACCGACGAGCGCCCCAGCGTCATCCTCGACCAAGTGCGCAACGGCGTCGCCCTGCGCATGGCGCTGCTCTATCTGATCGCCGGGCGCAGCGGCGCCACACCGGAACGGGAGTGATCTCTTGCCTCGAATCCTGATTCGTGAGGCCCGCGTGCTCGACCCCTCCGTCGACCTGGACGCGCGCTCGGACGTGCTGATCGAGGACGGCCGCATCGCCGCGGTCGAGCCCGAGATCGTCGCCAGCGATTGCCAGATCGTGAATGCAGAGGGGCGCTGGCTGGCGCCGGGCTTCGTCGACCTGCACGTACACCTGCGCGAGCCGGGCCAGGAGTACAAGGAGGATCTGGCCAGCGGTGGCCGCGCCGCTGTGGCGGGCGGGTTCACGCGTCTGGCCTGCATGGCGAACACCAATCCGGTCAACGACGACCCGTCGGTGACCAAGTACATACTCGACCGCGCCGCCAAGGATTCCCCGGCACACATCCATCCGATCGCGGCCGCGACCCGCGGCCTCGAGGGCCAGGTCATGACCGAGATGGTCGCGCTCCGCGAGGCCGGTGCAGTGGCCTTCAGCGATGACGGCAAGACCATCATGGACGCTGCCGTAATGAGACACGTGCTCGAGTACTCGAAGCTGGTCTCGGCCGCGGTGATCGTCCACGCCGAGGACTGCGGCCTACGCGCCGAGGGCGTGGTCAATGAGGGCATCGTCTCCACACGCCTCGGGCTGCCCGGCAACCCGGTCGAGGCAGAGGAGATCCACGTGGCGCGCGATATCCGGCTGGTGCGCCTGACGGGTGCCCGGCTCCACGTGGCGCACGTCTCAGCGGCCGGCTCCGTGGACCTGATCCGCCGCGCCAAGGACGAGGGCCTGCAGGTGACCGCCGAGGTGACACCTCATCACCTCGCACTCACCGACGAGGCGACCCTGGGCTTCGATACCTCGACCAAGATGGCGCCGCCCCTGCGGTCCGCGCACGACGTCGAGGCGCTGCGGGCGGCGCTCTGCGAGGGTGTGATCGACTGCATTGCCACCGACCATGCCCCCCACGCCACCTACGAGAAGGACGTCGAGTTCACGGCGGCCCCGTGCGGCGTGCTGGGCCTCGAGACAGCATTCGCGGTGGTGAGCGATCTCGTCCGGCGGGGCGAGATCGCGCCACTCGAGCTGATGCGTCGAATGTCCACCACGCCGGCCCGCATCTTCGACCTGCCCGGCGGCAGCCTCTCCGTGGGCAGCTCGGCGGACGTCGTGATTCTCGATCCCGAGCGACGTTGGCGCTACGACCCGGCCGACGGCTTCTCGAAGAGCCGCAACTCGCCCTGGGCTGGTCAGGACATGACCGGTCGCGTGATGGCGACCTTCGTGGACGGCAAGCTGGTCTACGACGCCGAACGGGGAGTGGTGGCGCAATGAGCGATTCAGCCAAGAGCCGGCTCGTGCCCGCCCTGGGCGCGGGCCGGGCGGCTCCGCCGCGGCCGGCCGCGCTGGCCTTGGCGGATGGCACGGTCTACCGCGGGCAAGCCTTCGGCGCCGAGGCCGGGCGCGACGGAGAGGTCATCTTCAATACGTCGATGACCGGATACCAGGAGATCGTCACCGATCCCTCCTACGCTGGACAGATCGTGACGATGACCTACCCGCAGATCGGCAACGTCGGCGTGAACCCGTTCGACATGGAATCGCGGCGCCCCTTTCTGTCGGGATTCGTGGTGAAGGAGCTGCTCGACGAACCGAGCAACTACCGGGCCGAGGGCCGAATCGACGAGCTCCTGCGCGAGGCCGGTGTGCCGGGCATCTCTGGCCTCGACACGCGAGCGCTGGTCCGCCGCATCCGCGATGCAGGTGCGCAGGTCGGCGTGCTCTCGACGGATCCGGCGCTGCAGGACGCGGATGCGCTGGTGGCCCGCGCGCGCAGCGCGCCGGATCTCGACGGTCGTGATTGGGTCGCCGAGGTGACCTGCAAGACGGCCTACGAGTGGACGGAGGGCTGCTGGCCGGGCATCGAGGGGCAGATTCCAGGGGCCGAGCGCCCAGCGCAGCGACTCAGGCTCGTCGCCTACGACTTCGGCGTGAAGCGCAACATCCTGCGCCTGCTGGTCGAGCAGGGCTTCGATATCACCGTCGTGCCCGCCACCACGCCCGCCGCCGATGCGCTCGCGCTGGCGCCCGATGCGATCTTCCTCTCGAACGGCCCGGGCGACCCGGGCGCCGTGCAGGGCGTGCAGGCCATCGTGCGCGAGCTGGCGGATCAGAAGCCGCTCTTCGGCATCTGCCTCGGGCACCAGATCCTCGGTCTCGCGCTCGGCGGTGAGACCCGCAAGCTCAAGTTCGGCCACCACGGCGGCAATCAGCCGGGCCAGGACCTGAGTACCGGCAAGGTTGCGATCTGCGCAGAGAACCACGGCTACGCGGTTGACGCCGGCTCGCTCGAGCGGGCGGGCGAGCCCGTCGACATCACGCACGTAAACCTCAACGACGGGACCGTCGAGGGGCTGGCTCATCGCACGCGGCCGCTCTTCAGCGTCCAGTACCACCCGGAGGCCTCGCCCGGACCGCACGACGCCGCCTACTTCTTCGAGCGCTTCCGCCTGATGGCGGAGCGCCACGCCGCCGGCGAGGACGTGACCGGTGCGTCCATCGCGAAGGCGGGTGTCTAGGCGGCCAGGCGACCCGAGCGCGCCACCAGAGGATCCAGACTCCGTGCCCAGACGAGACGACATCGAGACGATCATGGTGATCGGATCCGGCCCGATCGTGATCGGGCAGGCCTGCGAGTTCGACTACTCGGGAACCCAGGCCTGCAAGGCGCTGCGCGAGGAGGGCTATCGCGTGGTCCTGCTCAACTCGAATCCGGCCACGATCATGACCGACCCCGAGACAGCGGATCGCACCTATATCGAGCCGATGACCGTCGAGGTGGTGGAGAAGATCTTCGCGATCGAGAAGCCCGACGCGCTGCTGCCGACGATCGGGGGCCAGACAGCGTTGAACCTGACGATCGACCTGGCCGCCGCCGGTGTGCTCGAACGCCACGCTGTGAAGCTGATCGGCGCCAACATCGCCAGCATCCAGAAGGCTGAGGATCGCGAGCAATTCCGGGATGCGATGCAGCGCATCGGGCTCGCTGTGCCGAATTCGGGCATCGCTCACAGCCTGAAGGAGGCGCGCGAGATCGTCAAGGAGACGGGCATCCCCGCGATCATCCGCCCGAGCTTCACGCTCGGTGGCACCGGCGGCAGCGTGGCCTACAAGGATGAGGACTTCGACGAGCTCGTGGAGTGGGCGCTCGACCAGTCGCCCACCACCGAGTGCCTGATCGAGCAGAGTGTGATCGGTTGGAAAGAGTACGAGCTCGAGGTGATGCGCGACAGAGCGGATAACGTCGTCGTGATCTGCTCGATCGAGAACTTCGACGCCATGGGGGTGCATACCGGCGACTCGATCACGGTTGCTCCGGCGCAGACGCTGACGGACCGCGAGTACCAGGCGATGCGCGACGCCGCCGTGGCCATCATGCGCGAGATCGGTGTGGACACGGGCGGCTCCAACGTGCAGTTCGGCGTCGATCCCGAGAACGGCGCACTCGTGGTGATCGAAATGAACCCACGCGTATCCCGCTCGTCGGCCCTGGCCTCCAAGGCCACTGGCTTTCCGATCGCAAAGATCGCCGCCAAGCTCGCCGTGGGATACACGCTCGACGAGGTGCCCAACGACATCACGCGCGAGACGCCGGCCAGCTTCGAACCGACGATCGACTATGTGGTCACGAAGATCCCGCGCTTTACGTTCGAGAAGTTTCCAGACGCGGACAACACGCTCACCACCCAGATGAAGAGTGTCGGTGAGGTAATGGCGATCGGGCGGACGTTCAAGGAGAGTCTCCAGAAGGCGATCCGCTCGTTGGAGATCGGCCACGCAGGGCTCGAGCCGCCGGGCCTACCTGGTGGCGAGGAGGGCGAGGCCAAGCTCTGGAGCTCGGTGGACGTACCGCGGCCCGGTCGCCCATGGGCGATCGCCGAGGCCCTGCGCCGCGGAGTCAGCATCGAAGACCTCCACCGGCGCTCCCATATCGACCCCTGGTTCCTGCGCCGGATCGAGGAGATCGTGCTGGCCGAGGCCGATCTGCGCCAGGCTGGCTACGACGAGCGGATTGCCTGGCTCCGGAGTGCCAAGCAGTTGGGCTTCTCGGACCGTCGGCTGGCGGCCCTCTGGCAGACCAGCGAAGACGAGGTTCGCGCGCTTCGGCACGAGCAGGGCGTGCGACCGGTGTACAAGCGCGTCGACACCTGTGGCGCCGAGTTCGAGGCCCATACTCCCTACCTCTACTCGACGTACGAGGACGAGTGCGAGGCCGCGCCCAGCGACCGCAAGAAGATCATGATCCTCGGCGGTGGCCCGAACCGGATCGGGCAGGGCATCGAGTTCGACTACTGCTGCGTGCACGCGGTCTTTGCCCTGCGCGACGCGGGCTTCGAGACCATCATGGTCAACTGCAATCCGGAGACGGTCTCCACCGACTACGACACCAGCGATCGGCTCTACTTCGAGCCGTTGACGCTCGAGGATGTGCTGGCGATCGTGGACCGCGAGCAGCCCGACGGCATCATCGTGCAGCTCGGAGGGCAGACGCCGCTCAAGCTGGCGTTGCCGCTGGAGCGGGCCGGCGCGCCGATCATTGGGACGCCGCCGGACGCGATCGACCGCGCCGAGGACCGCGAACGCTTCGATGAGCTGCTCGAGCTGCTGGGCTTGCAACGCCCGGCGGGCGCGGTGGCCCGCAGCGCGACGGAAGCTGAGGCCGTGGCAGAGCGGCTGGGCTATCCGGTGCTGGTACGACCCTCGTATGTGCTGGGTGGCCGCGCGATGCAGATCGTGCGCGACGTGCGCGGTCTGCGCGACTATATGCGCTTCGCAGTGAACGCCTCGCCCGAGCATCCGGTGCTGGTGGACCGATTCCTCAGCGATGCCATCGAGGTGGACGTGGACGCAATCTGCGACGGCCAACGCGTCGTGGTGGGTGGCATCATGGAGCACATCGAGGAAGCGGGCGTCCACTCGGGCGACAGCGCCTGCTCGCTTCCCCCCTACTCGCTCGAGGGCCCGATCATCGAACGCATCGTCGAGTCCACGCGCCGGCTCGCGCTGGAGATCGGCGTGCTTGGGCTCATGAACGTGCAGTATGCCGTCAAGGACGGTGAGCTCTACGTCATCGAGGTGAATCCGCGCGCATCGCGCACGGTTCCCTTCGTCTCCAAGGCGATCGGGCGGCCGCTCGCCAAGCTGGCGGCGTTGGTGATGGCGGGCAAGAGCCTGGAAGAGCTCGGCTTCACCGAGGAGATCGTGCCGAAGCACTTCTCCGTCAAGGAGGCCGTCTTCCCCTTCGTGAAGTTCCCGGGCGTCGACACGCTGCTCGGCCCGGAGATGAAGAGCACCGGCGAGGTCATGGGCATCGACTCGGATTTCGGGCGCGCCTACGCGAAGGCCCAGATCCAGGCCGGCAACAGCCTGCCGACATCGGGCACCGTGCTGGTCTCCGTGCGCAGCGGGGAGCATCGGGGCGTGGTCCAGCCGGTGAGAATCCTCTCGGATCTCGGCTTTCGGATCTTTGCCACCCACGGCAGCGCCGAGGAGCTGCGGCGCAACGGCCTCGACGTGAAGTCGATCAACAAGGCGCACGAGACCTCGCCCCATACCGTCGACCTGATCGAGTCCGGGGACGTGGATCTCGTCATCACGACGGTGGACGCCAACCCGCAGGCCATCGAGGATTCGTTCAGCATGCGTCGGGCCGCGCTGCAGCGCGGCATCCCCTACTGCACGACGCTGGCGGCGGCGCGCGCCTCGGCGGAGGCGATCCGCGCCCTGCGCCAGGAGTCCATCGGGGTGCGCTCGCTGCAGGAGATCCACGCGCGGATGTAGGCCGGTGTAGACTGCCGGTGTCGCGCCGGCACAGCGTCGCGTGCGGCTGCTGGAGATCGGGGTCGTGAGTCGCCGAGCCGGAAATACGCCCGCAGCACCCGCAGCGGAAATTGCGGCCCCTTCTCTCGAGGCCGCCCTGGATGCGTTGCGGCGGCCGCTCGATTTTGCGGCGCGCGACGACTTTGCCCATCAGGCCCGCGTGCGAAACCTCGAGGAGGCCGTCCGGTCGGCCTGCCAGTCCCTGCGCGATTTTTCGATTCCGAGTGACTTCCAGAGTTATTTCAAAGACTTGGAGGAACAGTTCTCGAAGCCGCTAGAAGCTGCGGAAGAGCGGGCGTGCATCCGTGAGGGGCTCGAGGCACTGCGCGCCTTCGAGCAGCCGGGCTGGCGAGACGCGATCCTGGCGCGCCCCACCGAGGTGCTGGCCGGCGTCGGTCCCAAGCGCGCACGGTCCCTCGCGCAGCGCGGGCTGCACAGCGTCGGAGATCTGATCTTCCACCTGCCGTCGGGCTACGAAGACCGCCGTTCACTCACGCGGATCGACGAGCTGGAGGTTGGCCGACGCGCAACCTTCATCGGCGAGCTGCTCCTGGTGGACTTCATGGGCTCGCGCTCGGGCGGACGCTTCCGCCGCATCCTGCAGGCGGTCGTGGGCGACGACCGGGCCAGCATCAACCTCAAGTGGTTCCGCGGCGCCGAGAGCATCGCGAAGAGCCTCCACAAAGGCGCTCGCGTCCTCGTCACCGGAGACGTCAAGCGCTACCGCTTCTCGAAGGAGATCGTTCACCCCGAGATCGAGCTATTGGACGAACCGGCGGTCGCGCAGGCGCGGCCGGGGAAGAACGCGAAAGTCGCGCAGGCGACGAAGGGCGCGGAGCCCGCGTCCAGCGCGGTCCCCGACAGCGCCCTGCGGCGGGTGGTGCCGCGCTACACCGCACCGGAGGGCGTGAATCCGCGGACCCTGCGCCGGCTCATCGAGCGCGCCGTCGACGAGTACGCCGACCTGGTGGCGGGACACCTGCCGCCGGCGCGGGTGCGCGAGCTGGGGCTGCCCGATCCGCCGGCGGCGATCCGCGCCCTCCACAGGCCTCCGTCCGATGCCGACGTCGACGCCTATGCGGCACGCGTGTCCCCCGCACATCGCCGCCTCGTGCTCGAGGAGCTCTATCTGCTGGAGGTGGGCCTCGTCCTGCGCCAGGCCTCGCGTGCCCGATTGCCGGGCGTGCCCTTCGACGTCGCGCAGCCGCGCGTTGCGCGCTGCGCCGAAGCGTTGCCCTTCACGTTGACCGGAGCCCAGACGCGCACCTGGAACGAGATCCGCGCAGATCTGGCCCGCCCCCATCCCATGAACCGTCTGCTACACGGCGACGTGGGTTGCGGCAAGACGGCCGTGGCCCTGCTGGCGGCGGTGGCGGCTGCGGCCAGCGGACAGCAGGCAGCGCTGATGGCACCCACCGAGCTCCTGGCCGAGCAGCATGCCCGCACGCTCGCCCGGCTCGCACAGGCTGGAGGGGATGTGCTCGGTCTGCGCATCGGCCGGCTCAGCGCCTCGCTACCCACCGCCGAAGCGGCGCGGATTCGTGCCGAGCTCGCGTCCGGTGCGCTCGATCTGGTGGTGGGCACGCACGCGCTGGTGCAGGAAGACGTGCGCTTCGCACGCCTGGGGCTGGCGATCGTCGACGAGCAGCACCGCTTCGGAGTGCGTCAGCGTGCCGCTCTGGCGTCGCGTCGCGACGACGGGCGCGATCCCCACGTGCTCGTGATGACCGCGACGCCCATCCCGCGCACGCTCGCGCTCACGGTATACGGCGACCTCGACGTCTCTGTGATCGACGAGCTGCCACCGGGCCGCACGGCCGTGGACACCCGGCTGCTTCGCGACGGCGAGGGCGCCCGGATCAGCGCCGTCGTGCGCGAGACGCTCGCGCGCGGCGAGCGCGTCTACGTCGTCTATCCGCTTGTCGAGGAGAGCGAGAAGATCGATCTGCGCAGCGCCCTCGAGTCCACCGAGCGGATTCGCGCCGCCTTTCCCGAGGCCGAGGTCGACATCGTGCACGGGCGTCTCGACGCCGCCGATCGCGCGCGCGTGATGGACCGCTTCGCCGCTGGCGAAGTCCAGGTCCTGGTCTCAACCACCGTCATCGAGGTCGGCGTGGACGTGCCCGAGGCGACGCTGATGGTGGTCGAGCACGCCGAGCGCTTCGGGTTGGCTCAGCTCCACCAGCTTCGCGGCCGCGTGGGCCGCGGCAAGCGCCCCGGGACCTGCCTGCTGGTGGCGCGCGGCGGCGGTGAGCAGAGCGAGGCGCGCCTGCGCGCGCTGCTCGAGACCACGGACGGCTTCGAGATCGCCGAAGCGGACCTGTGCATCCGCGGTCCGGGCGAGTTTCTCGGGACGCGCCAGAGCGGCCAGCTTCCCGATCTGCGCATCGCCGACCTGGTGCGTGACGCACGCCTGGTCTCTCTCGCACGCGAGGCGGCGCTCGAGACAGTGCGCGCCGATGCCACGCTCCGGGAGCATCCCGCGCTGGCCCGCGCGGTCGCGCTGCGTTGGGGCGACCGGCTCGCCCTGGCCGACGTGGGGTAGGAGCCAGCTCCCCGGGCTTCTGCATGGTGGTACAGCTCGCCGCGCACCGGGCCGATGACCTGGGTACGACCCACAGCTTGACGGGCCCGGCGGCCCTCTGGTACACACGAGTCACGATGCCGACGCGACAGACCACACTTCTAGGCCTTCTCCAGCACCTGCTCCTTAGCGGGGCGGGAGAGGTCGAGCTGTCGCTCGGAGCCTGATCGAAGCACCTAGAACCACAGACCAGGCCAGCCAGCACGAAGCCCTCTCCCGCCGCATCCGGCCGGAGAGGGCTTCGCGCATTCTGGAGCCCTGGGACGAGAGTCCCGATTCATCATCTCATCAGCTGCATGATCTCCTCCGGCCGACGGCGGGCGGGCGGCGCGCAGGGCGGCCGCGGAGGAGAAGACTGTGTCGAGAAGAGAGTTCGAGCCCAGGAGCAAGGTCAGAGCCGCGGCCGGGGGCGGCGCGTCCGTCATGCCCGCCGGCCACTACCGCCCCTATGCGCCGCTGGCGCTGCCGGATCGTACCTGGCCCGATCGCGTGATCGAGGCGCCGCCCACCTGGTGCAGCGTCGACCTGCGCGACGGCAACCAGGCGCTGATCGAGCCGATGGGACCCGAGCGCAAGCGTCGCCTCTTCGACCAGCTCGTCGCGATGGGATTTCGCGAGATCGAGGTGGGCTTTCCCAGTGCCTCGCAGACCGAGCTGGACTTCGTGCGTGAGCTGATCGAGGAGGATCGGATTCCCGACGACGTGACGATCCAGGTGCTCACACAGGCTCGTGCCGAGCTGATCGACGCCACCCTGGAATCGATCCGCGGCGCAGACCGCGCCATCGTGCACGTCTACAACTCGACGTCGGCCCTGCAGCGCCGTGTCGTCTTCGAGCGCGACCGCGCCGGAATCGTCGAGATGGCGGTCGAGGCCGTGAAGCGGGTGCGGGCACTCGCCGAGCGCATGCCCGAGACCGAGATCGTGCTCGAGTACTCGCCCGAGAGCTTCACCGGAACCGAGCTGGATTTCGCGCTCGAGATCTGCGAGGCCGTGGTGGACGTCTGGCAACCCAGCGCCGGAGAGCCGATGATCCTGAATCTGCCGGCCACAGTGGAGATGGCCACGCCGAACGTCTACGCCGACCAGATCGAGTGGTTCGGCCGCAATCTCCGCCGGCGCGAAGCGATCCAGCTCAGCGTGCACCCGCACAACGATCGCGGCACGGCGGTGGCGGCCGCCGAGCTCGCCGTGATGGCGGGCGCCGACCGCGTCGAGGGCACCCTCTTCGGCAATGGGGAGCGCACCGGCAATGTCGACGTCGTGACCCTCGCCCTCAACCTGTTGACCCAGGGTGTGGATCCAGGTCTGGATCTGCGCCACATCAACCGTCTCGTCCGCCTGGTCGAGGACTGCAACCGCTTGCCCGTGCATCCGCGCCACCCCTATGCGGGCGATCTCGTCTTCACGGCCTTCTCGGGCTCGCACCAGGATGCAATCAAGAAGGGGCTGGCCGCACTCGAGCGCAGCGGCGCCTCGCATTGGGAGGTCCCGTACCTGCCGATGGATCCGGCGCACGTCGGCCGCGGATACGAAGCGCTGATTCGCGTGAACAGCCAGTCGGGCAAGGGCGGGGTGGCCTTCCTGCTCGAGCGGGATCACGGGCTGCAGCTGCCGCGCCGGATGCAGATCGAGTTCCAGCGTGCCGTGCAGGTCATCACCGACACCAGCGGCGAGGAGATCTCATCCAAGCGCATCGCGGAGGTCTTCGATGACGAATATCTCCGCGCCGCCGGACCCTTCGCGTTGCACGAGGGATCGTGTCGCATCGCGAGCGAGTCGGCGGACGAGTGCGACGTCTCGGTGCTCGTGCTGCGCGACGGGGTCGGAGTCGAGATCGTGGGCCGGGGCAACGGACCGATCGACGCGTTCTTTACTGCGTTCGAGCAGGAGTTCCGGCTCGGGCTGCAGCTCAGCGACTTCCGCGAGCACGCGCTCGGTCAGGGCTCCGACGCCGCCGCCATCGCGTACGTCGAGGTGATCGATGCCGAGGGCCGCGGCCGCTACGGGGCGGGGCGCCACGAGAGCAGCGTGAAGGCGTCTCTGGCGGCTGTGGTGAGCGCCGTGAATCGCTCGATCTCGTCCGGTCGGGTGCCGGGGAAGCGGGGGCCACAGAAAGACTGAAACCAACCGGCCACACAGGGGTACGGACTCGTGGAGGACGCGGCGCGCCGCTCGGGCGGCGCGCCGCTCCCCGGGAGGCCCCGCATGCGTGGCATCGTCATCACTGCCATCTCGCTGCTATGCCTCGCCGCCGCGCCGGTGACGGTCGGGACGGTCGGGACGGTCGGGGCGGTGGGAACGGTGGGAACGGTGGGAACGGTGGGGACGACGCTGGGGATCGGAAGTCCGCCCGAGGTGGCGGCCGAGACCCGCGAGCTCTTGCACGGCCAGTGGCCGGCCGGGCCGCAGAGCGCGGTCCTGTCAGCTTGGAAATGGCTACCGGAGTGGCCGGTCGGGCACGAACCCGCGCGGATCAGCGAGGCTGGCGTCGCGGGCTCGGCGCCACCCGCGAGCGATGTGATCGTGTTGATCGTGCTCGGCGCCATCGCCTGGTCGTTGCGCCTGCTCTGATCGGCGCGACGCCGCAAGCCGTTCCGCCCGACTTCATGTCGATGCGCTCGAGCGGACACGTGGGGTGCTGCTCCCCTGCTTCTGTGCGAAATTCGCCTTTTCGCGCGCGCGGTGCCGGTCGAGTGTGCGCTTGTCGAGGTTGTGCGACGCTGCCGATCGAGTGGTCGCCGCTGTGCGCAGTGGAGAGCTGGGATCGCTGGGATCGCTGGGAGAGCTGAGTGAGATGGCGGGCTGGGTGCGGACAGGTCTAGGGCTTCGGTTCTTCACATCGGTTGTGCGCGCATGGGTCGGGGTCGCCATCGTCGCCGCGGGCGCGGTGTCGGCGTCGGATATTCCGAGCGTCCCGCTCGACGACCCATCGCACACGGGCATGGATCACGTCCACCACGACCACGCGGACGAGGATCTCGGGCCCATCTCCCTGATCGGGTACGATTTGACCGACGCGAGCCTGGCCGGATCGAATCTGGCCGGTGCATCGCTCTCGGGTGCGAGGCTGGGCGGCACGATCTTCGACTACTCGAATCTCGATGGCGCCGAGCTCGACGGAGTCTTCTGCACGAGCGCGCCCTGTGACACGACGACGTTTCGGTCCGCGACACTTCGCGGTGCCCGCCTCGAGGGAGCCGTTCTACGCCAAGCCGACTTCGATAGCGCGAATCTCAGTGGCTCCATCTGGACGACATCCGGCACGCCGGGCGTCGATCTGACCGCGGCGGATTTCTTTCTGGCGACTCTCGATCGAATCGAGGCGGGCTGCGGCGCCGGCGCGGGGGCCTCCGAGTGCGCGACACTGATCGACGTCGATCTCCGCTTTGGCAGTCTTCGTGACGCGAATCTGACCGGCGCGAATCTGGTGCCGACGGCCGCGGCGAAGACCGATCTCTTCGATACGGATCTGACCCGGGTCGACCTGACCCGGGCCGTCGCCACCACGATGTCCGCGCCGCCCGGGCAGGCGTGGTCGTGTGCGGGCATCTTTGCCGCCCGCTTCGAGGCGGCCATCGTGGCCGGCGTTCGCTTCGGCGACGCCGAGCTGGCCTGCTCGGATTTCACGGGCGTCAGCACCGGGCTCGCGCTTGGCTGTACTGATCCGGGGCCGAGTGATCCGCCCGAGGTGACCGAGCGCTGCGCGGACTTCTCCGGCGCCGACCTGCGCGGCGCGCTCTTCGCGGATGCGACGATCCGCGCTGGGATCATGACCGGCGGGCGGCTCGAAGGCGCGGACTTCACGGGCTCGGATCTTCGGGACACCGATTTCTCGCAGGCCGATCTCGCAGAGGCGATCTTCGTCGACGCGAGCTTGATCGATACCCTGCTGACGAATTCGACGCTCTCGAGCGCCGACCTGACACTGGCCAGACTATCCGGTGCGGAGTTCTCATCCGGTGCAACCGAGATGCCGGCCACCGCCCCCGATACGGGCACCGAGTGCACACCCGAGTCGCCGAACGCCATCGTGGACTTGAAGGGCGCAACGCTCGTGGATGCCGACCTGTCGGGCGCGCTCCACTTCCTGCGCGGCTGCATCGATGTCGACAGCACGACCACCTACTCGCCGGCCACCCAATTCCCACCGGGCTTCGGAAACCTGAAGGACGAGATGACCGAGGTCCCCGAGCCGAGCGCAATCGTGCAGCTGGTCTGCGGCGTCGCCGGACTCTGGGTTCTGGAGAGGCGACGTCGGCTCCGCACCGCCAGGCCATGGGAGCCGTTCGAGGCTAGAGAATGATCTCGATCAGCCGTGGCCCCGGCTCGGCGATCGCGCGCGGCAGCGCCCGGGCGAGTGCCTCGCTGGTGTCCACACGCAGAGCCGGTACGCCGAAGCCGAGTGCCAGCTTGACCCAGTCGATCTCCGGCGCATCCAACGAGGTGAGCGCCCGGGCCGCCGGGCCGGGCTCGGCGATGCCCGCGCGGCCGAGCTCGATCTTCAGGATCCGGTAGGCGCGGTTCGA
>JAFDDH010000393.1 GCA_019310975.1 Deltaproteobacteria bacterium | reverse complement strand
TCCTTCCCCGAAGAGCATTGGATCGGCCATCGCGTCCGGATCGGAAACGCAGAGATTTCGATCCATTCCGCTTGCATCCGCTGCGTGATGACGACACACGGATTCGCGGACGTCCCGAAGGACGCGCGGGTCATGAGAACGCTGGTGAAGGAGGCGAAGGGAAACCTGGGCGTCTATGCGATCGTAGAGGAACCCGGGAAAGTTCGCCGAGGCGATCCTCTGACCCTTCTCGACTGAATCGCAGGAGATTCAGATGGGGCGTCCTACCTGAACAGTCCCATCTCACGTCCAACGACGTATCGCTGGATCTCCGTGGTTCCCTCACCGATCGTGGCGGCCCGGATGTCGCGGTAGTAGCGGGAAGCGGGGCACTCGTCCATGCACCCCATCCCACCGAAGATCTGCACCGCATCGTCGGCGGCCTTCTTGGCCGTTTCGGTGATGAACCACTTGGCCATCGCCGCCTCCTTGGCGAAGGGCTTCCCGGCCTCGGAAAGCCGGGCCGCCTTGTCCCGGATCAGGCGGCCGAGCTCGACGTTCAGTGCCATGTCCGTCAGCATGCCCTGGACATACTGAAATCGGGCAATCGGCCGTCCGAAGGCCACGCGTTCCTTGGCGTAGGCCGTCGCGATCTCCAGGCACTCCTCGGCCAGCCCGAGGGCGGTCGAGGCGATCACGATCCTCCCGACGAAGAAGCCACTCATGATGCGTTGATAACCTTCTCCCTCGACGCCGAAGCGATTGATTGCTGGAACACGGCAGTCGTCGAAGAAGAGTTCTCGCGTATCGCTGGAGCGCAGGCCCATCTTCTTCATGGGCGGCCCGATCGTGTACCCCGGTGTGCCCCGAGGCACGAGGATGGTCTCGTAGCGTCGCGTCTCCGGGTCCGTGAGGCACAGGACCATCACACCGACGTTGTTATCGAGCCCGGCGTTGGTGATGAAGATCTTTCTCCCGTTGATGACCCAATCGTCTCCGTCCAATACCGCGCGGGTCTTGAGGCGGGAGTTGTCGGAGCCGGCATCGGGCTCGCTGAGGCCCGCTGAAGTCGTGGCCTCGCCGCGAAGGACCGGATCCACCCAATCCTTGGTCCACAGCGCCTTCTGCTCCTCCGTGCCCTGGGCGGCGACGGTGTGTGCCCCGGCGAGGGATACGAATGTCGTCCAGGAAAGCGAGAGATCCACGCGTGCGATCTCCTCGAGGGCGAGGCAGTAGGTGAGGAGGTCGGCTCCGCTGCCCCCATCCTCCTCCGGAAAGAGCAGGCCAATGACTCCGAGCTCGCCGACGCGTCGATAGAGGTCGTAGTCGAATTGGCCGGTGGCATCGCGCTCGGCGGCACCGGGAGCGACCTCATTGCGCGCAAACTCTCTCACCGTCTGCCGGAGCATCTCTTGCTGCTCGGTATATTCGGTCATTGCGTCTCCAATGGTCATCTGCCCTTGAACTCGGGCTTTCGCTTCTCGAGGAAGGCCCGCGGTCCTTCCCGCGCGTCTTCGCTCATGACAACCTCCATGCCGATCTGGAATTCGATCGCCAGGGCCTCGCTTTCGGGCAGCGCCTCGCCCTCCTGCACAGATCGCTTGACTCCCCTCACCGCCAGCGGACCGTTGGCGGCCACACAGGAGGCGAACTCACGGGCGCTGGCGAGCGCCTGGCCCGTGGGCACCACCTTCCCGATCAAGCCCATCTGGAAGACCTCCTCGGCCGGGTAGTGGTTGCCGGTCAAGAGCATCTCCATCGCACGGGTATAGGGGATCTGGCGGCGCAGCCGCACGGTCGAGCCGGCCAGCGGGAATACGCTCCAGCACACCTCGGAGATTCCGAAGGTCGCCCCCTCTCCCGCCACCCGGATCTCCGTCGACTGCAGGATCTCCGTGCCTCCGGCGATACACGGCCCCTCCACGGCGGCGATGATCGGCTTGTTGCACCGGTAGTCGCGTAGGAGGGCCTTCCACATGATGCCCGTATCTTCGTAGAAGCGCTGCTCGTAGTCGTCCCGCGGCGCCTCGTTCTCGTGCCGCCGTCTCGCGATCGCATCCAGATCGGCGCCCGCGGAGAACACCCCGCCCGCACCGGTCAAAATGACGGCGCGGATTTCGTCGTCGTCGTTGATCATCTCCCAGGCGTCGGCCAGCCGGCAGAGCATCTCCGGGTTCATGCTGTTTTTGGAGCGGGGTCGATTCATGGTCAGTGTGACGACGTGACCATCGCGATCGATCAGAAGTGCTGCTTCACTCACCTTCATTCCCTCCATCCCCTCCATCCCCTCCATCCCCTCAATCAGCTTCCGAGTGGAGCAAGACCATAGCGGCGGTACCCGGGAATCGAGACGATGTCGAGGATGCCGAAAGCGCGCTCGTCCCCGACGCGGAACTCGCAATATTCCTCTGTCGAGAGTGCCGTCGCCTCCGCCTGGGCAAGTGCGGCAGCGTCCGTTGTCGACCAATGAGGCGGGGCGGCGCCCAGGAAGTGGCTACCGATCTCTCGGCAATTGACCTCGAGGCGTTCACCCGAAGCCAGGGTCAGGGTGAGCTCAGTCTCCGAAGGATGCCTCGAATGGTCGGGCAGCACCCAGTCGTGTTCGAGGCTGACGATGCGGGTGACCTCCCCCGTGTCGCTCACCACCGCACCATCGCAATAGAGAACCTTGCCCTGGTCCGATTCGAACTGCCACGCAACGATGCAACGATCTGGCAGGTCGATGGAGATCCAGTGATAGAAGGGCAGCCGAGACATCGTCAACGGCCCCCAGCGGCGGGCCCGAAGACCTTGAAGCCCTTCGAATACCCGGTCACCGACAGTGAACGATCCGTCGTACGTGCCAGCCTGGTTGTAGTAGCTCTGGCCGACGAGGACCTCACCTCCCTCCTCCAGCCGAATCGGCTTGAAGAGATAGGCGGGGCAGCGCGCCTGGAAATCCATCGATGCGCGGATGCCGTTGGCTTCGTCAGCGAGCTCCAGATGCCACGTCTTCATCGGTTCTACGATCGAGAACGACATCGTCCCCGCACGGATCTCGTCTCGCCAGCTCTCCAGGGGGCCAGCGTACATATAGGAGTAGTGCTCGCTGCCTTGGAGCGTGAACATATACGT
>JAFDDH010000036.1 GCA_019310975.1 Deltaproteobacteria bacterium | reverse complement strand
CCCGATGCGGTGGGGCGGTCTTTGAGGTTGGAGTCGGCCACATTTCCCCACTCGACGAGCCCGTCGCCGTCGGACGAACTCAGTCCAATAGCGCGTCGGCCGTCAGACGAGAAGTATAGGGTACCCGCGAAATACCCCTGGGCGGCGCAGGGTGTCGCTCAGCGCTGATCGGAGAGCAGGATCGGTGTCGCTCTATCACCCAGGTCACCGGTGTATCGTGCTGCCAACGCCGCTTCGCAGCGTCCGCGCTCGCAAAATATCGCCTCGAGCACATCGGCAGCGATTTCGGAGGACTTCGACCACCACAGATTGCTGTGCAGCTGCAATACCGCCAAAGCGATGCTCGGCTCGGCCGCCGGCGCGGCACCGATGAACCACTCGTAGCGTCCCTTCGGCTGCTTGCCCGAGAGATTGCCGGTCTTGCCCGCGACCCTGACACCGCGCAGCCGCGGACGGCCGCGCGCATCGCGGAATGCACTCCGCGCCGTGCCGTGCGTGGTCGTGCGCACGAGCATGCTGCGCAGCTCGGCCGCGAGGTCATCGCCAATTACACGTCGTGGTGGCGCAGGTCGTGGGACTCGGAGCTCGCGACCGCTCGGATCCGTGAGCTGGTCCACCCACCAAGGGGTCACCTGCTCGCCAGTGGCGAGTGTCGCCGCGAGCTGCGCCGCGTGCAGCGGCGTGATGCGACAGCCCGACAATCCGCAGCCGAGCTTTCCGAGCTCGTAGTCATCCCTGACCGGCTCGAGCTGGCCCGCGTGGTGGCCGGGTGCGGGCACATCCAGCCAGCCGAAGCGCTCGATGGTATCGATCAGGTTTTCGCTGCCGATGGCGTCCACCGCCAGCTGCGCGAAGCATTGATTATTGGACGTAGCCAGTGCGCGCTCGAGAGATGCCGGGTTTCCGCGCGTCGGACGATGCACGCGCGACCGATTCAAACGGTATTGGTTGCCCCGATAGAGGCACGGGCGCCGCGCCTTTTCGGGTACGTGATCGAGGGCGGCGGCCGCTGTCACGACCTTGATGAGCGAGGCCGCGGGGTACGAGTCACCCGGTGGGAAGCGCTCGGGATCCGTGGACACGTAGGCGAGCACGCGACCGGAGCGGGGGTCGAGGACGATGACGTGTCCCCGATTCACACGTCCACGATCGAGCACCTGCAGAATCCGGCGCGTCAGCTCGATGTCGAACGAGTATTCGATCTCGTAGGCGCCGCCGCCCGGAGAGAGCACGACGCTCTCCACCCAGCGGCGGCCGCCCCGGGCGACCACCGCGGCCTGTCGCGACGCATCGACCGGAAGCCGCGCAATCAGATCCTTGGGTACGGCGGGCGGCGGATCTTGGCTCCGCGATCGTGAGCGACGTGCGGATACGGCGGGCTGCGATCCAGCTTCGTGTAGGCTGGACGGCGTCCGAACCCGCAGCGCCGACACCAGGTCGAGCGAAATCTGCAGCACAAAACCGGTCCCGAATGCGACGAGCGTGACGAGCAGGGCGATGGTTGCGCGACCGCGGCGGCTCATCTGCAAGCCCGAGCGCAAGGGCAGACCGAATGGCCCGCTGCGCCGAGCCCCGCGCGCCCGGCGGCGGGCGCAACCCGCGTCTTCTCCCCCCCTGGTTTCTCTCACCCCCCCGACTCCGCTCCTTTTCGTCCTCGTCCCCAGGTCCTGATCGGTGTCGGCCCAACGCCAGACGGTCGCGGTGACGCCGCTTACTTCGCCGCACCGCCTGGCCTTACACGGCTCTAAACGGCCTCGACCGATTGAACCTCGGGAATTTCCTCTCGCAGACGTGCCTCGATGCCCATCTTCAGCGTGATGGTCGAGCTCGGGCAGCCCTCGCAAGCCCCCCGCAGCCGCACGCGAACCACGCCGTCGTCGAATCCCTCGAGCGCAATCTCGCCGCCGTCCTGCGCCACGTAGGGGGCAATCTCCAGATCTAGAATCCTGCGTATGCGCGCGACGACCGCGTCGTCCTCGATCGCCTCCGGCGGTGCCCAAGCCGGGCCCAGCGCCGGCTCATCCGAGACCGCCCAGGCGCGGATCGCCGCGGGGACCGGACCGGCCAGCTCGCTCCAGGCCACCTCGCTCGACTTGGTGATGGTCACGAAGTCGGATCCCAGCAGGATCCGCTCGACACCCTCGACGGCCAGCAGGATGGCGGCCAGCGGCGAGATTCCGGCGTCGACCTCCGGACCAAAGGTCGCGCAGCCGCCGTCCGGCACGATGGCGCGACCCAGAACCCATTTCACACTCTCTGGATTCGGGGTTCGTTCGGCGTGCATGCGCAGCTCGGGCATCGCTCGGCTCTCGTCCGATGATCGAAGAGCCGGACCGCGGCCCTCGCAGCTCGACCCTCGACGGATCTTCACGCCGAGCCGGGTAGGCGAGACGTGGAGTTCAGGACTGTACGGGCGGTCGCGACAGGGTACTGGGTCCCCGCCCATGATTCCAAGTGTTTCCCCTGCGGGAACTGCGGCCGGCTGAAGTCTCGTTGCATAGAGGAAGCGCAGAAGGTCTGCCGTGTCAGGCGTCACCAAAGAGGAGGTGCTCGACATCGGCCAGCTCGCAGACCAGAAAGCCTTGCTCGCGCGCCCGTACGTGCTCCCGCGAGCCGTTGTACCCCCAGCCGGCCAACGCGCAGCGCACCCCCAGGCCCGCCACGTCCTCGAGGTGGTTGACCTTGTCGTCGACGAAGGTCATGTCCGAGAAGTCCACGCCCAGCCGCCGCGAGAGGGCGGTCAGATGGGCTCGCTTGCCCCGTCCGGCCTCCTTGTCGAGGATGCGGCCGTCGCTGAAAAGATCCGCGATCCGGTAGTCGTCCAGCAGGATCGCCACTGTGCGGTGATCCTTGGCAGTGGCCAGGGCGAGGATGACCTGCGCCGACCAGCGGCGCAGCAGCGGGATGAAGTCGGGGTAGGGGCCGAGCAGGGCGAGCCAGGCCGAGCGATCGCCGTCCGCAAGACGCCGGCGCTCCGCGTAGAATCGGGTGTGGAAGGCGTCGAGGAAGGTGCGTGGCTGTGCGTTGCGCTGCGCATCGTAGTCGGCCTGGCTCTTCACACGGATGCCCGCTTCGAGGATCGCCAGCACCACCGCGAAGTCCTCCGCGCGGTTGCCCAGGGGCATCAGCTCCAGGAAGCCGAGATAGAGCGGGTGGCGGCGTAGCGCTTCCGGCGAGAGGAGCTCGATCCCGCGGGCGACTTGCACGAGCTTTGTGTCGTAACGCATTCTCGTGTATGTTCTCAACGCAACCACGAAGGACTCGGCGGCGCTGTCCGAGATCACACCGTCGAAGTCGAGCGCGAGGATCTTCATCGGAGGACCCTCATCGGAAGACCTTCATCGGAGGATCTTCATCCACAGATCATCATCGACGGATCTTCATCGACGCGCGCCGGATCGTACCGGCCGGCGCCCTCAGCCCGGGTTCCGTTCGGTTTGCTGGGCTGAGTCGTCTTGGTCAGCTTGCTGAACCTGGGGGAATGGGTCTGGACGCTGACGGCGGCGCACCACTTGGAGCGGCGGACCGTTCAGCCCCAGCGCGTCTCGGATGCGAGCGTAGAGGTCGAGCACGTCGGGATGCAGCTCGTCGGTCCGCATGCAGCGCGCGATCTCACCCGGCGCCAGCTCACCGCCAAGGCCAATCGCCAGCGGTCCCTTGTGGCCGAGCAGATGCTTGGCGTTGACGGCACGGCAGGCCTCCTCGTCGTGGGCGGCCGGCAGGTGGTCCTCGATCAAGCGGTCCAGACGGCCGGGATCCGGCCGGCCCGCGAGTAGTCTGCGCATGGCCGCGGGGACCAGCAGATAGCTCTCGATGTGCCGCCGGCTCCAGGTGAAGAGTTCCAGGCCGGGATCCGAGAGCAGTCGCGCGTCGTCGACCGTGTGATGGTCGCGGTCCAGCACGACGATGCCGCGTGCACCGTCCTGATTGCCGCGTTCATCACGGAAATGTTTCACCGCACGAGCAGGCCTTCTCCCCCCGAGAATCACGGTCGAGGAGTCGAGTGTACGCGCGAGGACGGGCGAGAGACGCCGCGCCCAGACCCGCAGGATGTCGCGATCGCGTGGGCCCTCGACGTAGAGAAAGAAGCGACACATTGTCATACCTCGCTGGCCGCGAGCACTTTCACCGTTCGGACGGCAGGCGGTGGGATCCGCCCCCGGGTGCAGATTGATCGGCGCCCGGGGGCGGCGGCCGCGACTCCACTCTGCGATCGGCTGAAACGGCGACATAGCGCTCGTGATGGGCCGGCGACGTTCGAGCCAGCCGCTTTCCCCCTCGGACATCCTACCCGGGGCGTTCCGGGCTGTCATCATTCGATCGGCAAGCTGGATCAGATGATTGAATGAACGGGCTCGAATTGGCTACCCTGAATGGGTGATATCAGTATTGGTCGCCGACGACCACGGCATTGTACGTGAAGGTCTGAGAAGGCTGCTCGAATCCGAGCCGGATCTGAAGGTTTCGGGTGAAGCCAGCGACGGGCGCGAAGTACTCGAGCAGGTCGAGAAGCACCAGCCACAGGTCGTCGTGCTCGACATCACGATGCCCCGCCTGGGCGGGCTCGAAACACTCGAACGACTGCGAGCCAAGCATCCGAGCGTCAAGGTCATCCTGCTCTCCGTACATGGTGACCCACCCTTCATCCAGAGCGCCATTGCGCTCGGCGCCGACGGATACGTTCTCAAGAACGGACGGGCGGCCGAGATCGTGACCGCGATCCGCGAGGTGATGAACGGCGGCAGCTACTTCAGCCCGGTGGTCGCCAAGGAGATCGTGGACCAGCTACGCAGCCCCAAGCAGCCCGGGAATGAGCCCTTCTCGCTGCTCTCCGGACGTGAGCGCGAGGTCTTGCACTTGATTGCCGATGGTCTCTCCGCCAAGGAGATCGCCGTAGAGCTGAAGATCAGCACCAAGACGGTGGAAGCGCATCGCACGAGCCTGATGCGCAAGCTGGGCGTTCGCAAGGCCACCGAGCTGGTTCGCTACGCGCTGCGGCATGGATTGATCGAGCCCTGATCAAGCCACGTCCTCTCGCACCAACACCGCAAGCGCCTCGACATGCGGCGTCTGCGGGAAGAGGTCGAAGCCCTCGAGCGAGCGCAGCACGAATCCGTGCGGCAAGAGGCGTGCGACGTCGCGCGCGAGGGTCGCAGGATCGCACGAGAGATAAACGATGCGGTCCGGGTCGAGCGCCGCCAGACAACGCAGCACAGCTGGGTCCAGCCCAGCGCGCGGCGGATCGAGCAGCACCACGTCGGGCACCCTCTCGATGCGGTCGGGAATTGCCACTTCGGCACATAGGGGCGTCACCACGACGTTCATGAGGCCGGCCCGCGAGAGATTCGCGCGGAGATCTTCGACCGCACCCGCGTCGGACTCCACGAGCTGAACGTGCGCGAAGCAGCGTGCCAGGGCGAGGCTGAAGAAACCCGCACCGGCAAAGAGCTCGAGCAAGGAGTCTCCCTCACCCACCCGGCTACACACAGTCTGGTGTAGCATGTCGAGCAGCATCGAATTGCCCTGGGCAAACGTACCGGGGGAGAGTTCGAGCGTGTCGATGCCGACCTCGAGCGCGATCCGATCGGCCGGGGAGGGCGCCTGGCCCGAGGCCAACGACGTGGCGCGCACATCCCCGGGGCGACCGAGCGCGAGTTCCCATTCGCGCTCGCCGGGCTGGACGCTGGCTGCAACCTCATCGGCCAGCACCCCGAGTCGTCGATCGAGCTCGGGCATCAGAATCGGGCACGCGCGTAGGGCGCACAGTGCATGCGACCCTCGCTCGCGATAACCCACAGCGCCATCGCGCTCCAGCAGCCGAGTCCGGCCTCGATACGCGTAGGCGGAGGGAGACGCGACGATCGTCGGCAGCTCGGCGAGCGGGATCCGACCGATGCGCTGCATGGCATCGCGCAGGATCGTCTGCTTGCTAACGAGCTGCTGCGTGTAGTCGACGTGCTGCCACGCACAACCGCCACAGCGACCAAAGACCGGACACGGGGGCGTGACCCGCGCCGATCCGGACTCGAGCAACCGGACTATCTCGCCCCGCGCGTGACGCCGACGGCGCTCGGTGACATACACACTCACGAGATCGCCCGGCGCGCTCTGCGGCACGAAGATCGTGAGTCCATCGGCGAGCCGGCCGACCCCCTCACCGCCCGAGGCGAGGCGCTCGATGCGGACGTCCGCCGTCTCGGGCTCGCCGGTCGCCAGGGTCGCCAGGGTCGCAGAAGGATCCCTGCGGCCGGCCTCACGCCGGGGCCGGCGACGCCGCGACCGAGCTATGGGGCGCTCCCGGCACCGGAAGAGGCCGGCCGCTGGGGCAGGGGCTGCAGCCGGACCGCAACCGAATCGGTGCGATCGATCAGCCAGCTCCAAACCACATCGGAGAAGCCATACTTCTCGGCCATGGCGCGGTTGACGCGCTCGCTCTGCGCCGCCTCGCGAACGATCGTCGCCCGGTACCCCGATGCGACTGGATGCGGCACGTCTGTCGGGCGCAGAAGAACCTCCGAATTCGCCTCCAGCCGTGCGAGCCACGCGGTATTGGAGCGTCCCGAGCGCAGGTAGGTGTCGCCGTCGATCTCAATGATCCAGAGCTGGGTCGCGTAGACGCGATCGCCCTCGCGCGTCTCCAGCGTGACGATCTCGCCCTCGTCCAGGAGGAGCGTACCGATCACTGCAAGACCGGCCAGGGCGCCGATGATCTGCATGACTCTGCGCAATTCGGCTCCGCCCCCCCTCCCCGATCGACCCGCCACAGCGATACACGATCTGCGCTGGGATCCTATGCTTACACGACGAGCCCGGCGGCTTCCATCGCCGCGTGTACGGGGAGGCAGAATGAGGTCCTGGAGTACGGGCGGCGGGTCCAACCGAAGATCGCCACGCCGGACCCAACTGGCTCTGATGCTTCTCGGGCTGGGGTTCTCCGCCCCTCCGGCGGCGGCCGACGACGTCCTGATCGCGGCCGCGGCCAGTCTGCGCGAACCCGTAGCGGCCTTGGTCGACGCCCACGAGGCGCGATATCCGGGCGACCGCATCCTGGCGAGCTTCGGCTCGTCGAGCGGGCTGGCCCTGCAGATTCGCCACGGGGCGCCCGTAAACGTCTTTCTATCCGCGGACGCAGGGCTCGTCGACGGACTCGTCAAGGAGGGATGGGTGGGCGCCACCCAGCATTTTCCGCTGGCGAGCAACCGGCTGGTGGTGGTGCGGCCGCGCGGTTCCGATCTGCCCATCTCCGGGCCGGAGGACCTGGTTCAACCCGGGATGCGGCGCTTTGCGTTGCCCCCCGAGGCAGTGCCGCTTGGACGCTATGGACGCCGCTGGCTGAAGGCGCGCGGTCTGATGTCCCGCCTCGCCCGGCGCATCGTCGCCACCGAGCACGCGCGCGCCACTCTGGCCGCCGTCGCAGCGCGGCACGCCGATGCCGGCATCGTCTACGTCACCGACGCCCGCACGAGCGACGACGTCGAGATTGCGTGGCAAATTCCCGACGACCAGCAGCCGGCCATCGGCTATTCGATCGCCCGCATCGATTCGCACACCACGGGCGTGGCGGCCGATCGCTTCATTGCGCTCACTCGCGGTCCCGACGGGGCACGCATCCTCGAGTTGGCTGGGTTCATCCCGGCCCCGCTTTCGCTCACCAACCCCGATGCGAAGGCGCAACGGCCATGAGCGCGGGCGAGCTGCTCGGAATTGTTGGGCTGACTGCACGCGTCGCGCTGGTGGCGACCGTGCTCGCGCTCCCACCGGCCGTCGCGCTGGGCTACTGGCTCGCGCGCCGCGATTTTCGCGGGCGCTCGCTCGTGCAGGCAGTGATTGCCCTGCCGATGGTGGTGCCACCGGTGGCGGTCGGCCTGGGACTGCTGGTGCTGCTCGGGCCGCGTGGCCCATTCGCGGGACTCGGCATCCAGATCGTGTTCACGTGGTGGGCGGCTGCGCTCGCCGCGGCCACGGTGGGATTCCCACTGCTTGTGCGCGCATGCGAGCAGAGCTTTGCCGAGGTGGACGTCGCCTACGAGTCCGTGGCGCGCAGCCTCGGCCTCGGCCGTTTTCAGACTTTCCTCCGCGTGAGCCTCCCGCTGGCGCGACGTGGCGTCCTCTACGGCTCGCTGCTCTGTTTTGCACGCGGGCTCGGCGAGTTTGGCGCGACGGCATTGGTGGCGGGCATCATGCCCGGCCGCACCGAGACGCTCTCGCTCGGCATCTGGTCGCGTGTCCAGCTCGGCGACGAGATGGGCGCGCTCGTGCTCTGTTCAGCGTCGTTCGTTCTCGCGCTCACCAGCATGCTGGTGGCCGAGGGCTGGCTCCGTCGGGCGGGCTGATGACCGAACGCACAGCCACCATCGACGGCGACTCGGTGATCGAGGTTCACCTCGAGCGACCGGGCTTCGCGCTGACTGCCCGGGTCGCCTGGCAGGACGACGTGCTCGTACTCTTTGGTCCGAGCGGCTCGGGCAAGAGCACACTGCTCGAATGCGTGCTCGGTCTGCATCGACCCGCCCGTGCGCGCATCCGCATCGGAGATACCTGGCTCGACGACCACGAGCGCGGCGTGCACCTTCCCGTCGAGCAGCGCGCACTCGGCTGGGTCCCTCAAGCGCCGACCCTCTTCCCGCATCTGGACGTGGCCGCCAATCTCGCATTCGGGCGGGCGCGCGCAAATCGGGCAGGAGATGCAGCCCTGCGCCAGGCCATCGACGTGCTCGAGATCGGTCACCTGCTCTCACGCCACGTCCACGAGCTCTCCGGCGGTGAGCGGAGCCGTGTTGCGCTGGGCCGCGCACTGGCCTCCGGACCGCGCGCCCTGCTGCTCGATGAACCGCTGGCCGCGCTCGACATCCCGCTGCGTGCGCGCGTGCTCCCACATCTGCTTCGCGTGCGCGACGAGATCGGACTGCCGATCATCTACATCACGCACGATCCCGACGAGGCCATCGTGGTGGGCGGCAGCGTGGCTGTGCTCGACGCGGGCCGGATCGTCGCCTGTGGAAGGCCTCGCGAGGTGCTGTGGAGCCGCGCCGTACTCCCGCTCTCCGAAGCACTCGGCATGGAGAACGTCTTCGACGCGCGCGCAACGGAAGGCGTCGGCGAGGGAGAAGAGAGCGTCGTCGAGACCGAGAATGGATTGCAGCTCGTGGTTCCGTGGCGGCTCGAGCTCGGCTCCAATCTCTCGGTGGGGCTGCCGGCGGGCGATGTGCTGGTGGCCATCGACGAACCCAAGCAGGTCTCGGCCCGCAATATATTGCCCGGCCGAGTGATCGCGTGCGAGGAGCGTGGAGATAGCGTGCTGGCACGCGTCGACGCGGGCGAAGAGATCGTCGCCAAGCTCACGCACGCAGCCGTGACTCGGCTGGCGCTCGAGCCCGGACGCGAGGTCTACCTCGTCGTCAAGGCGCACTCCCTGCGGCGCGTCCGCTGAGGAGTCCGGGGCATGGAACATTGGCGAGCGCGCATCGACGTCTGGAAGTCTTGCCCCATCTTGGGTCAGGTTCCTAGCTGCGATCTCGCTTGGCTCGATCTTCCGCGACGGACACCTTGGCGGGCTTCGCGGCCACGGCGCGGGTGCTGCCCCTGCGGCCGTTCTTGCGCCCAAACCTCTTGCCGTTCGTCTGCTCGGTGTCCTTATCCGCGCTGCGGATCACATGCACGCGTGCGATGCGGCTACCTGAAACGTCGACGCAGACGATCCGATAGCCAGGCAGCTCGACGATCTCGCCCTTGCGGGGCGCACGTTCGAGCGTGTTGAATACCAGGCCGCCGATCGTGTCGCCCCGCTCTGCGGGCACCTGCCAGCCCGACTCGCGGTTGAAGTCGAGCACTGTGACGCGTCCGAGCACCTCGTAGCTGCTGTCGCGCAGCTCGCGAATGGTGAACAGCTCCTCGCTGTCGAACTCGTCGCGGATCTCGCCGACGATCTCCTCGAGGATGTCCTCCTGCGTGACCAACCCCTGCGTGACGCCGAACTCGTCCTTCACCAGCGCCATGTGGCAGAAGGCGCGCTGCATGTCGGCCAGCAGGCGTAGGATGGGCTTGCGCTCGGGCACCCGTAGCACGGGCTTGAGGATCGTGTGCAGGTCGCGGCCGCCGGCGTTGACGAGCTTGATCAGATCCTTGAGGTGTACGATGCCGAGGACGTGATCGATGTCCTCCTCATAGATGGGAACGCGCGTATAGCGCCCGTCGAGAAGCTTCTCGAGCATCTCCTCGGGAGGTGCGTCGTGAGGATGCGCCTCGATCTCGGTACGAGGCACCATGATATCCGTCACGTGCATCTCGGCGGCTTCGGATGTGGCACCCATGATGGCGAGCGGCGAGCCCTCGCCGACCTCGTCGCGCACCTCGCGCGCGAGACGCAACACCTCCTCGGGGGATAGACCGCCCGAGCTATCCACACCGCCGGTTGCGCGGCGCACGATGGGGTCGATGACGTGATCGAAGAGCCCGTGCACCGGGCGCAGAACCTGATGGAAGAGGTAGAGGGGCAGGCCCACCGATAGCGCGACACCACGCGGATGCCGTGCCGCCACCGCCTTGGGGAGTATCTCGGCGAAGATCAGCACCAGAATGGTCATGATCGCCGTGGATACGGGCACACCGAGCTGGAAGCCGAGTAGCTGGATGGCGAGTGCGGACGCGATCGACGCACCGAGAATGTTGACGATGTTGTTGCCGAGCAGGATCGTGACGAGCAGGCGCGACGAGGAGGACGTGAGCTCGCGCACGGCAACCGCCGCAGGGCCGCCGGAGCCCCGCATCTCCTCCTCCATCTCGTGGGAGCGGACGCGGAAGAGTGCGGTTTCGCTGCTCGAGAAGAAGGCCGAGAGCGCGAGGCAGATCACGACAGCGATGACGGCGGCAAGGATCGTCAAAGCGGATGCTCCAATGGCTCCGCTTCATCCCATCCGCCGCATCCATGGATGGGGCGGAGCGCACGAGAAGAATCGTCCGCACTCAGCTGCACGAACACGCCGCACCCGAGCGCGAGGTCGGTGTTGCCGGACGGACTGGGGGGACGGTGACTTGGTCCGCCGCTGACAGGTGGGCTGGGCTTGCTCATCTCTGGATTCAAAACGCTACCGCGCACCGGGTCGGCAGGCAACGGATTCAGACATTCCCTCGCGCAACCTGGGCCACTATGTCGAGCGCCGTGACGATCCCGACCGGCACCCCGCCTCGAACCACGACGAGGCGGTGCACCTGGTGCTCCGACAGATCGCGAGCGGCATCCTGGAGCGTCGCGCTGGCACTGACGGTGATCGTGACCGGCGTGCCGATCTCGAAGACCATCCGATCCGTCGGGTCCTCTTTGGCGTGCTCGTAGCGAAAGCGGGTGATGTCCGTAATCGACACCACACCGAGCACGTGGCCGTCGGTGGACACCATCGGGGCACCCGATAGCCCGCGGCTGGCCAGCAGGCGCTCCGCGTCCGCAATCGAGCTCTGGCAGTGCACCGTCTGCTCGCTGCGCTCCATGATGTCGGCCACGGTCTGCGCCATCAATCTCTCCCGGCCCCCTTATCGACGCGTCCCCCCCTCGGAGTTGAGGCCGATTCCCACGCCCGTCGTGGGTCGCTAGGGGGCGCCTTCCAGGGTGAAACCCGCGGTCTCGAGCTGCTTTCTCAGCCTCGTACCGGGCTCCAGCAGAGCCCTCAGGCGGGCCACGGCGGGACGGTCCCAGCGGCCTTCGGGGATGGCGAAGTCATAGCGCTCGGCTCGCAGCGGGCGGAAGCGCAGACCTGCCTGACGCGCCACGGTCTCGATCGTCACTCCCCAATCTGCGCGGCCCTGGGCAACGGCCGCCGCAACCGCGTAGTGGGAGCGCGGCTCGTAGCCATGGCCGGGCGGCCGGCGATCGCCCAGCAAGCCGTCAATGAGGATCCGTGTTCCCGCGCCACGATTGCGGTTCACCATGCGGAGCGAGGGATCGCGGAGCAGCGCGTCGACTTCGCGTCGCTCGTCGTCGCGGGTCACGACACCCTGCATTCGTGCATAGCCTCGCAAGAGCTTCAGACCCGGAGCGAGAAAGGGCTCGTTGTAGAGACCGCTCTCGGGATCGAGCAGATGAATCGGCGCGATATCACACTCGCCACGCGCCGCGGCTGACAGACCACCCTGGCTACCGACGGCCAGGAGCTTCACGGCCAGCCCTTCCTGGGTCAGCGCACCGGCAATCAGATCGAGTCCCGCACAGTGGCTGCCGATCACGACGAGATCGGCCACCGGCAGCTCGCGGCCGATCAACGTCACCTCGACGCGGGTTTCCGCATCGACGATCTCGACGTTGCGGCCCACGCGCACGAAGCCGTCCGCGCGGCTGAACGACGTCACGCTGCCGCTGCCCTTGCCCATTGGATACGCGGCCGGCGGGCCGTCGTCCGCATCCACCAGCCCCACCAGCAGAAACTCGAGCCGTCCCCGCACCGACACCACCTTCTGTGCGAGACGCGCACTGATCGTGTGCCGCTCGCTGGCCGGCAGATCGGCGAGCGAGCGGATGATCGGCGCCACGAACTCGTGGAAGGTAAAGATCGCCGAGGTCGGAAAGCCCGGCAGGATCACCACGGGCCGCTGGCCGTGCGCGGCCAGACAGATCGGCTTGCCGGGCTTGAGGGCGACGCCGTGCACCACGATGCCGGGCTCGAGCTCATCGACCACGATCGCGTTGAGATCACCCTCGCCCTTGGAGGTGCCACCCGAGAGCAGCACTACATCGCACTCGCTCAGTGCATGGGCAAGGGCCGTGCGGAGCGCCTCGAGGTCGTCCCGGAACGCGCCCAGGAAGACGGGCTCCCCCCCGATCTCGCGCACCGCATCCGCCAGGATGCGGCCGTTGCTGTCGTATACGAGCCCGGGCCGCATCGGCTCACCGGGCTGCACGATCTCGTCGCCGGTCGACAGGATGGCCACGCTTGGGCGCCGCGCCACGGAAACCTGTTCGCGACCGACCGCCGCCAACACGCCGGTCTCGCGCGAGGTGAGTCGAACACCGGCAAAGAGCACTGTCTCGCCCTGACCCATGTCGGTGCCCGCATACGAAATGGCGGCGCCGGGCGTGCGCGGATGGTGGACGATCAGCCTACTCGGGTCCGCGTCGTCGACGTCGGTGTGCTCGACGGGAACGACTGCGTCGGCGCCGCGCGGCAACATGCCCCCGGTTGCGATCTGCGTCGCCGTACCGGCTTGCACCTCGACCTTGGGAGCCACACCGGTGGGGATCGTCTCGGCATTCAGGAGGAGGCGCACGGGCTCCTCCTCGGACGCGCCGAAGGTATCCACCGCGCGCACCGCAAAGCCGTCCATATTGGAGCGGTCGAAGCCCGGCACGTCCACCGGTGAGCGCACGTCCTCGGCCAGCACGCGTCCGAGTGCGTGCTCGAGCATCACATTCTCGGCACCGAGCGGCGTCACCTGGATCACCCCGTGCCAGCGGCGCTCCGCCTCGTCGCGATCGAGAACCTCGAGAAATTGCTCCTGCTTCACGACGACTCTCCGTCCGCACGAGCTGGTGTTTCTTCGGGAGCGGCCTCTTCGTCGTAGAGGAGCACGTCGACCAGCGCGCCCTCCGCCATGCCCTCCTGCTCGCGCGGGACGATGACGGCGCCTCCGGCTCGTACCGTGGATGAGAGGATCGACGCGCCCGAGGTCGCCAGAGGCACGGCGCGGCCGTCCTCGATCGCGACGCGTACGTAGTCGGTTCGACCGATCGCCGACGCAATCTTGCGAGCCAGCGGGAGACGCGCCTGCCGGTGGGGCCAGGCGCGCGAGCGTCCACCCAGGCGACGCAAGGTCGGACCGGCGAAGAACTCGTAGGCGGCGAGACAGCTCACGGGGTTGCCGGGCAGCAGGAAGACGAAGCGCTCGTCGATGCGACCGACGCCGGTTGGACTCGACGGGCGCATCGAGATGCCATGAAAGACGACCTGGCCGAGCTCGGCGAGCAGGCGCGGAGCGTGATCCTCCTGCCCCACCGAGCTGCCGCCCGAGACGAGCACCACATCGGCGTCGGGATCCGCCATCGCTTCACGAATGCGCGCGGGATCATCGGGCAGGATCTCGAAGGGCAGCAGCTGGGCGCCGTCGCGCGCCACCAGCGCACGCAGCACGACCGAGTTGCTATCGACGATGCGCGCACCGGTCGGCCGGCTGCCCGCCGGCAGCAGCTCGTCGCCGGTGACGACGAGGCGAACCCGCGGCCGACGCACGCAGCGCACGTGCGCGATTCCAATCGACGAGAGCAGGCCCGCATCCTGGGCGCGCAGCCTGCGCCCCTTCCGCAGCACCCCGTCACCCCGACGAATATCCTCGCCCACGGCGCCCACGTTCTTGTGCGGCGCCACCGCCTCGCTGATTTCGACTTTCATGGCCGCCGCGTCCTCGCGGCAGACCTCGGCCATCACGACGGCATCGGCGCCGTCCGGCAGCGGCGCGCCCGTCATGATGCGGACCGCCTGGCCGGCCGCGACGCATCCCGGAAAGGGGGTGCCCGGCAGCGTCGTACCGATCAGCTCGAATGCGATCGGGTCGTAGTCGGAGGCACCGAAGGTCTCCTCGCCGCGCAGCGCGTAGCCGTCCATGGCCGAACGCGGGAAGCCGGGCACGTCCACGGCCGCCTCGATGTCCTCGGCGAGTACGCGGCCCACGCACTCGAGCAACGCCACCTCCTCGGCCGAGCGCGGGGCACTCTCCGCCACCAGGTAGGCGTCCACCACCTCGACATCGGTCCGCTCCGCGAACCCCCGCATGCGAACGTCGCGCACCATCTTCCCCGGCTTCCCCGGCCCTCTATCTGCCACTTCGAATTGGACACTACCGACCAGAAATAGAGCGGGCAGGGAATCTCCTCCCTGCCCGCCGCCACTCATGGAGCTCCGATATTCTCTCGGTGCCCGATCGAACGCTCAGCCGCTGGCTCGCGCCTGGTAGAGCTCGTCGCGCGGCTCGAATCGGACCTTCGCCGCCGCGATCGTCTCCGCGTCGACGTCGAACTTGAAGACACCGTCCGGCCCGATGCCCTCGTCGACGAGGCATTGCGCGAGCTTGTCGTCCTCGGGCTTCCAGCCCGCGGCCTCGTTGAACTTCCACTCGTCGGCCAGCACCTCCCAGGCCAGCTCGCCGACCTGCTCCTTGGTGACCTCCTCGCCGTAGAACGCGCTGTAGTACTCGGCGATGTCGATCATATTCGGGCGCAGGAATTGGCAGAAGCCCGACGAGTCACAGATCGTATTCACCATCTGCGACTCCTGGGACGCCCGCGCGAACTCCTCGACCGGCAGACCCGGATTGATGATCAGGCCCGCAGTGTGGTCGGCACCCATCGGGCTGGTCGCGTAGGTGACGCCAGTGGCCTTGAGGGGCCGTGGGTCCCAAGCCGGGATCGCCTGACCTCGGCTCTCGGGAACGCGCTCGTGCTTGGTGAACTTGCCCGTCGCCACGGCACCGTTGCCGATCGCGTTGCCGCGCTCGGTGCCGTCTGCGATCTCTCGCAGGAGCGCCTTGGCGCCCTCGGCGTCGCCCCAATCCATATTGCCCGAGTCCATCAGGATCGCGATGGCGCCACCGGTCTCGATGGTGTCCAGACCCAACTCGTCGCACAGACGATCGAGATCCGCGACGTCGTCGATGCTCTCGATCGCACAGCTCGCGCCGAGCAGCGTGATCGTCTCGAACTCGAGGGCGGACGTCACGTAGTTGCCCTCGTCATCGTGGACGATGTTGCTGCACTTCACGATGCAGCCCGTCATGCAGTTGTGCATGCCGCCACCACGTTTTTCGAAGCTCTCCACGATGCGCGCACCGTCGAGTTCATTGACGTTGGGCGACTGCCCCTCGGTGCGGTTCTTGTATACGAATGTGTGCAGCATGTTGGCGGTCTGCACGAAGGCGCTCGTGCCGTTGGCGAACATCTGCGGGCCACCGAGATACTCGGCGCTATAGGACTTGCACTTCGCATTGAAGGCTTTGGCGTCCACTGGGCGGCGCGTCTTCGCCTTGCCCGGGTCCACCAGCACCCATTTGAGGCCCTTGGAGCCCATCACTGCGCCGAGGCCACCGCGTGCGGCGTGGCGCGCCGGTCGGCGCTCCTTGTCCTGATCGGTGCAGGCCACGCTGGCACCGCTGAGCATCTGCTCGCCAGCCGGCCCGATGCTGATCACAGAGGCTTTCTTGGACTCGCCCTCGAGCAGCTTCTCGCAGCAGGCGTAGTTCCACAGGCCCTTGTACTCGTCAGCGGTGACGACCTCGACACCGTTCTCGTCGATCCTCAGCCCGAAGCGCGCATCGCGGCTCGCGGGCTGGCCCTTCACCACGATGGCGCGGATGCCGAGCTTCATCAGATCCTGGCCCGGGTTGCCACCCGCATTGGCCTCCTTGATGCCGCCCGTCAGCGGGCTCTTGCCACCGATCGAGATGCGTCCAGAGGTGGGCGCCGTGGTTCCGGAGATGACGCCCGGCGCGATCACGAGGACGTTTTCCGGCCCGAGCGGATCACAGGTCGGATTGCACTCCTTCAGGAGAATCTTGGCCGACAGCCCGCGGCCGCCAATCAGCTTCCACTCGTCGGGAAAGGGCTCGAAAGACGCACTTCCCGTCGTCATGTCGACATTGAGAATTCGGTCGCCTTCGGATCCAGCCATCCTTCACACTCCTTCAATCGAGAATCAATTTGTCGGGTCCGTCCTCAGCGTGCCGGGCCCGTCCACCTCGCGCAATCAGCCACCTGCGATTGCGGCCAGGACCTCCAGTCGATCTCCCGCGTCGATCCGCGTGTCGAGGACGTCGGCGTCCAGCTGCTCGTGATTCAGGAAGAGCTTGACGAATTTGTGCTGACGCCCGCTCGCGTCGAGGATCAGGTCGAGGAAGCCGGGGTGCTCGGCATCGACGGCCTCGAGACAGCCACGGATCGTGTCCGCCTTGACCTCGAGCTGTGCGATGCCCTGGGTGGGACCGCGATAGGCCTCGGGGACGATCACGACCGGCATCGGGCCTCCTCGGGCACTCCGCGCTGAGCAGCGCAGTCTAGCCCGCCAGCAGCTCGGCGCGATCGAGCGATCCCTATCCCCATGGGGAATCAGAGCTCCCCTGCAGCTCGAGGAATGGCGCAGTTTCTGGACTCACTGCAACTGTGAGTCGGCGGCATGTGAATCGCCCGCCCCGCTCCCCGCGGTCCGCGGCCGGTCGACCCCGCGCCGCTCGGGCTCGGCGTCGGGGAGCTCTCGCGCCGGCCGATAGGGGACGCGCACGGCAATCTTGATCTCGTCGCCCTGGCTGAGCGCCCGTCCCGGCCGCATGTGATTCATGATCGCGGTTTCGTTCAGCTCCCACATATTGCCAGTTCGGTCGCTGAGCTCGGCCAGGGTCTCACCCTCTCGCGCCTCGACGACGCGCAGCCGCTGCTCGACGATGCCGGCGCGCTCGGCCTCGCTGAGCCGGCGGAAGCTGCGCGGGAAAGAGAGGAATACACCGTCCCAGTCTTCGTAGTCACCCTTCAACACGAAGCCGGAGAGACGATAGATCAGCCCATCGTGGGCGATCCAGGTTACGTCGGCCAGCGTGCGCCCAGCCGGTGTCGGCACCGTACCGCGCGCACGAAAAGCCTCCTGACCAGAGATGTTGAGATGCTGGGTGCTCTCGAAGGTTGCGTTCTCCTTGCGGGCAAACGCCATCGCGGCGGCCTCGGGATCGTCGCCATCGCCGTCCAACTCGAGCACGACTACCGCCTCGCGAGTGGGTGAGATTCCGAAGACGGCCGCACGGGTGTTCTGGACCTCCCAGCGCTGCGGAAAGCGCAGCGTGAAATCGAGATCCGCATGCAGGAAGCGGCCATTCTCGATCACTCCCTCGGATGCCGGCGGACCGACCGACAGACCGCTGATTCGCTGAAGATAGTCGCTGCTCGACTCCGCGATCCGGAAGCTCTCCTCCCACTGGCGCACCTCGGCCGCCGTCGCGGCCTCGGCGGCGCGTTCGCGTGCTGCTGGATGCGTGTCGAAATAACCGGTGTCGCGAGTGAAGCCCTGCCGCAGGCGGGTGTAGCCGTCGAGACCGCGCAGGAAAGTCGCCATGCCCATCGGGTCGATGCCCGTCATGACGGCAAGGTCCTGACCGATGCCGTCCGCCTCGCGCTCCTGCTTCTGTGAGAACGTGTAGATGGCGGGCTGGCCGACGGGACCCGGCACGCCGGTAGAGCGCGCACCGCCAGCGGCCGCCCCGATCATCGCCACGGTGTTGAGGACGCTCATCGTCTTCATCAGTGCGTCGCGCTGTGCGGCATGGCGGGCGGCCACGTGCCCGATCTCGTGCCCGAGCACGTTGGCGAGCTCGGATTCGTTCTGCGTGAGCGTGAGCAGGCCTCGCGACACGTAGATGTGTCCGCCGGGCAGTGCGAAGGCATTGGGTTCGTCCATGGCGACGACGTGGAAGTGGTAGCGGACGTTCTGGCGCGGTGAGTTCTTCGCGAGTGCCTGGCCCAGCTCGTTCACGTAGGCGCTGAGCTCGGGATCCTCGATCAGCCCGAGCTGCGCCTCGACCTGCTTCGCCGCTTCCTCGTCGATACGCCGCTCTGCTTCGACGGACATGAAGATCATCTGGCGCTCGCCGGTGACGGGATTCGATGCACACGAGACCGCGAGCAGCACGGCGATCACGAGGCAGAGCTCTTCGCGCACCCGCCGATACCACTGAGCGGAGGAGCCGAGGACCTGGCAAGCGAGGTCGGGACTGGGCATGGGTGAGAGCTTCGCGGAGCGGCGGGGCGGCCGCACGAACGAGTCCGACACCCCGTCTGCGGGCAGGGTTCCGTGCCGGCCCTCGGCGCGGACGCCGCGGATCGCGAATCGACGGAGACCGCCGAGGCGGCGGTGGCTTCCCTTCCCTCCGACGGGGCGACAGCCCTCTTCGGGCTCGGCGGAGCGTCCCCTTTGACGTCGACCGACTCCACGCTGAATCAAGGGGGTGGATCTTCTCACCCTGCGCGGCCTGGCGGCCCACATTGACTGGAGCACCTCGGTGGCTTTCGGGTCGATCCCAGTGCGTGGCGGTGAGTCTCGGACGGATCTCACGCGTCCCTGGCAGCACCACGATACGTCGGCGTATCTCTCATCTTGCGCCTGTTGCGCTTGGTGCGCTTCCTGCGCTCGACTACCAACGCCCCCCGTTCGGGCCCGATTCACGACCCTCTAGAATCGCTAGAATCGCTAGAATCGCAGCCCATTCGGAGGCCGACTCCTAGGCCCCCCTCTGTCTCCGCTCTATCAGTTGAAGCTCCCGGGTCTGGGAAGTCCTTCCGCACCAGCTTCCGGCGTCGCCCCGGCCAAGCAGCCTTTGTACTTTCTGGCTCTTGCTTGCCTTGTCCTACTTCGGACTCGGCGCTTTGCACTCGGCCACCGAACGTTCGAGCCCTTGAAGCTTGTGTCGACATGGAGATCACATCGACGGGCTCGTAGTTCGAAGCGCTGGGTGACCGTGCGGGGCGCGATGCCGCCAGGGTCACCTGGCGCCCGGATTTCCGGAATCCGCTCTCCCCCACCGACGCTGACACACGCGCATCGGGAGAGCTAGCGGTGGCTCCGGTCGATGGGTTCGAGACCTCGGTCTCCTTCGGTCCGCCCTCTCCCACTGCACGCAGAATCCACAGTACGTCTGCATGGCCGACACAGCAATAGGTAATTCGCCTGAGTCGACAGCCTTTTCATGCCCCAGACAACGCGTCAGAGCGGGTAATAGCGGCGGTAGCCGCGAACCCGCCAGAACGCCGTATCGGGGGTGTCGAAGGGCCAGGACGTGGTCGCGAGCTCGGGCACCCACGCCGTGAGATAACCGTCGCGATTCCGGCCGTGATGGACACAACCCGTGTCGAGGCCCCGCAGTCCCTCGGCGACGTGGAGTCCCTGAAGCGACCAGTGGCCGTATACGATCCCATACGGATAGTGGCGCTTCGACCACTGCGTGTGCCACGGCACCCAGTCGCCCTCGGGCAAGGCGCTCGACCATTCATCACCCAAGACGCTGCGACAGGTCGTGATTCGTCCAAGCACGTCACGTTCACTGCCCGCGGGTGCACGATCGCTCGGAGTGGCCAGCAACGCGTACGCGTCGTCGCGTTCCTCGGACCCGAGGCGTGCCTCGACGCGCCGCGCCTCGCGGGCAAGTGTTTCGAGATCCCAGTCGGGATGCACCGCCGCGTGAACCATTGCAAAGGGACAGCCCGAGAGCTCGGCCGACTCCACCAGCGGCAGCGCCCGCAGCCAGTCCAGCCAATCGTCGGCCTCCTGCGAGCCGAGGATCTCGTGAATCGTGTCGCGCTCGCCCGCTTCGCGCAGCCCGAAGGCCTGCGTGATCAGGTTGATCTCGTGGTTGCCAAGCACGCAGTGGGCGCGCCCCGCATCCGCGAGCTTTCGCACCCGCTCGAGAACACGCATGCTATAGGGGCCGCGGTTCACCAGATCACCGACGAAGTGAAAGACGCACTCCTCGCCGAAGCGGGCGGTGGCGCGGTCGAGGATCAGGTCGAGTTCGTCCCCGCAGCCCTGCACATCGCCGATGAAGAGCGAACGGCGTGCATTCGGAGTCTGCGTGTCGGCGGCCATCAGGCGTCTTCCCCCTGCGTCCCACCGTCGGCTGGCGTGGGCCTGAGCCAGACCAGCGTCGCCCCCCAGCCGCCGCGCCCGGGCGGGGCCTCGGCCACGCGCTCGACGCGCGGATCGCCGCAGACCAGCTGCCGAACGCGTGCGCGCTGCACACCCTTGCCGCGGCCGTGGATCAGGCGGATCTCGTGGAAGCCCGCCTCGCGGGCGGCGTCCAGATAGGCGTCCACGACGCCCGGCACATCGGAGGGTCGAAAACCGTGCAGATCCAGGGACTCCTCGATTGGCATCACCACCACGGGCCCGTCGTCCGCCGGGCCCGCTCCGTCGTCCGATCCGGGCATCCTTCGCAAGATAGCGGGATCAAAGCGGAATCGGCGCATCGATCGGAGCAAAAAAATCTCCGCGGGCGCGAATAGGGGACACGGGGCGGCATCGAACCGCGTCCGAGGTGGCGACCGTGTTGGCAAATCAAGCTAGAATCCTTCCCGTCGAAGCCGCGCCCGCACCGGGCGCGACGGCGCTAGCGGCGGGAAATCAGCCTAAATCAGGGAACGGAACTCGCGGCGGTCATCCCGCGTTCGGAGCCGGGCGAACAACCGGCCACCGCGACTCGCACGACGACCAATACGACGATCTCGGTGGGGCCAGGGGCCCCACCGAGCACGGGGGACGGGTGGGACGCCGCATCATCGTCTGCGACGGAGCCGAGACCGCCCGCCTCTGGGCCCGGATCGGCGCTGCGCCCGACGAGGAGCTCAGCTGGGTTCCGCGCGAGGATGAATCCCGCGCGCGGCCGCCCGGCTTCAAGTCCCTCCAGGGAGGGCTCTCCGAGGAGGGCTTCCAGAAGCTGAACCCCAAGAGCGATGACGAGTACGCGCTCGCCAGCGACGACGGGCCCTGGCTACGCAGCGCCGTGCGCGAGCTGACCAAGGTGACGCCCGACTCGCCGATCCTGGTCCTGAGCGATGAGATCTCCGACGAAGAAGATCTGCCCGAGCATCCCTGCCTGCGCCGGACCGGCCTGAAGACGCTGATCCGCGACGACATCGACGACGAGTTCGATCATCTGGTGAACCTGCAGCGCGTCGTGCAGCTGCGATTGCTCCTCGATGCGCGCGAGAAGGTGGGCATCCTGCTGCAGCCGGACCCCGACCCAGACGGCATCGCGTGCGGCTACGCGTTGCGCTCGATCCTCGGACGCAAGCGCACCACCGCACCACTCATCTCCTTCGGCGAGGTGCAGCGGCCGGAGAACCGCGCGCTCGTGGATGCGCTCGGGATCGAGGTCCGCGTCATCACCCCAGACGAACTCGAGGAAATGGACGGGCTCGTACTCGTCGACGTGCAGCCCAACGTTTTTGGCGAGAACCCTCCGGCCCGCGTGCTCTCGGTCGATGTCGTGATCGACCATCATCCGGAGCGCACGGGCTACGACGCGGTGATGCGAGACATCCGTCCCGACTACGGCGCCACGGCCACCATCTTCACCGAGTACCTGCGCGCCGCCAACATCGAGCTCGGCCCGCGCCTGGCCACCGCGCTGCTCTACGGAATCAAGAGCGACACCCAATACCTGGGGCGTGAGACGAGCCGCAAGGACATGATGTCCTTCGCCTACCTCCACTCGTCGCACAGCCCGGCGCTGCTGCGCCGCATCGAGCGGCCTGCGCTGCCGCTGGACGGCCTGCGCGCGCTCGGGCGCGCGCTCGCCAAGGCCGAGGTGCGCGACGGTATCCACATGCTGGTGCTTGGCCGTGTGCGCGAGGATGTGATCCCCCAGGTAGCCGATATGGCGCTGCAGGCCGAAGGCGCCGAGTGGGCGGTCGCGGTGGGCATCGTCGGATCCGATCTCGTCTTTTCTGTGCGCAACGTGGGCTATGTACGCGCGGCCGGCGACGTGGTACGCGGCGTCGTAGAGGGGCTCGGAGTGGGCGGTGGACACCGCACCATGGCGAAGGGAATCATCCCCCTACGCGCCTTCCGCGAGGTCTACGGCAAGGCGGATCGGGAGCAGATCCGCAGTGCCCTCTTCGATGCCTTCACGCGCTCGATTCGCCGCCAGGAGGACTGAGCGTGGCAACCCGTCCGCAGCGTCTCGATGACGCCGAGCTCGCGAGGCGACTCGAGGGCCAGAGCGGCTGGACGCTCGACCAGGGCAAGCTGCACAAACACTTCCAGTTCGCGGACTTCAGCGAAGCCTTCGGCTGGATGACACGCGTCGCCCTGGTGGCCGAGAGTATGAACCATCACCCCGAGTGGCAGAATGTCTACAACCGCGTGGACGTGCACCTCACGACGCACGATGCCGGAGGGATCTCTGCGGCGGACTTCGAGTTCGCGACGGCAATCGATCGCCTGGCGCCCTGAGGGCGAATCCTACGGATTCGCTCACCTGCGGGGTTGAGCGGAGTCGTGAGGCGAAACGGGGTTGAGCGGAGGCACGGGGTGGTACGGGGTCGGGCCGGATCGCAATCAGAAGCGACGGGAGTCAGGCCGTGAGAAGCTCGTGGGCACCGAGCATGCGCTCCTGGATCTGAATCCCGTACGGGCAGGATCCCGTGCACGGGGCGCTGCAATCGAGGCACACCGAGGCGTTCTTCTCGAGCTTCTCGTAGAGCCGCATCGCCATCTGCTCGTTTCGGTAGTCCTCGAAGTACATGCGGTGTCGCAACACGTCATCGATGCGCACCTTCTCTGGGCACGCCCCCAGGCAGACTCCGCAGTGGGGCTTGCAGTAGGTGGTCGCCGTCAGCGCGTCGTACTTCTGCAGCAGCGCCAGATCGGCCGACGCCGGTCTCCCGCCCGATGCGTAGAGGTATTCATCCACATGCTGTAGCTCGAAGAAGGAGATCACTGCACACGAGACGTTGGGGTCGGCGTGCACCCACTTCAGCGCCGCCTGCGCGTACGAGTCGACTCCCCGACCCTCGAGTCCCTTGTGTTTCGCGCCCTTCAGCGTCTTCATCGCCACGACGCCCATGTCCTGCTCGCGGCGGGCGCGCTCGATCACGCTACCGATGGCGGGCCAGATACCGTGGTGATAGGCGAGCATCATCACGTCGAACTTCCCCGAATCGATCGCCGTGTTGGCCACCTCGAGCAGATTCGGGGTATGAGTCGAGAATCCGAGAAAACGCGCCTTGCCCTCCTGCTTGAGCTGCCCGAAGGCCTCGTGCATATTCGGATCCATCAGGCGATCGACCTCGTCACACGAGTGCACGTGGATCAGGTCCACGTAGTCGGTACCGAGTCTGGCCAGACTCTCCTGGATGTTCTTCTTGTAGACGTCAACCGGCGTGCCCGGCGGAAGGTGGCCTGTGGGCGTACAGAACTTCGTAGCCAAGAAGAAGGATTCACGCGGCACATTCTTGATCGCGCGACCCACCGCCTGCTCGCTGCCGGACGCCGAGTAGTCGGGCGCGGTGTCGATATAGTTGATGCCGCGCTCCAGCGCGAGTCGAGTCACCTGCTCGCCGAGCTCACCCTTGAGCGGACCGGTGCCAAGCACGGTATCCGAAACCGGCCACTCGGTGCGACCGAGCCGGCCATAGGACTGCACGCGGCTGCCCCTCCATACGTCCTTCCACTCCGGATGGGTCTTGACGACGTCACCGCCGAAGATCTGTGTGAGCGGCTTCTCCCAACCCATTCCGCCGTGGCCGACACCGAACCAGAAGCGGCTGACCGCACCGAACGCTCCGGCCGCGAGCGCCACCGAGCCCGCGCCGAGGCCAGCAAGACTGCCGGTGAGGAACGTGCGCCGCGCCGGATCCGCCTGCACGACCGCGCCGATACGAGCGGCTCGCACGAGGAAGAAGGAGATCACGGCGAGCCCCAGCAGGCTCAGCAAGGCGAGCAGCAGCCCGCCCACCGCAACGTCGAGGTTCGGGAAGAGCATCAGGCCGATGCGCTGCAAGAACTCGCCGGCCGGAAAAGCGGACGGGTCGAGACCGATGGCAGCGTTCCACATATAGTGACCACTCACCACGAAGCCGATCGCGATCGAAGCGATCCCCGCGCCAAGCGCCATCAGGCCGGGACGAGATTTCATGTAGCCTCCGGGACGCGCTTCGCGCGTCGTTTCGGGATTCGAGCGGATCGGCTCCCTTGCCTGCTCCGATGTGCGGCCAGTATAGAGCGATCGCTAGTCGGTGCGAGGCAAACGGCCACAGGCGGGACGGCTTTGTTATGCTGCGAGGTGCGCGCCTCGCCGCGGGGTCGCGGGAGAGTCATGTCCGCCGCCATCCAGGTGCCCAACGTCGCCGCGCTGAAAGACCTGGCGGGCACGGATCTCGGCACCAGTGATTGGATGGTGGTCGGCCAGGAGCGCATCGACGAATTCGCGCGTGCGACGGGCGACGATCAGTGGATCCACGTGGACGTTCGACGCGCTGCGAGCGAGTCGCCATTCGGCGGCACGGTCGCACATGGGTACCTGACAATGTCGCTGGCGAGCGCACTCCTGCCCGAGCTCCTGGTCGTCGAGAAGTGCTCGCAGGTCGTCAACTACGGGATCGACAAGCTACGACTGCGCGAACCGGTACCGGCCGGGGCGAAGCTGCGCCTCGGCGGCGAGATCAAACACGTACGCGAGATTCGTGGCGGTGCTTGTCGCGTGACCCTCGCGCTGCGCTGGGAGGTCGAAGGCGCGCGCCGGCCCGTCTGCCTGGCCGATGTCGTCTTCGTCTACTTCCCGTGACGCTCCAGCAGGTGACGCTCCGGCAAGAGGAATGATGTGATCCGCCGCGGAGGGTCGATGTCGCGGTGTGCTGGCGCGAGCGCAACGCAACCCCGCGCGCCGACCGACATCCGACTTCGCTATCCTGGGGCCATGAAGCTCGCAATCGCCCAGGTAAACCCGACGGTGGGGGACCTCTCGGGCAACCGCAAGCTGGTCGAGGAAGCGGCCGACAAGGCGCGCGCCGCGGGCGCCGACTTGGTCGTGCTGCCCGAGTTGGTGCTGACCGGCTATCCGCCGATGGATCTGCTCGAGCGGGACGGCTTCGTGCGCGATCAGCTGCGTGAGCTCGAGGCCCTCGAGCCGGCGTCCCGGGATATTGCCATCGTGCTCGGCGCGGTGCTGCGCGCACCCGGACGCCGCCCCAACGAGCTGACGAACTCGGCCGTGCTGCTGGCGGGCGGACGGCATGTGACCGATCGCGCCAAGTCCCTGCTGCCCAGCTACGACGTCTTCGACGAGCGACGCTATTTTGCACGCGGCGAGAATCGCTCGGTGGTGGCGCTGCCGGGCCACGACGCCAAGCTCGGGCTGGCGGTCTGTGAGGATCTATGGACCGACCAGGTCGCCTACGAGATCGAGCCCGCCGCCGAGCTCCAGGCCGACGGCGCGACGCTGCTCGTCAACCCTTCGGCCTCTCCCTGGCACGCCGGCAAGCCGCTGGAGCGTCGCGCGATGTTCAGAACCGTTGCGTGCCAGCACGATCTGCCAGTCGCGTTCGTCAACCAGGTCGGCGGCAATGACGAGCTCATATTCGACGGCGGCTCCTTCGTGATGGACGAGCGGGGGCGCGTGCTCGAGCACCTGCCACTCTTCGAGAGTGCGCTCGCTGTGGTGGATCTGAAGAATCGCGAGCCCGGCATCGCGATCGACGCCCTCGACGAGTTGGACCGCGTCGAACAGCTCGAGGCGGGCCTGGTGCTCGGCATCCGCGACTATTTCTTCAAGCAGAACCTGCCGCCGGGCGCGGTGGTGGGGCTGTCGGGGGGCATCGACTCGGCACTCACCGCGCACCTCGCCGTCGAGGCACTCGGCACCGAGCGCGTGACGGGCGTCGCAATGCCGGGGCCCTTCTCGTCGCAGCACAGCATCGAGGATGCGCTGAAGCTCTCCGAGAGGCTCGGCATCACATTTCGCAAAGTCGATATCAGCCCTCTCTACGACGCCTATCGCCGGATCTTCGCGCAGCTCTTCGGCGAAAAGGACGACTACGGGCTCACACAGCAGAACATCCAATCGCGCATCCGGGGTGCCATCCTGATGGCGATCTCCAACGCGGAGAACCGGCTGGTGCTGGCAACGGGCAACAAGAGCGAGCTCTCGGTGGGCTACTGCACCCTCTATGGCGACACGGTCGGTGGGCTGGCCGTCCTCGGCGACGTCTACAAGCGCGACGTCTACGCGCTCGCCCGCCATGCCAATCGCCGCGGCGAGCGCATCCCGGCCAATACCATCGAGAAGCCGCCCTCTGCCGAGCTCGCGCCCGACCAACTCGACAGCGACGATCTGCCCGACTACGAGGTGCTCGACGCTCTGCTCGAGCAGATGATCGAGGGCGGGCGCAACGCCGACAGCGTGGTTGCGCCACGCGGCTGCACGCGCGAGACGGCGCTCGCCGTAGTGCGTCGCGTGGATCGCAACGAGTACAAGCGGCGTCAGACGCCACTGGTGCTGCGCACTTCGCCCAAGGCGTTCGGCTCGGGCCGCCGCCTGCCCATCGTTCACCGCTACAGCGGCTGATCGGGCGCGGAGCTTCCTACTCTCTTTCCCGACTCTGGGGATCTCAGCTCGCGCTGGCCTCGCTGGCCGCGGCCTGGCGGACGTTCTCCGCGCGGGCCCCGCGCGGGCCCTCCTGCACCACGTACTCGACGGTGTCGCCCTCGGAGAGAACATCGTAGTCGGCGGCGTTGAGGCCGGAGCGATGGAAAAAGACCTCCTTGCCGTCGTCGCCGCGAATGAACCCGAAGCCGCGATCGCGCACCATCTTCTTGATCTTGCCCCGGCACTTGGGGCCCGACGGGGCCGCGGGAGCGGCCGCCCGTCGCCGACCGCGCCCCTTGCCGCCGCGACCGCGCCGACCGCCGACGCCGCGGAAGCGCTCGGTGGAAATGAACTCCGCGCGGAAGAGGTCCATCTTGACGGTCAGGTCCTGAAGATCCGGCTGCTCGGGCGAGAGCAGGACCTCATCGTTCTCGTGGTCGACGACGCTATAGCGGAGTCCGGTCGCCTTGTGGGTGACGAATAGACCGGATTCGATCTCATCGAGTGAGAGCATGACGTGGGACCTCAAGATTTTCTCTGCGAGCGATGGGACTGCGGCGCGCCACGATTCGGGGGCAGCCAGCCACAGGGCCGTGCACCGCGTCCGGATCGGGGGAAGCTCCAGGCGGGGAGGGGCCGGAGCAACGGGCGCCGAGACTAGGAGATGTCCAGATCGCGGTCAATCATCGCTACGAGCCCTCTCGGACTCGAGCGGGGCGTGCGCTCGGCCGCATACTCCGGCAGGATTGAAGTGCTGTCAGCCCCAGGGGAAGAAGCCATGCGAGTCGCCGTTGCATGCTGGATGGGGGTCTGGCTGGCCTGCGGGTACGCGGCGCACGCGGATGCGCCGCAGATCATTCGCGTGGGAACGAGTGGCGACTACGCGCCCTTCAGTCTTCTGCGGGTCGGCGACGAGAATGCCGGCGAAGTCGTCGGGTACGCCGGCTTCGATCCCGCAGTGGCGCGCGCGTGGGCCAAGGCCGGGGGGTTCGAGCTTCGCTTCGTGCGCTTTCGCTGGCCCGAGCTGCTGGACGACCTGGCCGCGGATCGTTTCGACGTAGCGATGAGCGGCATCACCGTCCGGACGGATCGCTCGCTGGCCGGACGCTTCAGCGTGCCGGTGGCTTTCAGCGGCGCGATCGTGCTCCTGCCCGCGGATTCGCCGGTCCGAGCCGTGGCCGAGCTCAATCGACCCGGTACCCGCATCGCCGTCAATGCGGGCGGACATCTCGAATCCGTGGCCCGCGCCCGCTTCCCGCGCGCCCTGCTACGGCCACAGAGCGACAACGAGTCGGTGCCCTCCAGCCTGAGGGACGGCCGCGCCGAAGCCGTGGTGACGGACACCCACGAAGCGCCGCATTGGATGGCCCGGTACCCGGGACTGCGCGCCCTCGGGCCCTTCACCCACGACCGCAAGGCCTACCTCTTCGGCGCCGACGAGGCCGAGCTCGCCCAGGATCTCGACGCCTGGCTGCTTCGCAGTGAGGCAGACGGCACATTGGCGCGGCTTCGCACCGACTACCTGGACGAGCCGGGCGTGCATGATCCAATTGCTGCGCCGCTGCCCGCGCTACTCGCAGCCATGGATGAACGACTCGCCCTGATGCCGATGGTGGCCGAAGCCAAGCGCCAGACCGGCACGCCCGTCGAGGCCCCCGAGCGCGAAACGATGGTCCTCAGAGCCGCGCAGCGCAGCGTTCAAGAGGCGGCGGCGAGGCGGCCGACGAGCCGGGGCGACGCGGCACGGGGTGTGCCGAGTCCGCGCTCTGTGCGGCGTTTCTTCGTGGCGCAGATCGAGGCCGCCAAGGATGTCCAGCGCGCAACTCTGGCTACACCGGCGGGTCGCGATGCCTCGCCGCCGCCGGATCTCGCGCGCTCGCTTCGGCCGGCCCTGTTGCGAATCGGCCAGCGCATCGCCTTCCTGCTGATCGAGCTGCCAGCGGAGCTGGACCGCGCGTCGGTGGCTGCGACGACACGGGACGCGCTCGCGCGGCACGGCCTCTCGGCGGCGCGCCTCGACGAGCTCAGCGACGCCCTGGTCGCGTTGGCCGCTCCGCCTGCGGCAGCGACCGGCGTACCCGACCCGCCTCCGCGGATGCAGACGCCCTGACGTCCAACTCGGCTGCGGCGCTCAATATGGCTGCGGCGCTCAGTAGAAGACACATCGAGTCCGGTGCCGCGGCACCGCCTTCATGCCAGCGGATTGTCCCCGGCTCCAGAGCACGTGGTCGAGGCGCTGCGCGCTGGCTGCGCGACCGCTTCGCCGCAGTGCGGCGCACATCTCCTCGACGGCATGCAGCGCGCAGGCGCGCATCTCCACCTCCTCGCGCGAGCCCGGCTCGATCAGCGTACCCACCTCGATGCGCGCCAGCAGCTCCGCGTCGTAGCGCAGCACACCCTCCACGCGCAGGACGTGCGGGACCAGGTTGTCGGCGAAGATCGTGAGGTCATCGAGATCGCGGAAGGCTCCCGGCGCACCGCCCTCGAAAGCTGCAGCGAGGTCGGCCGCGGTGATCTGCGCCCGCTTGTAGAAGGGCACCACCAGATCGTCGTAGCGCGCGACGTCGCGGTAGAGGGGCATCGCAGTCAGCACCTCGACCAGCGACTCGGCGCTCCCGTCGGCCGCACTCACCAGCGCGGCGAAGTCACCCGCATAGGTCTCCAGAAGCAGCTCGCCGAGGTCTCGCCAGGCGTGGGCGAAGTGGGTCATCAGCTCGCCGACCTCGGGGATGGATGGGTCCTGGCCGAAGATTTCGGCGCACTCGGCCGGGCTCGCGGAGGCGAGCCGATTCGCGGACAGCGGGCCCTCGCGCTCGAAGCACTCGCGCAGCCCACCCGCGATGGTGAAGTAGCCCGAGCGACCGGCGCGCTTGCGGAGGTGGGGGAACCAGCCGGAGCCGAAGTTCACCGCGTCGAGTGTGATCACGAATGCCAGTGTGGCGGCCTCGCCGGCGAGTCGATGCTGGGCGGGATCGAGCGGGACCGGCTTCCCGGCGGCGGCGGCGAGCTCGAAAGCGAGCTCCTCGAGGCGCGCATGCTCGATCGCAACGAAGCGTGCGCGGCGCGCCACTTCGGCGCACGCGGCGCGAATGTCCCCGAAGAGACCGGACACGTCAGGCGTCCGCGCCGGTTCCCACCAGCCCCGCCGCCACCGGACCCAGTACGCCGAAGAGGCGAATCGCCTTGGGGAGTAGCTCGATGCGAACCGGCAGACGGCCGAGCGGCTCTCCATCCACGTCGATCCGGGCGGGCTCGCTGCCATGCGACTCCGCCTCCAGGGTGAGCCCACGATGCACACTCACGCAGGGATGCGTGAGGTGGGTACCGCCATAGATGCGCGGGAAGAGCGCGAGCAACCTCGGCTTGGCGAGGTGGCGGGCGATCACGACGTCGAAGGCGCCGTCGTCGAGGCGCGCCTCCGGTGCGACCTGCATCCCGCTGCCGAAGTAGCGGCCATTCGCGGCGACCGCGAGCGAGAGCGGACCCCGGTGGACGATGCGCTCGTCGACACGGATCACCACGTCCGGCGAACGGTGCCGCAGGATACCGGCTACGGTGCCGAGCGCGAAGGCCAGCGTTGGCCCCCAACGCTTGCCGGCGCGGTTCACGAGATCGACGATTCCGCCCGAGAGCCCGAAGCTCGCCTCGTTGAGGAAGTAGGCGGTGCGCTCCTGGCCCGCATGATCGCAATAGCGGATGCGCCCCGCATCCACGCGATGGCGCCCTCCCGTGGCCAGCGCGTCGACCGCGGCGGCGAGATCTCGAGGTGTCCCAATGCTCCGTGCGAAGTCGCATCCCGATCCCAAGGGGAGAACGGCGAGCTCCGCGTGGCCGCCGAGGCCCGCGGCCAGGAGCCCACTCACCACCTCGCTCAATGTTCCATCGCCTCCCGCTACCACGAGGCGCTCCACGCCCGCCCGCACCGCTTCGCGGGCGATCCGTTCAGCATCGCGCGCGCCGCGTGTGCGCGCGACTTCGACGTCGCCAAGCACGTCCTGCAGGCGCGATTGCAGCCTTGCAAAGCGCGCCGCGCTCGCGCCGGCGCGCGGATTCAGGACGATCAGGGTCGAAACCGGCACACGGGGAGGGTACTCCGATGCGGCGTGAGGGGCAGGGGCCGTGGACCCACTATGCTAGCCGGCCATGTCGCCTCGTCTCCGCAAGCGGATCGTCGTATCGATCATCGGCGCCGGCTTGCTCGGCTTTGCGATCTGGGCCCGCCGGTCGCTCGGCATCGAGTACGACCCGCACAGCCTGCGCGAGTGGGTGCTGGACCTCGGTCCCGTCGCCCCGATCGCGCTGGTCGCGCTGATCGCGCTGCGCGCAGCGATCGGTGTGCCTTCGCAGCTCGTTCTCATCGTCGCCGGTCTCTGCTTCGGAGTGGTAATCGGCACTTTCTACGGCGCACTTGGACTCACCATTTCAGGCCTCGGGACCTTTCTGCTCGCCCGCTACGCTGGCCGCGACGCCATCGAGCCACGCATCCCGGACCGCGTGCGTCCCTTCGTCGAGCAGGCGGGCGAGCGGCCGGGCGCCGTCTTCGTGGCGATCGGAACCGGCTACCCGATCGGGTTCATTACGGCCTACCACGCACTGGCGGGCGTGACCCCAATGCGACTCACCACATTCGCGATTGCGCTGATCGTGGGCTCGACCGCACGCGCCGCGACCTATACGTACTTCGGCAGCAGTCTGGTCGCCGGCGGCCTGCGACCTGTGATCGAGGCCACCCTATTGGTCGGCATCCTACTCGCCCTGCCGCTGCTCTTCACGCGCACGCGGACCTGGCTCTTGAAAGTGGTTCTGGCCCGCAACTAGCTAGCGGTCCCGCTACGCGGAACCTTCCGCGAGCTAGCGGTCCCGCTACGCGGAACCCTGCGCCTGGTCCGACTGCTCGTGCAGCAGATTCAGCGCCGATCCCGCCCTGAACCAGCCGATCTGCTCTTCGTTGAGGGTGTGATCGACCTGGATCGTGTCCTCTCTACCATCCACGTGATGCAGCACGACCTCGAGCGGTGTGTCGGGGGCGAGACCCGCCAGACCGCGAACGCTTACGCGGTCGCGCTCCTGCACCTTGTCGTAGTCGGCGGGGTTCATGAATGTGAGCGGCAGAACGCCCTGCTTCTTCAGATTGGACTCGTGAATGCGCGCGAAGCTCCGAACGATGACCGCGCCCGCGCCGAGGTGGCGCGGGCACATGGCTGCGTGCTCTCGGCTGCTGCCCTCACCGTAGTTCTCGTCGCCCACCACAACCCAGCGCAAGCCATCGGCCTTGTAGTGGCGCGCAATCTGCGGGAAGCCCACTCCCTTCTCGCCGCTCTGCAGGTCCCGTCCCGTCCCGGCCTCGCCGGTAAAGGCGTTGATCGCACCAATGAACATATTGTCGCTGATATTGTCGAGGTGGCCGCGGAAGCGCAGCCACGGACCCGCCATCGAAATGTGGTCGGTGGTGCACTTGCCCTTGGCCTTGAGCAAGAGCGGCAGCGCCTCGTAGTCGTGGCCATCCCAAGCGGGGAAGGGAGTCAGCAGCTGTAGCCGCTCGCTCGCCTGCGAGACCACGACTTCGACTTCCTCGCCGCCCTGCGGCGGCGACTGGTAGCCCTCGTAGGAAATCACGAAGCCCTGCTCGGGGACCTCTGGGGCGGGGGCGGGGGCCTCGAGTTTGTAGCGGGTTCCGTCTTCGGCCTCGAGCTCGTCGCTGGAGGGATCGAAGTCGAGCCGTCCGGCGAGCGCATACGCGACCACCACCTCGGGGCTTGCAATGAAGGAGAGCGTCTCCGGGTTGCCGTCGTTGCGCTTGGGAAAGTTTCGGTTGTACGAGCTGATAATCGAGTTCCGATCGCCCTTCTTGACATCGTCGCGCTTCCACTGGCCGATGCAGGGGCCACATGCGTTGGCGAGCACGATCGCCCCGATCGTCTCGAAGTCCTGCAACTGTCCGTCGCGCTGGATCGTCTGGTGGATCTGTTCGGAGCCCGGCGTCACCCATAGGGTCACGTGCGCGCGGCCGCCCCGGGCGGCGGCCTGACGCGCAACGTCCGCTGCGCGCGACATATCCTCGTACGACGAGTTCGTGCAGCTACCGATCAGGCCGCTGGTGAGATTGGCCGGATAGTCGTTGGCCAGCACGTCCGCCCTCATGCGCGACGCCGGGCGCACGAGATCGGGCGTGTGGGGGCCAACGATGTAGGGCTCGAGCTTCGAGAGATCGATTTCCACCAGCACATCGAAGTATTTGCCCGGATCGTCCAGCACCTCGGAGTCGGCCCGCAGCAGATCGGCCTTGGCGTTCGCAAGGTCGGCAATCTCGCCGCGCTCGGTGGCCTTGAGATACGTCTCCATGCGCGTGTCGTAGGGAAAGATCGACGTCGTGGCACCGAGCTCCGCCCCCATATTGGTGATCGTGCCCTTGCCCGTGCAGCTGATCGACTCGGCGCCGGGACCGAAGTACTCGACGACTCGATTCGTCCCGCCCTTGACGGTGAGCTCATCCAGGACGCGTAGGATCACGTCCTTCGGCGACGCCCAGCCCGAGAGCTGGCCGGTCAGCAACACACCCACCTTGTCGGGATGCAGCACCTCCCACGGAAAGCCCGCCATCACGTCGACGGCGTCGGCGCCGCCGACCCCGCAGGCAAACATGCCGAGGCCACCGGCGTTCGGCGTGTGGGAGTCCGTTCCAAGCATCATGCCGCCCGGAAACGCGTACTTCTCGAGCACCACCTGGTGGATGATGCCCGCTCCCGGTCCCCAGAAGCCGATGTCGTAGCGGGCCGAGCAGCTGCGCAGGAAGTCGTACACCTCACTGTTGGTGGTGCGCGCGGCGTCCAGATCCGTCGCCGAGCCGCGGTAGGCCTCGATCAGGTGGTCGCAGTGGACGGTGGTGGGGACGGCGGTCTCGTCTCGGCCCGCCTGCATGAATTGCAGCAGCGCCATCTGGGCGGTGGCGTCCTGCATCGCGATCCGGTCCGGGCGCAGCAGCAGGTAGGCCTCGCCGGGATCGAGCTCCTGACCGGCCGGGTCGTCCAGGTGCCCGAAGAGCACCTTCTCCGCATAGCTGAGCGGCCGGCCCAGGCGTCCGCGCACGATCTGTAGTCGACGCTCGAGCTGCTCGTAAGTCTCGGCCACGAGCTTCTGGGTCGTCTCGATCACCGGCATGGGACCTCCTGTCCGTCGGGCGCCGATCCGGGCGCCGCTCTGCACTGCGAGGTATCCGGGGACACCTGGATAGGGCTCGAAGGATCCGGCGGGCAGCGCCGCCCGAAGCCGGGGGCGACGACGGATCCACAGGCTCGAAGGGGCAGCCAAAATAGCGCAGGGCAGCGCCCCCATCCGCGTTGAAGGCGCATTCAACCATTGACTGGACAATCCACCACGCGGCGCCATTCCGTGCCTAGAGGCGCAGCCGGGGGACTTTCCGGCTGCGCCTCTAGCGGACGAAGCCAGCCAGCTCGGCGAAGAGGTGTGCGGCGGCGCGCAGTGCCTTCGGGAAATCCTCCAGACACAGGCTCTCGTTCTCGGAGTGAGCGTTGCAGATCGGATCCTCGAGGCCGAGCAGCAGGGCGGGAGCGCCGTCTAGCACATGGCTGAATGGGCCCACGAAGGGAATCGACCCCCCGCAGCCGATCAACACGGCGTCGCGTCCATAGCCCAGGCTCAGGGCACGACGGGCCGCTTCGAGGGCCGGGCCACTGGGCTCTCGCCGCCAGCCCGGCACGGACGATTCGCACCGCGCCGTGGCCTCCACCCCATAGGGAGGGTCCGCGGTCAACACGTCGATCAAGCGGTCGCGCATCCGGTCGGCGTCCTGGCCGGGTGCCAGGCGCACGCCGACACGCGCCGCGGCCTGATCGACGAGCTGGTTGGCCGCCCCGGCGAGGGGTTGTGCATCCAGTGCGATCACGCAGAGCGCGGGCCGCAGCCAGAGCGCCTCATACACGGCGCCGGGACCACCGACGCCGAGCCGGGTGCCCGCCGGCAGGCCGGCGTCACTGCGGAAGCCCGCCTCGTCGAAGGGCAGCGCCCGCAGCTCGGCCCGCTGGGCAGAAGAAAGCTGCGGTACGTCATCCTCGAAGCCCGGCACGGCCACCGCGCCCCGCTCGTCGAAGAGCCGGCCCAGCAGCACGCTCAGCGCGCTGGCCGCGTCGCGCACCGGCCCGCCCCACATGCCGCTATGCAGCGGATGGTCGAGTGCACGCACGCGCAGGTCGACATTCACCAGACCGCGCAGGCTGGTGGTGAGCGAGGGCAGGCCGCTCTCGAGGTTGGCGGTATCGGTCAGAACGATGACGTCGGCCGCGATGCGCTTGCGCTCGGCGCCCAGGAAGGCCTCGAGATGGACGGAGCCGATCTCCTCCTCACCCTCGACGATGAACTTTACGTTCACGGGCAGCCGCCCCTCGGTCTCCAGCCACGCCCGCACCGCCGCAGCCAGAATCAGCACCCCCGCCTTGTCGTCCACCACGCCGCGACCGTAGAGCCGGCCGGCCCGCTCTGTGGGCTCGAAGGGCGGCGAGTGCCAACGCTCGGGACGGCCCGGCGGCTGCACGTCGTAGTGGGCATATAGAAGAAGGGTCGGCCGCTCGCGGCCGGCCCCGAGCCACTCGGCCACCACGTAGGGGTGGGCGCCAGGTGGGGTCAGCAGCTCGACGGCGTCGAGGCCGGCTCCCTTCAGCAGCGTCGCGACGGCCTCTGCGCAGCGTGCCACCTCTTCTGGCGGAAAGCCCGGCGCCGACACGCTGGGGATGCGCGAGAGCGCATCCAGCTCGCGCAGCGTCTCGGGCACGCGCTTCTCCAGGGCCTCGATCACACGCTCCGGTGCGGGCATCTGCGCAAACTAGCAGAGCGACTCGCGGTGCTAGGCTGGTCGGATGGAACCGACCATCCTGCGCGTCCCGGGAGCCGACGGCATCCAGCTCAATGTGCTGGAGTGGAGCCGGGAGGGCGTCCCGCTGCTGCTGCTGCACGGCTTCGCCAACGAGGCGCACATCTGGGACGAGTTCGTCCCGCACGTGGCCCCCCACTACCGTGTGCTGGCGCTGGATCTGCGCGGGCATGGCGATTCCGACTGGCATCCCGACGCCGCCTACGAGTACGACGACTACGTGGCCGATCTCGAGGCGCTGATCGATCACCTGGGCCTCGAGCGCGTGGTTCTCGTCGCGCACTCGCTCGGTGGACGGATCTCGATGCTCTACGGTGGAAGACATCCCGAGAAGCTGGCCGGGCTGGTCATCGTCGACTCCGCGCCCGAGCTCGATGCGCGCGGCACCACGCGCATCAGCACCGACATCTCCGCACACCGCGATCCGTCCTTCGCGAGTAGGACCGACTACGAGCAGATGCTCGTCCACAACTATCCGGCCGCGAAGCCGGGCGCGATCCGACGCATGGCGCAGCACGAGCTCAAGCAGCGCGACGACGGACGCTTCGTGTTCAAGATGGACGTGCGCTTCCGCGGTGCGGTGGGAGCGGCGGCCGGCGGGCAAGACGCGCAAGACGCAAAAGGCGGGCTGGACGCCGAGGCGATTCTGACCCACCACGCCAGATCTCGCGACGCCATGTGGGAGGCGCTGCGCAAGCTCGAATGTCCGACCCTGGTGGTGCGGGGCGCCGCCTCGGACTTCCTGAATGCCGAGATCGCGGACCGCATGGTGGACGACGAGCTCGCCAAGGGACAGCTGGCCGTGGTCGCTCAGGCGGGGCATTCGGTCATGACCGACAATCCGGAGGCCTTCGCGGAGGCCGTGGGCCGCTTCGTGCTCGGCGAGTAGGCGGTCGGGTCCTTCGGGCCGGGGCTCGAGCACGAGGCCCTTCGAGGGGCAGAAGCCTGTCTCACGGCAGCCAAGCGCCTCCCCTGGGGGGATATTCGCCCTTCCATCCGCACGTTCTGGGCTAGACTTCGGCCGCCCAACGTACGGACATCACACCTCCCGCGTTCCGTACGGGAACCCTCCCGCCACAGCCACTCGAGCGAAGTGGCCGTCTCCCTTCGGATGGCGGCCCCTACCAGGAGTCCGCTTCAAGATGCATCGACCCATCCAGCTGCTCGGCGCGCTCGGGGTAGCGCTTCTCGCCGGCGTGGGCGCGGCGCGCGCCCAGGACGTCGCTGCTGTTGGGCCGGAGGTGGTCGCCGAGGCCGCCGCCGAGGCCGAGGCCGAGATCTCGCCCATCACGACCGTCGAGACTCTGCACGCCGGGCTCTACGACATCATGAAGCGCGCCGAGGCACTCGGGTTCGAAGGCCGATTCGAGATCATGCGCCCGGTGGTCGGCGAGACCTTCGACCTCGGATTCATGAGCTCGAAGGTCGTGGGTCGGAAATGGAAGCATCTCACCAGCGAGCAGCAGCAGATCTGGCACGACAAATTCCAGCGCTACCTCTGCGCCAACTACGCAGGGAATTTCAGCGGCCACGATGGCGAAGTATTCGAAACCCTCGGCGTCCAGGAAGCACCGCGCGAGACGCAGGTCGTGCTGACGAAGCTGAACATCCCCGGATCCGAGGACGTGGTGCTCAACTACCGGCTTCGCCAGGTGGACGGCGAGTGGCTGATCATCGACATCTACCTGAAGGGCACGGTCAGCGAGCTGGCCCTGCGCCGTTCGGACTTCTCGTCGATCCTGAAGGAGAAGGGCTTCCCCGAGCTCACCGCCGCAGTCGACAAGAAGATTGCGGACCTGCGCAGGAAAGCCGGGGGCTGAGCGCCAGCGC
>JAFDDH010000392.1 GCA_019310975.1 Deltaproteobacteria bacterium | reverse complement strand
GCTGACGAAGTCGTACGACATCTCGCGCGACATCACGGAGCTGATCCCGCACGGGATTCCGAATCTACCCGCGGGCGAGCGGGATCGGCATAAGGCCTCCCTTGGTATCAGCGGCCGGCGGGTGTTGCTTACCTTCGGGCTGCTGAGCCCCCAGAAGGGGATCGAGACCGTCCTGCGTGCACTCCCGAGTCTCGTCGACCGCTTTCCCGACCTGATCTACCTCGTCGTTGGCGTCACGCATCCCGAGATCAAGCGCCACAGCGGCGAGCAATACCGCCAGGCGCTGGAGCACGAGGCCGAGTCGCTGGGCGTCCGAAAGAACGTCGTCTTCCGCAACCAGTTCGTCGATCAGAGCGAGCTGTGCCGGTACTTGCAAGCGGCGGATGTCTACATCACGCCATACCTCGGCGAACAGCAGATCGCGAGCGGCACGCTGGCTTACGCGATGGGGTCCGGTGCGGCAATCGTCTCCACGCCCTATTGGTACGCGAAGGAGCTGCTCTCCGAGGGGCGCGGGCGGCTCTTCGGCTTCGGCGACGTGGACGAGCTGACCGACATCCTCGAGACGCTGCTGGTAGACGAAGCGGAGAGGGCGCGTATCCAGCGGTCCGCCTACAGGTTCGCGCGGCAGATGACCTGGCCCACCGTCGGAGAGGCCTACGTCCAACTGGTTCGGCACGTGCTGAGCGAAACCGTGGCGTCCAGGCCCCGGCTCGCCCTAGAGCCCAGCCTGCCCAAGCTTCGCCTTGAGCATCTGATCCGGATGACTGATGACACCGGACTGCTCCAGCACGCGATTCGTAACGTGCCCGATCGCCGGCACGGCTACTGCGTCGATGACAACGCGCGAGGCCTGCTCGTCGCGCTGGGATCGGAGCGGGTGGCCCGCTCTTCCGAGGCCCAGCGGCTCATCACGACGTACCTGAGCTTCCTCCACCACGCGCAGCGGGAAGACGGGCACTTCCACAACTTCATGGACTACCGCCGGAACCTCCAACTTGGGCAAAGCTCCGAGGATTGTGTCGGCCGAGCGCTTTGGGCGCTTGGGACAACTGTCCGTTGGGCACCCGACGAAGGGAACCGGCTGCTCGCCCGAGAGATGTTCGACCGGGCTATGACCCTCCCCCTCGGTTTCGGCCCGCGCGGGTGCGCACTCGGGGTTCTGGGGCTGCACGCCTACCTCCAGGCTGAGCCAGAGAGCGCCGCAGCACGCGCTACCCTCGAGTCGCTCGGAGACGCGCTCGTGCAGTGGTACGAGCGGGGAGCGGGTCCGGAGTGGCGCTGGTTCGAGCCGCAGCTGACCTACGACAACGCGATGCTCCCGCTGGCGCTGTTCCAGGTCTCGTCGGTCACGGGCGATCAGACGGCGCTGCGCGTCGCCCGCGAAAGCTTGGCGTTCCTCGAGTCGGCCTGCTTCACCGAGGGACATCTCACGCTGATCGGGAACGCCGGGTGGTACCCTCGTGGAGGCAAACGGGCAATCGACGACGAGCAGCCGATCGACGCAGCCGCGTTTGTCCTGGCGTTCGACGGTGCCTACGCCGCGACCGGCGATTCCCGATACCTCGTTCGAAGGCGTCAGTCCTTCGAGTGGTTCCTCGGGGCGAACCGTCTCGGACTGTCTTTGTACGACTTCTCGACGGCGGGCTGCCGGGATGGCCTCGAGGCAAGCGGGATGAACGAGAACCAGGGCGCCGAGAGCACTGTCTCCTTCCTCCTCGCGCTGCTCACGATGCTCGACCAGGTGGGCGCTGGAACCGACGGGAATCACGGCGAGGCGGAGCGTGACGAGCCGCGCGACGTCCTCGCGGGAGAGCTCGGAGCCGGTGGGCGCCTCGCGAGTGACGCGTGCAACGCCCTTCCCCAATAGTAGGCACCGCTTCGAAGTGCTCATGTAACCGCTCCGAGCCGCCGATAGCGGACGAAAACAGCTGATCCCCTATGTCAAGAGTCCCCCTCCCCGCCGAGTACACGATGGGACCGACATTCCATGAACCCGATGAAGGCGAAGATCGATCGGCTGCGTGTGACGAGAACGCAGCACCGGTTTCTTCCCGACCCGCAGCGGGTCATCCTGCGACCCTACCTGCCGGGTGAGGAAGCCTTCGCGGAGGGACGGTCCCGCGTGGAACTCGTCCTCGACCGCATCCTCTCACTCCCGGAAGGGGAGGTTCCCGCTGCCTGGGAGACGATTCGGGCTGGCTTTTCTGCTCGACACCGGGACCTCGAGAGCGTGATCGCAGACCATTTCCGCCTGGTGTCGCGCCATGTCGAGTGCAAAGCGCGGCTCTCCCCGGAGCGAGAGCGGCTAGTCGGCGCCTATTTCACCCACGAATACTCGATCGAAGGCGCCTCGCTGAGCAATCCGTCGCTGGTTCCGGCGCAGGATCAGTCCGGCCTTTCGGGAGGCGCGCTCCGTTTCATCATGAGCCTGCGGGCGATCGGGGAGGGGCATCTCTCCTGCATCGAGTTTCGCTCCGGCGTGATCGAGTCGGACGGGAAGATCGTCTTCGACCCCACGACCCCCTTCGTCTCCGCCGGACGGCGCGCTCTCAATCCCTCCTACGACAAGAATGTCTTCACGCTGAAGCTCGAGGACCTCGGCACCCAGAACGAGATCTCTCAAGCCGTCCTCGATCCGCTTCCGGAACGCTTCAGCTTCGAAGAGCTGTTGAACGCCGTCGCCTCAGTGCAATCCCCGCGCTTTGCCGGGGCGATGCGTCGCGAGACCCTCGAGAGAATCCACTGGCTGGCGACGTCGAACTACGAGGTCACCTTCTCAGCCGATGCCCCGATCAGCGAGCGCGTGATCTTCCCCGCAAGCCCGACCGAGAGCCAGGGCATGGAAGATGCGCGCTTCGTCCGCTTCGTCGAAGACGATGGGTCGGCCCGGTACTATGCAACCTACACTGCCTACGACGGGTACCAGATCCTTCCCCAGCTGATCGAGACCGTGGATTTCGTCAAATTCCGCGTTCTGACGCTCAACGGGGCGCGTGCACAGAGCAAAGGAATGGCGCTCTTCCCCCGGCGCATCGACGGCCGCTGCGCGATGCTCTCGCGCCACGATAATGAGAGCATCCACTTCGGGACCTCCGACG
>JAFDDH010000157.1 GCA_019310975.1 Deltaproteobacteria bacterium | reverse complement strand
CGGGAGCCTGGTCGAGGGCCTGACGATCGTGATCACGGGTGCCGGAAGCGGCATCGGCCGGGCGCTCGCCCTGGGCTTTCTGGACGACGGGGCGCGAGTCGTGGTCGCCGACATCCGCGCCATCGCAACCGTCTCGCTCCTCGCTCCGACACTCGTGCTGCTGGCGCTCTCCGCGCGACCGGCGAAGGCTGCATTCACACCCGGCGACAACCCGAGGACCCTCACGCACGACAGCAACTCGAGGGTCTATCGCATCAGGGCTCCGATCAGCTACGACGGCACGCAGCCCGTGCCGCTGGTCGTGGACCTGCACGGATTCGGCTCCAGCAAGGAGCAGCAGCAGGCGATATCCGGCATGCAGCAGCGGGCCGAGGTCGAGGGCTTCCTCGTCGCCTATCCCGACGGGCTCTTCCAGAGCTGGAATGCGGGTGTCTGCTGCGGCGATGCAGTGGCCAACGCGATCGATGATGTCGGCTTCCTGCGGGCGATGGTGAGCGCGATCCAAGCCGAGGGAAACGTCGATGTGAGTCGAATCTATACAACCGGCCTCTCGAACGGCGGCGCCATGACGCACCGATTGGCGTGCGAGGCCGCCGACCTCTTTGCGGCGGCCGCACCCCTCGCCTTCCCGACACCCTATGCCGACTTCGAATCGGAGTGCCAGCCCAGCCGCCAGATTCCCGTCCTCCTCTTCATGGGGCTCAGCGACGTGGTCATCCCATACGAGAGCGGAGCCTTCGGAGGCGCGGTCGAGAGCTTCGATTTTTGGCGCACCAAGAACAGCTGCGGCCCCGAGCCGATCGAGCCACAAATCAGCCTGGGCGGAAGCTTCTGTGACCTCGACGAATCCTGCGCTGACGAGACGCAGATCGGTCTCTGCAGCATTCGCGGCTCCGCCCTCGCCCCACCGCTCGATCAGTTCAGCGGACACATCCTCTACGTGAACGACGACGGATTGGATCTTTCGGCGATGATCTGGAGCTTCTTCGAGCAAGGCAGTCCGGTCCCCGAAAGGCCACCGATCCCCTTCCTCGGTCACGCCGGCCGGGTGGGCCTGACGTCACTCCTGCTCGTCGCCAGCTTCGTTCGACTGCGCAAGCAGCGTTGAGCAAAGAGGGCCGGTCCGCGGGCTCCACCGGGCAGTAGAATTGGCGCCCGCATGGCACAGCGGATTGGCGAGGCTGCGGGGGGACTACGACCCTGCGATCGGGCCAATCGGGAAGCCAGCCCGACCCGCTCTCGAGAAAGACGCAGCGCGGCCGCGTAAGGCGCTCGCAGACGCGCAGCCTTCCTCACGGTACCGAGTCGTCGCGGCCACCGGGCGCCGCGAGCTCGAGGCGGTGTCCCGCAGTGAATCCGCCATCCACCGTGAGCGCGTGGCCGGTCACGAAGGAGGCATCTTCGCTGCATAGGAAGAGCGCGGCGGCGGCGACCTCCTCGGGCCGTCCGAAGCGCTCGAGCATATGTGCCTTCTCCATCCGGCGACGCATGTCGTCGGGAGCGTTTTCGTTGAAGGCGGCGAGCATCGGCGTGTCGATGAAGCCCGGGCAGAGGCAGTTCACGCGGATTCCATAGCGCCCGTAATCCATGGCGAGATTTCGCATCAATAACACGACACCGCCCTTGGCCGCGTTGTAATGCGGAACGACGTTCCCGCCCGTGATGCCCTCGACACTCGATATCAACACCAGGCTGCCCGCGCGTTGCTCGACCATGTGCCGCAGCACGTGCTTCGCCACCAGGAACGAGCCCTTGAGGTTCACATCGACGACGCGGTCCCACTCGTGCGTATCGAGGCTGTGGGCGACGCCGGCGCCGGAGGTTCCAGCGGCGTGGACCACGCAGTCGATCCCGCCAAGAGCCAGGGCGGCCGCATCAATGGCGTGGGAGACGGCATCCTCGTCGCGGATGTCGGCCCGGTGGAAGTCGAGCTCGTAACCGCTCGCCGCGATGTCTTTGCCGAGCGCAACGGGCGGCTCCTGCACATCCAGACCCGACACGCGGGCCCCCTCCTCGGCAAAACGCCGCGCGCAGGCCTCGCCAATGCCCGAGCTGATGCCCGTGATCAATGCGGTGCGGCCCGCGATACGTCCCATGGCTGATACGGCCTCCTCTCCCCTCGTTCTCTCTCTAGCGATGATCATCTTACCCCGGAGAACCATATTCTCAACATTGAGAACACCGATCTAAGCCATCCGACGCCGACCCTCGATTCCGCTTCGCAATCGACGCAGCAGACGTCTTGCTGCAGACAGCCGTGGATGCAGCCGGCCATCTGCTGCCTCACGGGATCGATCCCTGCGCGCGGAGCATCCGTGTGCGGCGATCCTCGAGCCGCCCTGCCATCCACCCGGCAAGAAAGGCCGTCGCGGCTCCAGCGGCGGCCGGCAGCACCCGCACTACGAGCAGCGAATCGCCGAAGAGCTCCATCCAGAGCCGCAGCACGATCACAGAGAAGGGTGGATGATCCACGTAGCCAAGTGCTGGACGCCCCGCACAGGCGATGTAGTAGAGCTCGTCTGAATAGAAGCCAAGAGTGAGGGCAGAAAGAGCAGGAGGAAGAAGGCTAGCGGCTGGCCCCGGGCGAGCGTTGCGGTCGACCGAATCCCACATCCGAGCAGCTACGCCGGCGCCTGCGCCGTAATCGTCTTCACGATGTCCAGGTAGATATGCTTCACCTCGCGAATGAGAAATCCGGCGCGTCGGACGTTCTCCACCGTGGGGCGGTTCATCTCGGGGCCGACCTGCCGCGAGAGCGGCGTCATCAGGTGCATCATCACGCTGAATGGAAACCAGCGGCTTCCCGTGTGCTCGAACATTCGCAGCTCGCCGCGTGGCTCGAGAATACGGCGGAGTGATTCGAGTCCGCCTACCGGATTCGGCACCGAGCAGAACGTGCAGGACGTGAAGACCTGATCGAAGCGGCCGGCGTCGAAGGCAAGATCGTGTACGTCCATTTCGAGGAGCTCGATCTTCCCCTCATAGGCGTCGGCACGGGGTTGTGCCTTCTCGAGCATCCGAGGACTGATATCGATCCCCGTGATTTCGAGGCCGGGCGGGAAGAAGGGGATGTCGAGACCGGTTCCGACGGCGAGGAAGAGGACCTTCCCGTGCATGGCGGAGAAGAACTCCCGCTTGGCGGGTGCCCAGCGCCACTCCGGGCCGCGGCTGCTCATCAGGTCGAAAGTTCCGGCGGCGCGATCCCACTTGGCTCGGGTGGCGGCATCCATCCTCGACTCCGATCAGCTGTGGGTGGTCTGGCGCAGGAGCACGGCGTTCGCCGCATAGGTCACGACGAGGCAGACGAGGCCCAGAAGGGCCCCCCAGCGTGCGCCATCCCCGAGGCTGACCTCCGTCATCGGCGCAGCCATGCCCACCACCATGCCTGCGGTCATGCCCGTCAGCATGGCGGGGACCATGACCTCCATCGCGCCGAGGAGCACGGCGAAGAGTCCCAGGCTCAGCACCAGGGCCATCGCCATGCCCAACGCCATGCCGACGAACATGCCCAACCACATATTCCAGGACGGGCCGATGAGCGCCGCGCAGGCGAGGCCGACCAGCGCTCCGACCGTTGCGTTGACGAGCAGGTCACCTAGAACGAAATAGGGACGAGTCTCCATGGGGATTCCCCCCGCCAGATTCAGCCGGATCGTAGCGAAACTTCGCAGCGGCCCCATTTCCGTGAACGCCAGAGCTGGGCGACCTCGGCTGCGCGGGCCGGAAGGAGCACGAAAGCGCTACTGGCTGCGCGACGGGAGAGGCATTCGCCTCCGAATCGGGATCATGGCTCGATCGGCGTGATCTCGAGATCGTCCCAGAACTTCTTGCCCCGGCGCATCGACCACACACCCGGCGCACCCGATCGCGGCGCGGCCCCGTCGCTGACGAGACAGTCGATCTGCCAGTCCGCCGGCTCCGCCGAATCCTGCTCCCAGACCATGGCCTGCAATCGGACTGCGCCGTTTTCGTGGGTCGCCCGGAAGCGGAAGTCGTACCAGACGTCGGGACGACTCTTCACGCCCGTCTGGGTCGTGCCCACGCAGACCGGGCCCCTGCGGTAGGGATGATTGCTCAGCTGAAAGACCGGTCGACTCTTGTAGCGGAGAAGCCGGTAGTAGAGGTCCGCCTCGGGATAGGCACTGTAGAGGGTCACACCGATACCCGCGGAATCGCTGCTCACCATCATCCGGCCGGTGTACTCGTAGTCGGACCAGAGCGCCGCAGATCCGTCGACGTAATGGCTGTGGATGTTCTTCCGCCCGCTTCCAGTCATCAATGCCATCGAGCCGTCGGGCGCCCGGCCGACAGCGAAGAGCGCCGGATCCTCCTGCATCGAGTTGTACTTGGCCGTATCGAGCCAACCCGCAGGATCACTGCCGGAAGCCAGGCCCTCGAAGTCCTCGGCGTACGCGGGCGTGACGTGGCCGTCCTGCGAGCCCTCCGAAGCCTCGATCGTGAACGCACCGAGATCGTCCCAAAGCTTGCGCCCGGGACCCGTGGACCACACACCAGGTCGACCGGCCGGCTGCGTCCAGGCCGTCCAGGCGCAGCTGATCTGCCAGGCGGACGGCTCGTCGATCCGCACGTCCCAGACCTTGGCCTGCACCTGCAAATGGTCCGATTGCTCGACGGTGCGGAAGCGGAACGCATACCAGACGCCCGGCTGGGCGACGACGTGCGAATCCGTCTGCCCCTGGCAGACATCCCCTGCGGCCGAGGGATGCGAGGAGAGCTGGAATGTCGACTGGTCGCCGTGTCTGCGCAGACGCAGGTAGCTATCGCTATTCGCATAGTCGGAGAGCAGGGTGACGCCGATACCCGCAGCCGGCTCCTCGAAGCGCATCCGTCCTTTGTACTCATAGTCCCACCAATCCTGACTCGCGGCTCCGACGTAGTGCGAGTGGATGTTCACGGCATCCGAATCGGTGGCCAGGGCGTGGCCGCCGTCCGCGGCGGTTGCCACCGTGAAGAGGCCCGGCGACTCGAGCATCGAATTCATGGCGCCCGTGTCCAGCCACTCGACAGGATCGGCGCCCGCCGGGGTGGCCTCGAAGTCCTCGAAGAAGAGGAAGTCCGCCAGCTCGTCACCGGGAGTGGGATCCGGAATCGGATCGGGAGTAGGCGTGGGATCGGGCGTCGGATCCGGGTCGGGGATCGGCTCGGGCTCCGGTGTGGGCTCAGGAATGGGCACCACTCCGACGCAGAGCCCGGCCTGACACGCGTCGTTCTGCGTCTCCGAATCTGCGTCGTTACACATCGTGCCATCGCTCACGGCGACACTCGTACAGCCATTGGCCGGATCGCAGTAGCCGCTGCGACAGGGCCCTGGATCCGTACAGAAGAGTGCAGCGCCGGCCGTGCACAGACCCAACTGGCAGCTGTCACCGCTCGTGCAGGCATTGTCGTCGCTGCACGCAGTACCGCTGGCGACGGGCACCAGCACGCAGCCAACGCTGGGATCGCACTGCCCGAGCTGGCAAGATCCGCCGGATGCGCAGACGGGCGCCGTGCCTGCAAGGCAGCTTCCGGACACGCAGGTCTCGTCGCCATTGCAGCGATCGCCGTCCAGACAGTCGGCATCCGCCACACACTCGGGAGCCGGCAGCGACACCTCGGCGTCCAAGAACTGGACCGAGAGATCATCCCACTGCTTCGCACCGGGACCCATGGACCACAGACCCGGCGCGCCCGCGAGCAGGACCTGGCCCGAGGTCGTGCAGTCGATCTGCCACGCCGCAGGCTCTGCGGCCGCTTCGGCCCAGACCTTGGCGCGCAGGCGCACGGAACCGTCCTCGTCGCCGGCCTGAAACCGGAAGCGATACCACGTACTCGGTCCCGGGCTCACGCCCGTATCCGTCGAGCCCAAGCACACCTCGCTCTCACCCGACAGATGGGCGGCGAGGTGGAAGCTCGGATCGGCATCAAAACGGCGCAGGCGGTAGTAGCGATCCGAGTTGGCGTAGTCGCTATACACGGTGACACCGATGCCACCCATCCAGTCCCCAATCTTCATTCGACCCGCCAGCTCGTAGCGCGACCAGGCCTGGCTGCCTCCCGCCAGCAGGTGGGAGTGAATGTTGGTCGCAGTGGAAGTCGTCTCCAACACCCCATTGCCGCCCTCCGAGGCCGTGCGGAAGAGTGTGTCGTCCTCGACCATGGAGTTGTTGGCGGCCGTGTCGCGCCATCCGTCCGGGTCCTGGCCCACCGCGAACGCGTCGAATCCCTCACTGAAGACCACCGGACCCTCCGGTTGGCCTGCGCCCGGATCGGGGATCGGATCGGGAGTCGGCTCGGGGTCCGGAACGGGATCCGGGACAGGGTCGACCGAATCGATCGCGACGAAGATCTCGTTGGAATCGACCGAGCGGCGGCCGGCGCTGTCGTAGGCCTGCATGGTCACGTAGGCGTCGGTGTCGAGCAGATCGCTCAGACGGCGCTCAGCCACTCCGTCCACCAGCGCGTAGTCATGCCCGATGTCGATGCTGTCACCGGCCCCCGAAGACCGGAAGCCGGGGCTGCTTCCCACGTGGACCACGTAGCCGGCCACGTCCTGCGACGGCGAGGGCAACCAACGCAACGGGTCGTTCAACGTCGAGGCGGCGGCCGAGTGCGGCGTGAGCGACAACAGCGACAACGCAATGGCGAAGAGGCAGGTGAACACAAGCCCCGCCGAGGCGTCGAGCCACAACGAGACATCCAACCAGCGATGCAGGATTCGATTCGTCACAGTGCGCGACTGATCGGGATCGAATCAGCGCATGAGCGTGACTCTTCTCACGTGAACATCGCAAGAAACACGAAGCTTTCGAAAGTGTGGCGCTCTCCAAGGGCATTACCCGGATTGGCGTGCGTTTCGTCACATGCAAGCCGACCCAGCGCTGCATTGATGGGTAAGCGCGCGGATGCCGTCGACCGCTGGCCAGCTGACATGAGCAGCACCGACTGACGACGAAGGAGTGGAGGGGCTCGACCGAGCTCGCGAGATCTTCCTGTATCATGCGGGCAGGGGGTCGGAAGGAAGGTGGAATGCGGCGACTGAACGGCATCGATGCAGACATGCTCTACGGCGAAACGCCGAGCTCTCACCTGCACGTATCGGCCCTCTTGATCCTCGACCCGTCGACGGCGCCACAGGGGTTCGGGATCGACGAGTGGCGCCGGCTGGTGGCCTCCGAGGTCAGGAACCTGCCTCCGCTGCGCGAGCGCCTGCTCGAGGTGCCCTTTGGAATCGACCGTCCGCTCTGGATCGACGATCCGCACTTCGACCTCGACCGGCACATCCGGCACGTGGCGGTTCCGGCACCGGGGGGCGACCGCGAGCTCGCCGCGCTGATCGGGGATCTCTCGGGTTACAAGCTCGACCGCAGCGGGCCGCTCTGGGAGATGTGGTTCATCGAGGGCCTGAAGGACGATCGGGTCGCCGTCTTCGTCAAGGTGCACCACGCCTGTGCGGACGGAATGGCCGGCGCCATGATGCTGGCGCGTCTCTTTGTGAGCGAGCCGAGGCCGGCACCCGACGATCCCCTTCCGGCGCCGCACAGCGAGGTGGAATCGCTTCCCTCGCAGCTCGAGCTCTTCGCCCGCGGCCTGGGATCACTGGCCCTCCAGCCGCTGCGTGTGGCGAGAACACTCGGCACGACCGCCTTGTCGCTTCGTAAGGCGCTCAACCGGCCGCGATCCCGGAGCGGGAGCTCGCCCGCGCTGCCCTTTCAGGCGCCGCGCACGAAGCTCAACGGACCGATCACGCCGCACCGCTGCTTCTCTTTTTCGGAGGTGCCCCTGCCGGACGTAAACGCCGTGCGGAAAGCCTTCGACGTGACGGTCAACGACGTCGTGCTCGCGGTGTGTGCCGGCGCCCTGCGCCGCACCCTCGATGCCAACGGCGAGCTCCCGGATCGCCCGCTGATCGCGGCCGTCCCGGTCTCGGTGCGCTCGGGAGAGGAATTCTCGGGCTTCGGCAACGTGGTCTCCGGTCTCTTCGTGTCACTGGCCACCGACATCGACGATCCCGTCGAGCGGCTGCGGGCCGTCGCCAGGGGGGCGCGGAGTGCCAAGGATCTCCATGCGTCGGGTATCGAGGACGCGGTGATGGAGTGGGCCAGCGTCCCGCGTCCGGCGGCGGTGGCGCTCGCCGTTCGACTCTTCAGCAGCCTCCACATCACGGAGCGCCTGCCGCCGATCTTCAACCTGCTGATCTCCAACGTCCCCGGTCCACCGAATCCGCTCTACGCCGCAGGCGCCCGCCTCGAGGCCTGCTACCCGATGGGACCGCTGATCGACCAGATCGCGCTCAACGTCTCGGTCCTGAGCTACGTCGACTCCGTGGGCTTCGGCTTCCTGGCCTGCCCGGAGATCATCCCGGAACCCTGGGCGATCGCGGAGGGTATCGGTGCATCACTCGAGGAGCTGGTGAGCGCAGCCGAGCGGATGGGCTAAGACGGCAGCGCGGGTTCCTGATTCGAGAGCGAGATCATCGCCAGCAGATCGCGAAACTTGCTCCGCTCGATCCGATCCTCGAAGCCCGCGCGCCGCAGCCGCTGGAAATACTCCTCGATCTGCTTCACCTGCAGCGTGCCGACGATCTCGATGCCCTTCTTGATCTGCGCGGGCGACGTGCCCTTGCCGGCGAGCACGATCATCGCCTCGAAGAGAGCCGAGTCGAACTGGCTCAGGCTGAAGTTCTCGGCCTCGTCGAGGGCCGCGTGTAGCGGCTCTCGGCGTTCCGGTACATTGTCGAGAATCCACTTCAGGTGCTGCATCCCGTAGGACACGTGCCGTGCCTCATCCTGCATCACCAGCTGGAACATGCGCTTGTCGACGGGTGTGGGCGATATGAACTCGCTGAAGCGGAACATCGTCAGGATATTCCCCTCCGCCAGCAGGTGCATGAAGGCACTTGCCTCACTGTACGTATTGCACTCGAGGATGGCCTTCAGGGAATGCTCTACCTGGGGCAGCGCCTGCATCAGCCCCACCCCCCCGGCGAGCGCGCGCTTGCGAAAGACCTCCGCGTGCCTCGCCTCGTCGAGGGCCTGCGACGCAATGAAGCCCTTCACCTCGTGGAATTGGTTGTTCATGCGCCAGCACCACTTCGCCGGCAGATCGGTGGCGATCATCTCCACCTCGGTGAAGAAGGTGCAGAGCTGAGCGAAGGCGATCTCTACCTCCTGGGGACGCTCGTAGCGCGCCAGGTCGCCCCAGGGCACGTCGGTGGTCGCATCCCACTGACGACTGACCGCCTCTTCGTAGAACGAAGCGACCTTGTAGGCCCACACGTCGCTCTTCAGGTTGAGCTCGGGTCCGAGGTCCGCCTGGTTGGCCACCTCGTAGGCGGCTCCGCGCGGTGCCGAGCCGCGCGGGCCGCGGGGAATCTCGGGCAGCTCATCGTATCCGTAGCTCCCCTTGTTCAGGTCCAGGTACG
>JAFDDH010000391.1 GCA_019310975.1 Deltaproteobacteria bacterium | reverse complement strand
AGGTGCGCGACGCGGTGAGCGAGGGTGTTGGTCTTGCCCGAGCCGGCGCCCGCGATGATCAGCAACGGCGTGGCGCTGGTGTGGCGCGCTGCTGAGAGCTGGGCGGGATTGAGCATCGCCAAGTACGGAGCCGGCGCATCACCGGGGGCCAACCCGACCGCGCACCCCTCCTCCTTCAGGCCTTCTCGCTCCAGGCCCTCTTGCTCCAGGCCTTCTCGCTCCAGGCATTGTCGCTCCGCCATGTTTCCCCCCACGCGGCCCTTTACGCTGCGAACCCAAGAGAATAGCGGCGGCGAAAGTAGATCGAAAGTCTATCGCTCGATCGTGGCTGAATTCACGCTGGCGGACGAAGCGCTCTTCCGATGCGGGAAGTGTGACGAACCCGAGCGCCCTACTCCTGATCGGATTCGTGGCCGCGGCGCTGCTGATCTGGCCGGGGGCGTTGCTGCGCTACAGCCGCCGCGATCACTGGATCGCTGGCTACAACGCGGCATCGCAAGCAGAGAGGGAGAAGTACGACATCGAGGGCCTGTCGCATCATCTCGGCAATGGGCTCGTGACGCTCGGTGTGTTGGTCTTCGCCGCTTCGATCGCGTTGGCCCTGGAGTCGATGCGCTGGCTCGCCGGGCTTCTCACGGCCTTCCTGCTCGTCGCCTTCATCATCGTTGTGGGCGGCCAGAAGTTCACGCCGGCCGCCCGCTTTCCGGCGTCGGGCGAATCCGCACACGCGACGCATCGGGTCCTGCGCTGGCTCGTGTCCGAGAAGATGTACCGCGCACTCGAGGCCGCCACCCACGAGTGGGAATACGAGTGTGCCTGCGGGCAGACTGAAGACTATTGGGAAGCGGGTGGCATCCGGAAGGCGGTGGGTCAACGTCGCGAGCTGCGAAAGTGCGAGCGCTGCGGCAAGACGTCGCTGCAGAAGGTGCGGCGCAAGCGGCGCTGAGAGCTTCTCGCCCAATCGGCGTCGCACTGGCGAGCCGCGCCACCTGGCTTCGGCGCAGAGTCCGGCTCAGCTTCTTTCTACAATCTACAATGCCAGGTCCTGCTCCGATCCAGCCGGCTCGACCCCAGCAGCGATGCGGGCGCTCATCCCGTCTCCACACCACAGATGGACTCAGGAGATCGGGCCTCGCCGGCGACGCGCGCGCGCGAGCAGCGTCAGTGCCGCGACTCCACAGACGAGGGCGAGCCCGGTCGCCGGCTCGGGGACGACGTCGGGCTCGTCGTCGTCACCGTTCTCGGGCGGCATGCTCGGTGCGGGCAGGACCGGGCTGGCACCGACGGTGTGTGCGACGAGCAGGGCGTCGTCGCCGAAGCCGAGCTCCATGGTGTAGGCGTTGGCGTCCTCGATTCCCATCGCCAGCGTCGGGTCGAGGAGCACCTCGAGCGCGGAGCCGGCCGCGGGCGGAGCCGAGGGCGCTAGGCGCAGCAGCTGGATCGCGCCGCCGGTGGGATCCGTGAACTCGAAGATCCCGAGTGCGGGTTGCGAAGTGTCCCAGCCCGGCGAGCCGGGCGGCGCCGAGACGGCCAGCATGCTCGACGCGACAGAGGACGTGGCCGGGCGATGGATGTGGAGGGTGAGGTCGACTCCCGTGAGGTCGGGTCGCAGGAACGCCGCGTCCAGCACGGTCGCGTCGAACCCGAAGTCCGGAGCGCCACCCGCCGCCGGCAGGGTGAGGGATGCCTCGAAGAGCGGCGTGGGCGGGGGCGGTAGCAGCGGCAGCTCGGGCACGCGGAATGCGAACACCTTGCGGTCGTTGCGCCAGAAGGCGTCGGCGGGGTCGAGCTCGATGCGGACCTCGTAGGCGCCGGGTGCGAAGTTGTGCTCGACTTCGAACACGCCCCGTGCTCCCGCCACCAGATCGACGGGCTGGTTCGTTGTCGCGACGTTCGCGCCGTCTCGATCGATCTTCACCGTCGCGGTCGTTTGGGTGGTGACCGCGCCCCCGTTCTGGACCGCGTAGACGACGCGGTGAGTGCCCGGGTCGAGCCGCTCCTCGCGGCTCGGCGCGTGGATCTCGAGCCGTCCCGGGCCGTCGCTCGCGTCCGCGATCTTCGCCCCGGAGAGCCCGAAATCGAATTCGGCACAGAACCCCGGCTCGAGATCGCCGTCGGCATCCACCGGACAATGGGGCGAACGCGCCTGGCGGATGACCTCGAGCAGCACCGGCAGAATCGTGTCCGTCCACAGCTCCGGGGCGCCCGCGCCCGAGAGGTGGAAGTTGTTCGAGGTGTCGTTCACGTTCTCCTGAAGGGGAAGGCCGTTGAACGTGAGCGTCGAGTAGCCGCCGAGGACGAAGTTCTGGCCCCCGCGCTCGACGATGCCCAGCGAGCCCAGCACCGGCACCTCGAGGAAGAAGGTAGAGATGTTGCGCTCGGTCCCGTCGTCCAGATCGCCGCTGCGATTCGAGGCCGTCGACAGCCAGGCCGAGAACTGCCCGAGCCCGTTCCCCACGCTGTCGCGGGGCATGCGCGCCGCGCCGTCGGGCACCGCGCCGACGCTGTTGATCGCGGCCAGGCGATCGACCACGGTGCTGCTCGCCGTGTGATCGTTGGCCCACATGTTCCAGATCTGCTGCTGGGGTCCGTGGACGATGGCCACTGTGGAGATCATGTGGTTGTGGATGAAACGGCGCAGGTTGCGCGTCTCCGGCTCGCTGAAGGGGTCGGGACCGCGCCACTTGAGCCACTCGGTCGTGATACAGGTGGCCGCCGCTTGATCCCAGCCACTCGACCAGTTGCGCGCCAGGTCGATCGCCACACCACACTGGCTGCGGTTCGCGTTGGTGCGCCAGCCCGCGGCCGAGCAGTCGCCCGACGCACACTCGCCGTCCACCGCACAGATGTCACCCTCGTCGGCGCCACCGCGGCACATGTAGGCGAAGTGGTTGGGGTCGCCGTGCTTCGGGTCGTCGATGTGGCGCCCGGCGGGATTGGTCTGCGGGAGCACCCAGACATCCACGTGTGCGAGCAGCTCGTCCACCTCGGTGGGCACGAAGTCCGGCGGCACGAAGCCACCGGGCGGTGTGTAGTTGTCCAGCAGGTGCTGGATCAGCGCGTAGCAGGACTCCACGGCGAACCACTCGCGCGCGTGCATGCCGCACTCGAAGAGCACCGCGTTGCGCTGCCCTGCGTCCTCG
>JAFDDH010000390.1 GCA_019310975.1 Deltaproteobacteria bacterium | reverse complement strand
GCCTTGGTGGCGGGGCGGAGTGCTTGGCCGAACGACTGGGTAGGGCCCGCCCGGCCTTCGAAGTGAGGGAAGACGAACGGGGTCCAGATGGGCCGGTAGGCGCAGCCGCCTGGCGCTTCCCTGTCGCTGCCGCGAGGACACTTCGTCGTGTGCCGACTCCTGCGAAGCCGGGCTCAGCCGTTCCAGGAATCGCGACGGATCGACGCGGACGCCCGCGGCGATCAACGCCGCGATCGCCTCGAAGATCGTCTCGATCCCGCTGCCCTTGCGGTCGAGGGGAACAATGACCGCTTCGCTCGCGCGCTCGCCCAACACATCGCGAATCCAGCCCGATGCTCGACGAAGACGCGGACCCCGTCCGCCCACGCGCGCTCGACGACCCTCGAGAAATCGAGGGTCTGGTGGGCCTGGCTCATGATCGTCTTTGTGCAGGCCTCCGAGTCGGGGACGTAGGCCCCCTCGCAGCCGCCGGAGTAGAACCGCACCCCGGGGACTGGAGAGACCTCGCGTCGATGGATACTGAGCCATGCATCCCGGAACGATTCGACTTCCGGAACGTGGGCGGCCATGTTGTACTCGAGCTCGTGGCAGCGTCCCGCCCCGAAATCCGCTCTCACAGCGTCGACGATCCGCTGGCACGCATTCGCGTCACCCGCGATGACGCAATCGTTCGCGGTGTGGATGATCGCGAGGTGGACGCGCTCTTCGTGCGCGATCAGCTCGCGCACTTGCGCGACCGGCGCCAGCAGCCCCCAGACGACCCAGCGGATCTCTGCGGGGTCTGCGCCCTTCTCTCGCGCCGCCCTCTCTTCTCCCCACGCCCGTGCGACGGCGTCGAAGCGGCCCGCGAGCTCCGTCGTATAGAGCCCGCTCGCGTCGATCTCGCGCCGCATCGCGTCCATATCCGTCCAGGCGCCGAGTGCAAAGAGCGAGTTGCTCTCTCCCGACGAGTAGCCGATCGCCGCATCGGGCTGGAGTCCGAGCAGGCCACGCGTCAACTCCGCATGCATCTGGCAGAGACACGACGCACCCCAGAGACGTTGATCATTCGTGGGTGCGCGGCCAGGTTCGTCGAACACCCAGCCCATCGCATCCACAAGGCCATCGAAGCGGTGCGCGAGTCGATCCCCCAGCTCGGGCAGCGCGCCGAGGAGATCCTCCCCCATGCCATGATAAGCAGAGCCCGCAGAGGTGAAGACGAATGCAAGGTCGCCGCTTACCGGCTGGCTGCGAAAGTGAACCCCCTCTCCAGCTGGCGCGCCACCCTGAATATGCGCACGCGCCCGCTCACTGCGCCGCCTCAGCGTCTCTTCGTCGCCGGCGACCACAACCAGCCGCGCGCACGCGGCTGGCTTCGTCGCTTCGTCCCAGGGCGTTGATGTTCTCCCTTCGTCGAGTGCGTTCATGACCTCGCTGACATCGCGGCCTTCGAAAACGTGGAGTTGCGGCGCCGCACGCTCGGGGCGGAGAGCGGACTCGGTGTGCTCGCTCAGCTGCCACGACACTGCATCTACGTTCCGGCCATCCATTGCCGCAACAGCCACACGCGCCGATCTCGCAGCCTTCGACAGCCAGGGCTGGCCACTCGGGAGCCTGCGATGATGAATCGAGAGTGCGGCGGCGACTAGATGAAAGAGCCCCGAGGCCGCATGAGCGTGGCCGAAGCGATCGGTCAGGCACCCGATCTCGCTGCCCGGGCCCCACTCCAAGGCCCCGTCCGGAGCAGAGGCCGGGCTGAGCGCACCCGCGGCGTCGGCTTCGTCCGCAATGATCGCGTAGATGCGATCGCCGTCGCGCACGGCATCTTCGAGTCGTTTGAGCAGCACCGCAACCGCGACATCCCCCGGAATCTGTCGGTCGGCCGGCAGACACTCCTTTGCGGCCTCGATGTGAACGGGCTCGCACGACAGATCGACTGCCCCAACGAGCGCGGCATCGAGCTCCTGCTCGCGCAGCGCGCGCAGCGCGATGGCGAGCGCTTGGAGTCCAGAGCGCTCCTCCGCGGAGACCGTGCAGCTCGCTCCGCCGAGATCCAGCTGACGGTTCAGCCGGTTGGCGATGATATTTGGCATCGTGCCGAGGACACCGGCCGATTCGAGTACACCGATGACGCCGTCACGCGCTTCGCCGAGCCAGTCTGCTTGCCTCTGACCTTCGCCCCCGCCGCTGGTGTCGCCGTCCCATCCCAGCGCGGGCGCCCACTGCGCAAGTCGCCAGCGCGCCCCATAGCGCGCGACCTCCGGGTCGGTCCCCATCCCGACAAAGACGCCCGTCCGCTCCCGCGGCAGCGACGCCACCTCCGCGGCCGCCTGGCGTCCGGCATCGATTGCCAAGAGCTGCTGCGGAAGCGTCTGGCGCAGGTCGTTGGGCGGAATTCCGAGTGCCGAGATATCGACCTCGAACGCATCGATGCGGCCCTCGAGCTGGCCGCTCACGCCCTCTTTCACACGGCTCGCTCCCGAGAGCAGCGCCTCGCTGAAGGCAGCCCGATCGGAACAGCCGGCCGCGACGACCCCCACGCCCACGATGGCGACGGGTACGGGCTCGACATGGCTCCCGACTCTCACGGCTTCCCTGACCGTGGCCGCGTCACCGCCGCGATTCGGGCCGCCTACCCCGAAGGCGGGAATCGACTGCTCCGGATCGAATTGCTCGACGATCAAGTGAGCGTTGTTGCCTCCGAATCCGAACGCCGATATTCCAGCGCGACGCACGCCGTCTTCTATATGGTCGGGTACGTGCCAGGGCTCCGCCTGGTCGAGCACACGAAACGAAGAGTCGTCCAGCGCGGCGATCGGCTCTTCGGCGTGCAGGGTCGGAGCGCGCACGCCTGCGCGCATGCCTTCGAGAACCTTGATCAGGCCTGCGACTCCGGCCGCGGTAATGAGGTGCCCCATATTGGATTTGAGTGAACCGATGCCCAGCGGCTCAGGTAGCGTTCCGAAGGTCTCAGTCAGGCTCTCGATTTCTGTGGCATCACCGATGACGGTTCCGGTTGCGTGACACTCGAGCAACGAGATGTCACTCGGTGAGACACCGCTCATCTCGTAGGCGGCGCGGATCGCGCGCACTTGACCTTCCCTGGACGGAACCAGCGTTCCCTGGCCACGCCCGTCATTCGAGAGGCCCACGCCGCGGACGACAGCCAGGATCTCGTCACCCTCGCGTCGTGCGTCTTCGAGTCGCCTGAGCGCGACGAATGCCGCACCCTCCGCCGGCACCAGACCGTCGGCCTCGCGGTTGAACGGTCGGCTGCGTCCACTCTTGCTGAGCGCCGAGAGGGCCGAGAACCCGACGTGGATGAAGAGATCGTCAGCGCAGTTGACAGCGCCTGCAAGAACGATGTCGGCGCGCCGATCATGGAGCCAATCACATGCATTCTTGATTGCATAGAGCGAGCTCGCGCAAGCAGCATCGAGCGCGAACGCACCGGCCTCGAGCGAAAGTCCGCGTTCGAGAATCAGCGCCGGCAGCCCCGAGGT
>JAFDDH010000156.1 GCA_019310975.1 Deltaproteobacteria bacterium | reverse complement strand
CGCGCCTTCGTCAAGCGTGCGGTCTTCGCCGCGCTGACCGCGATCCTCGTCTATGCCCTCGTCGAGCTATGCGCCTGGCTGGCGTTTGCCTTCGTAAATGGATCCACCTACGCGCCAACGCAGATCCGCTCCCTGCAACGGGATCGACTCGACGAGGACCCGGGTGGCCTGAGCGAAGGTGAGGCCCAATCGCCCGTCCGCGCACTCAGCCAGCGCGAGTGGCGCGTCCATCCCTTCGTCGGCTATGTGGTCGATCGAACGCCGGCGCGCAGCTTGCCCGGCAGCGTCGAAGGCATTCACGTCACCGAGTACGGCTACCTCGACACCCGGGCCCCGATCCACAAGCGCTCGGGCGTAAAGCTGATCGTGGCCGTGGTGGGGGGATCCGTCGCGAACCTCTTTACCCACGGTGGACATAGGGTTCTCGCGGAGCGACTGCGCGAGAGCCCTCGATTCGCCGAGCGCGAGTTCGTCTTCGTGCGACTGGCCCTTGCCGGCTATAAGCAGCCCCAGCAGCTCCAGACGATCACCTACATGCTGAGCCTCGGCGCCGAGTTCGACATCGTGATCAACATCGACGGCTTCAACGAGGTCGCCCTCTATCCAGCCGAGAACGGACGCAAGGGATTCGCGGTCAGCTACCCGCGGCGCTGGAAGCAGCGGGTGGAGCCGCTACCCGATCCCAGGGTGCTGCGACGCATGGGCGAGATCTCCCATCTCGAGGGGGAGAGAGAGGCGCGCGCCCGCGATGCGCTGGCCAGCCCCTTCGCGTTCTCGGTGATCCGCAACCTGGTCTGGTTCACGGCGGATCGGCGACTCGATCAGCGGATCCTCGTCGCGCGCGAAGCGCTCTTGCGCGCGGAGGCGGAGAGCGATGCGCGAGGGACTCCGGGACGCCGCATCGAGTTCGAAGACGATGACGAGCTCTATTCGGCGCTCGTCGACCTCTGGGTGAGGAGCTCGATTCAGATGGATCGGCTGCTCCGAGCCAATGGCACACTCTACGTCCATTTCCTACAGCCGAATCAGTACGTCGAGGGCTCGAAGCCGATGGGCGATGACGAGCGCGAGCTGGCAATTCCTGAGAACGCAAACTATCGCCTCGGAGCACGGGCCGGCTACCCGCTCCTGATCCAAGCGGGTCGTGGACTGACCGAGAGCGCTGTGCATTTTCGCGACCTGACCCGGATCTTCGAGAGCGTCTCCGAGCCCGTATACATCGACGCCTGCTGCCACATGAATCAGCTCGGCAACGAGATCATGGCCGAGCAGATCGCCGACACGATTCTCGAAGCGCTCGCCGCCCAGGAATGAGCCGGTGCGATCGCCTACCGCACGTCGTAGGTTGGACGATCGTGACTCAATTCAAGTAGCCGAGGGCTTCGAGCTGATCACGGGTCTCCGGCTCGAGCTCACGCGGCACGCAGTAGCGGGCGCGTGGCAGGTCCTTCACCCAGGCCTCGAGTGTACGCTTCAGCGCCTGATCCTCGGCTGAGCGACTCGGCAGACTTGGCTGGCGCTCGTGCGGATCTCTCGAATGATCAAAGAGCTCCATCGATACGTCGGAGCCCGTACCGGAGCGAATCAGCTTGCGGGTGCCCCTCACCACCGCCGCCTTGAAGGCGTAGGGCTCCGCGGCGAGCGAGGGAATCTTGCGATCCAGCTCCGTCGCCGTGAAGATCGGAGCGTTCTCGCGACCCGCGTCGACTCTGGCGGCCCCCGTCAACCAGTCCGCATGGCTGCGGCCCTCCGGCGCCATGCCTGTCGCCTCGGGCCACAGCAGCTCGAGCAGCGTTGGAACGACATCCGTCAAGCCCGCGAGCACCGGAACCCGCACGCCCGGCTCGACGCCCGGCCCGGCGATGATGAGCGGAACGCGAATGACCTCATCGTAGAGGGTGCGAACATGGTCGAGGGATCCGTGGTCCATCAGCTCCTCACCGTGGTCGGCGGTCACCACCACCAGGGTGTCGTCCAGGACACCGAGGTCCGAGAGCTGGGTCAGAAGCTCGCTCAGCAGGTCGTCCGCGTTCGAGATCTCGGCCTCGTAGGCGGCGCGCAGGTAGTCGACACCATGCGGATCCCGGAGACAGGCCTGCCAGCGCCCGGCCTCGAGATCTGCCTGACTGAACACCACGCCCCGACAGGCCGTCGGAACCTCATCGATGAAGCGACTCAGATGCGCGTCGGGTGCGGCGTACGGGCGATGAACGTTGAAGTGATGAACGAATAGAAAGAAGCGTGACCCGGCGTGTCGCTCCAGCCATGCGTGGATGGCGGGCAGATTGTCCTCGAAGCGGCGGCCATGGCTCTCGAAGCGATCGAAGCCCTGCCCGAAGCCCAGCGAGGACGAGACGAAGCCGCCGCCCGTGAAGGCTGCGGTGGAGTAGCGATTGTCCGCGAGGATCTCTGCGAGTGTCTGGACTGTTGGCGAGATCGCGCACGGCGACTCGTCATAACGCAACATCTCGCGGTCCGGATAAAGACCGGTCAACATCGAGAAGTGGCTGGGAAGCGTCCACGGGGCCTGCGCGACGACCCGCTCGAATCGCGCACCCCGGGCCGCCAGGGCATCAATGGTGGGACTCGTATTCGCCGCATGGCCGTAGCTCCCGAGGTAGTCGGCGCGCAGGGTGTCGAAGGAAACCAGAAGCAGGTTCGGACGTGACCCGTCGCGCACCTCCACGCCGCTCGCCACCAATCGCGGCTCGCCCCAATACGCCCAGTCGTAGCCCGCGCTCCCGCGAAGACCCGGCATCGTCTCGAATACCAGGTCCACCCGCTGGCCCGCAAAGGGGTGCAACGAGACCTCCACATCCTGCCAACCGCGATCGGCTTCGTCCGCGTCGACGCCCAGCTCTCGCTTGAAGACCTCGTGCCACTTCCCGCCCTCTGGCCTCACCTCGACGCTGAATTCGACTCCATCGCTGCCCTTCGCCCAGGCTTCATCACTCAGCCCGATCGAGAAGACCAGGTGCGTGCGCGCCAGAATCGCTACGTCGCGAACCAGCAGTCGCGATGCAGGATGCTGGAAGACACCGCGCAGGGTCGTGCCTCGCAGCGTCATGCGCACCGACTTGGCGGGGTGGGCGCCCTCCAGCTCTTGGTCTGCCTTCGCGAGCCGATCCGTCAATGCCAGCACGCTCTCGACCCGTTCGAAGCGCCGCAGACGCGGCTCGCCGCTGGCGGCGGCCGCCAGCCAGAGCTGTGCAAGGGTGACGAGTACCGCACAGGCGATCGATGTGGCGCTGAACCGTACCCTCACTCCGTATACCCGAGCGCGCGAAGCTCTTCGGCTTCAGCCTCGCTCTGCTGGGGTGCTGCGACGGCCGAGCGGCGATCCCATGACAACCCGGCCAGAACCTCCACCAGCGCTTGCAGCTCGGGAATATCCGAATCTGCAGCCCAGACGAGATTCTGCCGCTCACCCGGGTCGTTCTTCAGCCGGTACCACTGAGCGCCCGACTGATGGCGATCCAGGAGCCGCGGCGGAACCGCGGCACGAGAATCACCGGGTGAATGGCCACCGCTGATCACCTTGAAGCGATGCGACCGGGCATAGAGCGAACCGCTGTGTCTGGCCTCTCCGCGAACGAATGTCCGGCTCGGCAGCTCGCCCCGCATCCGCGCGAGCGGATTGCTACCCGACAGTGGAGAGCGGGTGTCGAGGCCGATCTCGTCCAGGATCAGCGGCATCAGGTCCACGCTGTCGACAAGCTCGTCGACACGGCCTCGTTGGCGTGCGCCCGGCAGACGCACGAGCATTGGAACGCGCAGCAGCGGATCATGGAGCGTATAGGTATGCCCCACGTAGACGCCCCGATCGTAGAGCGCCTCGCCATGATCCGACGTCACGATGATGAGCGCGTTCTCGAAGAGATCGACGGATCGAAGATACGCAAAGAGCTCACCGATCTCGGCATCCACATAGTGGACCCCCGAGTCATAGGCGGCCGTGACTTCGTCCAGATCAGAGAAACGCTCGAAGAGCTGATGGTCGTGGTATTCGATGGCGCCGATTCGCGCCCACTCGACCGGCCCAATCCTCACGTCGCAATCCGACGGCTCGAAAACCCGTTCTGCACGCGGCTGGATGTAGGGGCCGTGCACGTCATAGGTATGAACGAACAAGAACGTCGGTGCCTGCGAGACCGCATTGGCGAGATCCTCGAAGATCGAAGGCAGAAGCGACCTCAGGCTGGCCCGGGTATGTGCGCGATAGATCTCGAAGCCCTGGCCGAGACCACTCTTCGCGCCCATGATGCCGCCGGCCGTGTGCGCGATGGTGCGATAGCCCTCCGCGCGCAGCCGCTCGGCCAGCGTCGGCACATGGTCAGGAAGCGGATCCCGCCCGGAGGTATCTCCCGCGCCGTGCTCCTCGGGGTAGAGCCCCGTCATCAACGAAGCGTGGGCGGGAAGCGTCGACGGGGCCACGGTGAAGGCCTGATCGAAGATCACGGCCTCTTCGGCGAACTCGTCCAGCACGGGACTCGTATCCCGGCAGTGCCCGTAGAGACCGAGGCGATCTTGGCGAAGGGTGTCGATCGATATGAGCACGACGTTCGGCCGGGTCGCCTGCCCGTCGCTTGCGGCGAGATCTGCAACGGGTGCGGGTCCCGCACAGGCGAGGTGGGGACTCCCCCAGGCGACGAAGCTCACCCCCGAGCCTTCCCTCGCAAGCGGCTTCGATTCGAGCTCGAGCTCGACGAGCTCAGCTTCGTGGCGATCCAGCGCGAAGCTGCGATCGTGCCACGTTGGCGCATTCACGGGATCGATCTCGAGTATCTCCTGGAAGAGCGCGGAGCGCCCATCCTCGCCAAGCCGCCAAACGCGAAACTCCACGGCCGTGGCTTCTCGCGACTCGGGAGCTGCTTCGAGGTAGAGGCCCACGCGCATTCGGCAGTCGGCGCCCACGACCACACTCGCCAGGGGCGTCGTGCTCGTCCCCCCCGTAACCAGGGCGGGCCGGTAGTCTCCCTCCGCAGCCACGACGCGGATCGCCCGCTGACCCTGGGGCGCCCGACGCAGGAGATCGAAGTAGCGCAGGGGCGGGGCGCTCTTGGAACCAGGCTCGCCGGACGGACCACAGCCCAGTGTCGAGGACAGCCACGCGAAGATCCACGCCATCATCAACAATCGACTCAAGATCTCACCGACCCCGCCGACACGCCCGCGCTCGCTGGTGTCGCCGCTGCATAGATCGCATCCAGCGCTTGTGCGTGGTCGTCAATCGACATCACGTGCGTCCGCCTGGCTCGAAGTCGGCCCAGGAGCTCGGGCTCGTCGATCAAGCGGGTGATTGCGGCCCGCAACGCCCGAACGCTTCCAGGTTTGAACCTCAGGCCATTGACCTCATGCTGCACGAACTCGCGCAGCCCACCGTGATCGGAGGCAATCACCGGAAGTCCGGCCAGGAAGGCCTCGTGGAGTGTCAAGGGCGAGTTTTCGTACCAGACCGAAGGCACGACGAGCACGTCGGCCTCGGCCAGCAGCTGGGGTACCTGCGCCGGCGTATAGCGTTCGCCCAGCCGGATGTTCGCAGCGCCCTCGGCCAGGCTTCGAAGCTCGCCCTCGTAGTGCTCGCGGCCCTCGTAGGGAACCGCATAGCCGTGCACGTCCAACACGGCCTTCTCTGGATCGAGCTCCCGGAAGGCCTCGAGGAGGACGTGGACGCCCTTGGTGGGAATCCAGGTACCCAGGTAGACGCAGCGCAGCGGCTCCCCCGCAGACCGGACGCGTGCCGCTGCAACACCCCGCCATGGAGTCGTGTCGAAGCCATTGTCCAATACACTGATCTTCTCCGCTGCGAGTCCCGATTCGATGAACTGGTCACGCAGAAAGGCCGAGGGCGAGATGAAGTGATCAACGCTCTCGAAGAGCTCGCGCATGTGCTCGACCCGGGCTCGAATCTCCGCCAACGCCTGTGTCTGATCGGCAAAGCGACGCGAAGCCAGCCAGCGTTGGACACGCCTGGCGAATCGAAGGCCACGAAGCCCCGCATGGCGCTTCCAGAGTGCCTTCTTCCGATCGTGCCCGCCGCGAATCCGCAGCTGATACGCCATGCATCGCACGCAATCGACGTCGGTGTGTTGCTCGCAGAGGGTCTCGTCGCTGCGCACGAGCTGGCCGCGTGGGCAGATGAGCCAGAAATCGTGGAGGGTGAAGATCACCGGGATGCGGCGGCGGTGGGCCGCCTGCACGCAGGTGGTGGAGAGGCAGGTGACATGGTGGAAGTGCACCACGTCGGGCCGCTCGCGCTCCAGGAAGGCCTCGAAGACCGCTTCGATCGGCCTGCTCACGTAGGTGTCCCGAAAGCAGGTCATGTCGCCGAAGGTGCGATTGACCGTCACGACCGGAATTTCACCATGGAAAGCTTCGAGCGCCTCGAACTCCGGACGCTCCGAGTCCGCGATTCTATGGAAGACGCTCACCTCGTGGCGACGCCGCTGCTGGTCTACAAGCGCTTCGACGTAGTTCTCGGAGCCCGCACGCGAATGCGGTGGAAAGGTGTGGATGACGTGGACGATCTTCATCGCTCGAGACTCGTGCGCGCCCCAGCACGGATGCCCCGGTACTGGGCGATTGGGCTCGCGATCGATAGTGCTGCGATGCGCAGCATCTGACGCATGCGCTCGCGGCCAGGCGATGCTTGGCGCCAGACGAAGGGGAGGTCGGTCTTCAGATTGTACGCCCAGGCGCGCAGGACGTCGCGAAGGCGAGGCAGCGTAGCCAGACCGAACAAATCGAAGAGTGTCGCATGACAGATGCGGGTGCGGTGGTACTCATGGGCAATCGAGCGACGGTGGGAGTGAAGAACGGCCGCGGAGGGCTCGTAGGCGATCTTCCATCCGCGCGTGATCACCGCCTTCCCCCAGGCGATGTCCTCGCCGAACACCGCGCGCGGGTAGGCGCACTCCGACCATACCGAGCGTCGGATGGCGCAGCATACGCTGTCGAACGCACACAGCTCGTACCGCTCCATCGGGGCAAGATCCTCGAGTGACCGATCGCCGAGTAGGGCGCACGCCGGCTCGCGTCTACCCACGAGCCATGCGTTCTGATTGCGAGCGCTGACCACGTCACAGCTCGGCCGCGGGATCTGTCGGCCATATACGCCTGCGACTCGAGGATCTTCGAACGGTCGCACGATGTGGACCAGAAAGTTACTGGCAGCCGGAGTCGCATCCTGCGTGAGCAGAACCACGATCTCGCCACTGGTCTGGCGTATGCCGAGGTTGCGCGTCTCTCCGTGATCGAATTCGTGCGGCGAGATCTGGATCAACTTGACGGGGTATCGCCGGGCCAGCTCCAGGCTCCCGTCGCAGGAGCCCGAATCGACGATCAACACATCGAAGTCGAGTGGCACCTCCTGGGCAAAGAGCTGCTCGAGTAGCTCGCCAAGCGCATCCCCTCCATCGAGCACGGGGATGACGACCGATACACTACCGGGAAACGCGTTCATTCCGCTTGCGCGAGAGTGCCGTATAGAAATCGACGAGCTCCACGGCGTGGTCCTGCATGGATTTGACGGGCGGTGCGCTGACCGCAAGCGATCGCGCGAGACCCGGCTCCTCGTAGAGTCGCATGAGCTTCGCCGCGAGATCGTCGGCGTCGTCTGCATGGTAGAGGAGCCCGCCGCCGCTCCCCAGCAATCCCTCGTGTCCCCCCATCCGTGATGCCACCACCGGCACACCGGTCATGAATGCCTCGTGGATGGTGAGAGGCGAATTCTCCTGCCAGATCGAGGGAACGACCAGACAGTCCACCCCCTGGAGGAACTTCGAGATGCCCTCCGGCTCGATTCGGCCGACGAAACGGATGCCCGGATGGCGTATGCGGCTGCGCAGACCGGCGGAATAGTCGGGTGCGTAGTCGTGCGATCCGCAGATGTCGAGCCGCGCATCCCCCGGCAGCTTCTCGAACGCCTCCAAGAGAATGTGCACCCCCTTGTGGGGCACCAGCGATCCCACGAAGGCGAAACGACGTGTGCGCTCCGGGAGCGCCTGGCGTGGGCGGAAGGCATCCAGCTCGAACCCGTAGTCGCAGTAGACGATCCGTTCCGAATCGATACCCCAGCGAATGAACTCGTCCCGCAAGTATCGGGATGGCGCCAAAAACAGGTCGATGCGATCAGCGACGTGCCGCATGGCCTGCCATCGCGCCTCTACGCGCCTGCGCTGCATCACGCCCGTCAGCTTGCCCGAGAGCTGCACGGCGCCCCGAACGAGCTTCTCGGGCGGTCGCCGACGACCGCGGGCAACCCCGGCAGCGGCCGAGACTCGGGGATCGATCCAGCCCGCCGTACAGAACATGCCTTCGTGCTCTGGTACGGCTCGGGTGCGCAGCTCGATCCGGTGCTCACCGGGATCGAGCTGCAGGATCAGACTGGCGGGCTCCCGATCGGCTGGCTTGCGCTTCGGATCGAGAATACGTTTCTCGCACAGCTCGCCATCGACCAGCACGGCAAACTCGACGCCGCCTCCCTCGCGCTCGAATGTGTCGGGATGCAGGGATACCTCACATTCGAAGCAGGCCTCCCCCTCCAAGACCAGCGGGAACTCCAGGTTCGCGGGGGGATGAGCCACGATCGTCGGCCGGCGCATACCCGCCACCTCGTAGCTGTCGCGATAGATGAAGTCAGCGCTCGGTGCCGCGCTCCGCACCGGCTTCTCATCGACCAGATGCAGCACGGCATGCCGACCCACGGCTGCCTCACGTTGGCGCCGCAGAAGGCCACGGGCGAGAAGGCCGACGCCGTGCATATGCGCCGTACAGGCACCGCAGCGGCGTGCGTCGAGCGACTCGCAGCGACCCAGCTCCTGCTGAAATCGCTGGCCTCCGTTGGCGCAGACGAGCCAATGATCGTGCAGGGTCATCAGCATCGGGATGTCGCGCCGCCGCAGCTCGTCCACGAAGTCGACCGATAGATTAATGAGGTGCTGAATGTGAACGACGTCCGGCCGGAAGTCGTCGAGCACCTCGATCATCCGCGCCGTCATGGCGGCGTTGCGGTAGGTCTCGTCGAAATATCGCAGAGTATGGTTGTTGACGATCTCGTAGGTCGGCAGCCCGTGGTGGCGACCCCGCCGGATCGAGTAGTTCGGAAGGTCTGGTGCGACCTCGCTGTATAGGATCGCGACCTCGTGGTCCACCGCGAGCCGCCGGGAAAGACCGTCGGTATAGACCTCGACGCCTGCGACGTGGTTGGGGAGGAAGTCGTGAACGACTTGCAGGATTCGCATGGCGCCAGCTACTCCGCGGGCCCCACTCTCCCCAGCCGGGAGAGCAGGCGGTACCAAGGCGTCGAACGGATCTCGGCCAGCGCAGCCTCGCTGGCTTCAGCACGCTGCTTTTCGCGCGCCAGTTCTTCGCGGCTTCGCGCACTTTCGCTCTCGATGCCCGATAGCTGGGAGAGCCGCTCGGCCGCGATGGCCTCGGTATTCGAGGCGTGCGAGCGGGCCTCATCGAGTAGATGATCGAGGTTGCGGATGTGTTCCTCCAGAGCCTCGACACGCGCCGCTCGGACCCCCAGCTCCGGCTCCAGGTTCCGGACATGCGCCTCGAGT
>JAFDDH010000035.1 GCA_019310975.1 Deltaproteobacteria bacterium | reverse complement strand
GGCCGACGCCGCGCAGGATCCGATCGAGCACTCGGAGCACCGAGAGCTCATCGTCGACCGCCAGCACGAACTTGCCGCCGCGCTCCGCACGTCCCCCCTGCATCCGGTCCAACCCCATACCGGGACGTATCGGATCCGAACGATGCCCTCTTGATGCTCGAATCCTTGGGATCTGGCGCCGCCGTGGCCGATCGGCTCGGGCCGATCATGCGAGTCCGCGCGGGCGGGTCTGGTTGGCTCGAGTCTGCGCTCTCGCGCCGACTCGGGTGAATCCCGGGTTGATGGCCGCTGGCCACGCCTCTATGCTGTGGCCGCCCCCCTCCGCCATGCGGAGTCAGGAACCTGCGTAGTTCACACGTACTCGTCGTCGACGACGAAGAACTCTACCGACGCGCGCTGGAACGGATCCTGAAAAGAGTGGGTCACGAGGTCTTGATGGCCCGCGACGCCACCGAGGCCCTCGGTGTGCTCTCGTCCCAGCCGATCGATCTGGTGCTCTGCGATCTCAAGATGCCCGGCATCAACGGAATCGAGCTGGTGCGGCAGATCCACGACCTCGAGCCCGACCTGCCGTGCATCGTCATCACGGGCTATGGCAGCGCCGAGAATTCGGTGGAGGCCCTGCGCGCCGGCGCCTTCTGGTACCTCGAGAAGCCCTTCGAGCAGGAGCGGCTGGACGTCGTGCGGCGGCTCGTCGAGCAGGCCATCGAGCACGGTCGGCTGAAGGTCGAGAACCGGATGCTCCAGACGGCGCTCCGCACTCGCTACAAATTCGACAATATCATCGGAAAGAGCGCAGCCCTCCAACACGTGCTCTCCATCGTCGAAAAGGTGGCCGATACCGAGAGCACGGTGCTCGTGACCGGCGAGAGCGGCACCGGCAAGGAATTGATCGCACGGGCATTGCACTACAACAGCCGCCGCGCCGAGCACATGCTGGTCACGGTGAACTGCGGCGCGATTCCCGAGGAGCTGCTCGAATCCGAGCTCTTCGGTCATGTGAAGGGCGCCTTCACGAACGCCACCCACAATCGAGAAGGACGATTTTCCGTCGCCGATGGCGGCACGATTTTCCTCGATGAGATCGGGGACATGAGCCCGAATCTCCAGGTGAAGCTGCTGCGCGTCATCCAGGAACGCACCTTCGAGCCCGTGGGCTCTTCCACGACGCAGAAGGTGGACGTGCGCATTATCGCCGCCACCAATCAGGACCTGCCCAAACTGATCGAGGCCAAGCAGTTCCGCGAGGACCTCTACTATCGCCTCAACGTCCTGCCGATCGAGGTCCCGCCGCTGCGCCAGCGGCGGGATGACATTCCGCTACTCGTCCACCACTTTCTCGACGTCGCCACTCAGGAGCGCAACCTGCGCGTCGATACCATCAGTGACGACGCCCTACAGCGGCTGATCGAGTACGACTGGCCGGGAAACGTCCGCCAGCTCGAGAACGTAATGGAACGGGTGGCGGTGCTGTGTAGCAACGGCGAGATCGGCATCGATGACCTGCCCGACACGATTCGGAGCCCGGAGCGGCCGCGCGGCTTCGCGCCCGTCGTGCCGCCGACCGGGATATCGCTCAACGGAGCCATCGAGGAGCTCGAGACGGACCTGATCACGCAGGCACTCGAGCACACGGATTGGAACAAGAACAAGGCCGCCCAGCTACTCGGGCTGAACCGCACCACACTGCTCGAGAAGATCAAGAAGCGCGGCCTCAAGCCACCCGAATAGGATCACTCCTCGTTTCGCTGGTATTCGGCTCAAACCAGTGCCTGCACGGCTCTTCACGCCCACAGGATTTCGCACTTCACTCGCGAGACCGTTCGGCCGTTACGATGGCGGCGTGAAGAGATCCGTTGATCAGCCGCAGCCCGCGAAAGCGGCGCAGCGACGAAATCGTACTTCGAGCTGACATTTGACGTCGGTGAATTGACGCTCCTGCGCATCCGTGAAGCGTCCCGCCATCTGCGGCGGCACCCCTTCCGCGCAGAATCGTTCACAGAGCACGAGTTCCACTCGAAAAGAAAGTACTGCGATTCCAGATAGATGGAATGTCGCGCCCCACCCTGGACGGACGCCCAGCGGCACGTCGAACCGATTTCCGGCTCTTTCACCGCAGATTGGCACGACCCCTGCTCTTGTCTGTATTCGGCAGGCACAATCGGCGGGCGCGGCGCCCGCCCCGACACGAGCCGCAGCCGGCGGGCTGCTTGTCGGACGCGCCGATTCAGAAACGAGGAGAAGGGATTCATATGGAGACGATGCTCCGCGAGGCGAAAGAGAAGTACAACGAGATTCCGTCCGACCTGAAGGAGCAGATCGTCCTCGAGCACACCCCGCTCATCCGATACATCGTCAACCGCATCGCGGTGCGACTCCCTTCCCACATCGACCTCGACGATCTGCACAACACGGGCGTGATCGGTCTGATGGATGCGATCGAGAAGTACGACCCCGAGAAGAACTGCAAATTCAAGACCTACGCGGAGTTCCGCATCAAGGGAGCCATCCTCGACCAGCTGCGCTCACTCGATTGGGTGCCGCGCAGCGTGCGCCAGAAGAGCCGAAAGCTCGAGAGGGCGTACGGCGAGGTGGAGCAACGACTGGGCCGCTCGGCCACGGAGGACGAGGTGGCTGACTCGCTGGGTCTGGAGATCGACAAATTCCATACCCTGCTGAATCAGGTACGCGGAATCTCGCTGGTCAACCTGGAAGAGATACGCGGCACGAACTCGGATGGCGACCGATCGGGCACATTTGCGGACATCATCGAGGACGTTCACAGCGAGAATCCCTTCGCCTCGCTCAAGCTGCTCGAGACCAAGCACGTCATCTCCGACACCATCGGAACACTGCCGGAGAAGGAGCGGCTGGTGGTCTCGCTCTACTATTACGAAGATCTCAACATGAAAGAGATCGGGAACATCCTGGGGATCACCGAGTCGCGCGTGTGCCAGATCCACACCAAGGCCGTGATGCGCCTGCGCTCGAAGCTGAAGGGGATGGTCGATCGATGATCGGCCGCGCTCGTCCTGGCAGGCGGCGCCAAAGGGTGCTGAAGGAGACGGGCCCCCGCTACTTCTCGTAGCGCACGACCAGAACGGTGGTGTTATCGACGCCTCCGCGCTTGTTCGCCACGTCCACCAGGACCTCGCAGACGGCCTGCGGGTCATCCTTGGCCAGCATCACCTGCAGGATCTCGCTGTCCGAGAGGTGGGCGATCAAGCCGTCCGAGCACATCAGGAAGGCGTCTCCGGGCTGCGGCGTGAGCTCGGCGAGATCCGGCAGGGTCTCCTCACGCACACCGAGGGCGCGCGTCAGTACATGCCGGTGCGGATGCTCGCGCGCCGCCGCCTCGGTGATCTGCTGCTTGCGCAGCAACTCGCCCACCACCGAGTGGTCATCGGTCAGGCAGCGGATCTTGCTGTTGCGGACCAGGTAGGCGCGGCTGTCCCCGACATGGGCCAGCGCAAGCCGCTCCGCGGTGACGAGAATCGATACCAGCGTGGTGCCCATCCCGCGCAGCGCCTCGCTCTGGATTGCGGCATTGTGGATCTCACGATTTGCACACGCCACCGCGTGGCGGAGCTTCTCGGCCGGGCTCACGCTGGCACCCTGCAGTGCCTCCACGGCCCGGATCGCCGCCTCCGCAGCCATTTCGCTGGCCACCTGGCCCGCCCGATGCCCGCCCATGCCGTCGGCCACCAGATAGAGGCCGATGTCTGGTGCCATCGCGTAGCGATCCTCGTTGGCCTGCCTCCGCAGGCCCACATCGGTGCTGGCACCGGCGCGCAGATTCATTCGCAGCCCTTCCCGGATCTGGGCGCACCTCCCGCCGGCGGGTGGTGTGCCACACGATCATCTCTTCTCGGCCGATCGCCCCCCGGGCTTGAATCCACCGGTTTCGAACACTTTCCGCCCCGGGCTTGAAAAACCATTCAATCGCGGGCGATAAGGGGACGATGATTCGCACGAGCGGTACGCTCCGGACGTGGCCCGCCAACGCTCATCGGGTCCAAATGGGGGATGAGATGCCCAAGACGCTTCTCCTGGCCGACGACAGTGTCGTCATCCAGAAGCTTGTCGGTTTGAGCTTCGCCAACGAGGACGTGGACCTCGTGACGACAGACAATGGCGACGATGCGGTCGCAAAGGCACGCGAACACAAGCCCGACGTGGTGCTGGCCGACGTCGTGATGCCCGGCATGAGCGGCTACGAGGTCTGTGAGGCGATCAAGAACGATCCGCAGCTCGCGGGCACTCCGGTGCTGCTGCTGACGGGAACATTCGAGGCTTTCGACGAGGCCCGCGCCCGGCAGGCTGGCTCTGACGGTCACATCACCAAGCCCTTCGAAGCGCAGGCCCTGGTGGACCGCGTGAACGAGCTGCTGACCCGCGGTCGCGCGGCCCCACCGACCGCCACTGCCGGCGGCGACTTCTTCGAAGCCGGTGTGGGCTCCGACACCAGCGCGGCCGGCCGTGACGTCACCCGCGCGGCAGAGCCGGTGCCCTCCCCGACGCAAGACCGGGCTCAGAGCCCGGCAGAAGAGGCAGCCACCGCCGCACCCTCGCCCGACACCGACGGCTTCGACTTCGGCGCCGAGACCGACTACGGGAAGGATTCGATCGAGGGGTTGCCGCCGCTCGACGACTCGGACCTGATGGGCGGTTCGCCCGCCCCGCCCGATCCGAGCGATCATACCGTGGCTCTGATGCCGGATGGGAGCGGCCCGGTTGCGCTCGCCCAGGATTCGCCCACGGTGACGAGCATGGCACCCGAAACGGATCCCCTGGCCGGCCCGATGTCAGAGATGTCGGAGGAGATGCCAGACTTGATGGAGCCGCCGGCACCCGCAGCCCCGCCGCCGCCGAGCTCTGAGGCGTGGTCGGATCGCACCGATGACCCGCTCTCGCTCACACCGCCCGGTGGCGACCCCTTCGCCGGCGTCGAGTCGCCGGCAGCAGGTGGCGATCCAGCGCTCACCACCGTGATCATGAGCGAGGGCAACAGCGACAGCGATGCGGTGCATCTCGGTAGCGACTCCTCCTCGGTGCGCTCGCTCGACAATGAGATCGGCGGGTCCGAGGCGTCGCCGCTCGGAGCACCACAGCCCGCCGCTGCGCCGCCGCCGCCAGCGGACCAGACGATCCTGGCCGACGACCTCTTTGCCAGCAGTCCCGCGATCACGGCTCCGCAAGAGCCTGCAGCCCGCGAAGTCACCGAGACCTCGGACGTCTTCGACTTCGGCAGCACGGATCCGCTCGCGGAATCGTCGGGGGATCCGACTTCCTCGCCGGGGCCCGCCTACCCGAGCTCGGACCCCACGGACACGCCGCCGCCCCTCGCCGGTGAATACGATGTATCGCAGTCGGATCTCGTGGATCCCTTCGAGGTCTCGCCGGCCGCCGCCAGCCCGCTGGCTACGGACGACCTGCTCGGCGCCCCGATGGAGCCGAGGCCAGCGCCCGTCCCGCCCGAATACGAGCCGGCTTCGGTATCGGACGACCTGCTGAGCGAGTCGGCTCCAGCGGTCGATCCGGCGATGGCCGGCCCGTCCGAGCCCGTGTCTGAATCGATGCCCGCTCCCGCGCCCACAGCGGTCTCCACGCCCCAGGTCGAGGACACTGCCCCGGGCGTCGGACCGGATATCAGCCCGGTGATGCGCCAACGCATTCACGAGACCCTGGAGCACGTGGCCTGGGAGGCGTTCGCGGATCTCTCGGAGACAATGGTCAAGCAGGTGCTCGAGCGCGTGGAGTCCATCGCCTGGGAAGTCATCCCTCAAATGGCCGAGGCCCTCATCAAGGAGGAGATTCGGCGCATGAAGGGCGAGGACGAGGAGTAGATCTCCCGTGGGCTAGAATCGCGCTTCCGCCGCTTCGGCGGAAGGAGTGCAGCCCATGACGTCCACCCTCACGCCGCCCCTGCTGCGGGCCTGGTCGGGACTGGTGGACCTTGCCCTGACCGAAGACATCGGGACGGGCGACGTGACCAGCGATCTCTCGATCCCGGCCGATGCCGCGGGCGCGGCCCACATCGAGGCGCGCCAGCCGCTGGTCGTCTGCGGGCTCTTCGTGGCCCGCGAAGTGATCCGCCGCGTATCGCCCGAGATCGTGACGACGGTACTCGTCGACGAGGGGCAGAGCGCCGAGACCGGCCAGCGGCTGATGGAGCTCGAGGGCAAGGTGCGCGCGATCCTTGCGGCCGAGCGCACGGCCCTCAACTTCCTCGGCCGCCTCTGTGGTATCGCGACGCTGACGGCCCGCTACGTGCGCGAGGTGGAGGGCACGAGCTGCCAGATCGTCGACACGCGCAAGACGCTGCCCGGCTGGCGAGCACTCGACAAATTCGCAGTCAGGGCCGGTGGTGGCGTGAACCATCGCTTCGCGCTCTACGACGGCATCCTACTCAAGGACAATCACATCGCCGTGGCCGGAGGCGTGGAGCCGGCCGTCAAGTCGGCGATCCAGAACGCGCCGGCCGGGCTGCGCGTACAGGTCGAGGTGGAGTCCGCCGAGCAGGCACTCGCCGCCTGCGACGCCGGCGCGGATTTCCTGCTGCTCGACAACTGCTCCCCTGACGAGGTGCAAGAGATCGTGACACGACTCGAGGGGCGCGCGCTGCTCGAGGCCTCGGGCGGCATCACGCTCGAAAACGTGCGCCAATTCGCCGAGGCCGGTGTGCGCCGCGTGAGCCTCGGCGCGCTCACTCACTCGGCTCCGAGCGCGGACGTGGCCCTCGAGATCGCGCGCCCGCGTGGCGCGCCGTGAGCGGCGGCGCCCGGCAGGTCCTGGAGGCACTCTTCGACGCCGCACCCGCCACCTGCTCTGGCGAGGATCTGTCGGCGCGACTCGGCGTCTCGCGCGCCCAGATCTGGAAGCACGTCGGCGGCCTGCGCAAGCGCGGCTACGAGATCGAGGGCGCGCCCGGCGGTGGCTACCGGCTGCTCGCGCGGCCCGACCGGCTCTATCCCGAAGAGGTCCATCGCGGGCTCGAGACCGTGTGGCTCGGGCGTCCGCTCCACCACTTCGAGTCCGTCGACAGCACGAATCGGGTAGCCAGCGATCTCGCACGCGAGGGCGCGTCCCACGGCACTGCGGTGATTGCCGAGGCGCAGTCCGCCGGCCGCGGACGGCTCGGTCGCAGCTTCTTCTCTCCCGCGTCGACGAACCTCTACACCTCGCTCGTGCTGCGGCCGGAGATCGACACCGTCGACTCTCCCACGCTGCTGCTGGCCGCCGGCGTGGCCGTGGCCGAGACGGTGGCGGAGAGCCTGGGAAGCCACGCCGACGTCGAGATCAAGTGGCCCAACGATGTCCTCATCGGTGGCCGCAAGACCTCCGGCATCCTGATGGAACTCGGTGCCGAGGAGGCGCGCGTGAGCTACGCGATCCTGGGCATCGGCGTGAACCTGAACGTCGACCCCGAGTCATTCCCAAGCGAATTCCGCGCGCGGGCGACCAGCCTTAGGGCCCATTCCGGCCGAGCGCTCGACCGGGGCGATTTCACCAGAAGGCTCTACTCTATCCTCGAAGATGTGCTCGACGCACACGCACGCGGAGGCTTCGAGGCGGTCCGTCCGCGCTTCGACACCCACTTCAAGATGGTGGGCCGAAGCATCACGGTCAGCCGCATCGGCGACGATCCACTCGAGGGCGTGGCGCGGGGGATCGCCGAGAACGGAGCCCTCGAAGTCGAGCTGCGCGACGGAGATACCATCCGTGTACTGGCCGGCGACGTCACGCTCTCCGGCCGGACGCGAGAGCCCCAGGAGACACCTGCGCCGTGAGTCAAACCGTCCTGCTCGTCATCGATATCGGCAATACCAACGTCTCGCTCGGCATTTTCGACTATACGAATGCTGAGGGGAAGCTCTCCCAACACTGGCGTCTGTCCACGCATCGAGAGCAGACCTCCGATGAGGTCGCGATCGCGATTCACACGCTCTTCGATCACGAGGGGCGCAGCGTCTCCGAAGTGACCGACGTGATCATCTCGAGCGTAGTGCCGCCCGTGGTGCCGATTTGGGAGCGCGTCTCGACCAAGCTCTTCGACCGGCCGCCCTACGTGGTGGGTCCGGGCATGCGCACGGGGATGCCGGTCCGCTACGACAATCCACACGAGGTCGGCGCGGATCGCATCGTGAATGCGGTTGCGGCCTACGAGATCTACGGCGGCCCGATCATCGCCGTCGACTTCGGCACGGCGACGACCTTCGACTGCATTTCCCGCGACGGCGAGTATATGGGTGGGGTGATCTGCCCCGGAATTCACATCTCCATGGAGGCCCTCTTCGAGCGTGCCTCCAAGCTGCACCGTGTGGAGATCGCACGACCGAAGAGCGTGATCGGCAAGACCACCACCGGCGCCCTGCAATCCGGCCTGCTCTACGGCTACGCGGGCCTGGTGGATGCCATGGTGGAGCGGATCCGTCCCGAGCTGGGCGAGGACGCGCGGGTCATCGCCACCGGCGGCTTGGCCCGACGTATCGCCAGTGAGAGCCGGGCGATCGAGTCCGTCGCGCCCTTTCTCACACTCGAGGGCCTGCGGATCCTCTTCGAGAAGAATCGCTAGCCGGCCGTGGCCACTCTCGAATATGTGGCTGCCCGGTCCATCCCCCCGGAATTGGGTGCAAATTTGCCTCATCTTCGGCGTAAAGTCCGGCCCCCCACCGGCCGATTCGCAACACGTAGGACCGCGTAGCCAGTTGGCTACGGGCGATCCGTGCAGGGAGTGGGCGAGCGCGTAATGGAGAGCGGCACAACCAAGATCAAGCTCACGCTCTCGCCCCAGGCCGAGAAGTACGCACGACGCGACGCACCACTCGCCGCCCGCCGCATGGCGGCGCGCGGCGCCCTGCCCCTAGGCCCGATCGATCTGGCCACGGTGCTCTTTGCACTGGCCCATGATTCGGACACCGAGGTCAAGGAAAAGGCGCGCCAGAGCCTCGACGACCTGCCCGCAGATGTACTCAACACGGTGCTGAAGGGCCCGGCTCACCCGGCGCTGCTCTCCTACATCGCCCATTCGCAGCGCGACAACGAGGCGGCGTGCGAGACCATCGCGCTCAATGTTCACACCGACGACCAGACCATCGCCTTCCTTGCGACCCTGCCCATCCGCAGCGTGGTGGAGATCGTCAGCAACAACCAGGAGCGCATGCTGCGCTGCGACGACATCGTCGAATCTCTGGGCTCCAACCCGCTCACAGGCCGCGCCGTCATCGAACGCATCCTGACCTTTCTCGGAATCAAGGGCGACAGCGCCGACAGCGGCGTCGTCGACCATGCGGACCTATCGGAGCAGGCCGCCGAGCAGGCCGTCCTCGCCATGCTGGGCGGGGCGATGGGTGAGGTTGCGAAACTCCTGGCTTCGGAGGACGATCTGGATGATGAAGAGCTGGCCGGCAACCTCTTCGCCACCATCCAGAACATGACGGTGATGCAGAAGATCAAGCTCGCGCGCGTCGGAGGCAAAGAGGCCCGCTCGCTCCTCATCAAGGACCGCAACAAGGTGGTATCCAGCTCCGTGATCGCCAGCCCAAAGATCACGGATACGGAGATCGTCAGCATCGCCCAATCCAGGGCGGTCGGGGACGAGATCCTGCGAATGATCTCAGTCAACAAGGAGTGGACCCGCAACTACCAGGTGAAGCTGGCCCTCGCCTGCAATCCCAAGACGCCGCAACCCCAGGCGATCAAATTCCTGAACTATCTCCAGGATAAGGACCTGAAGTCTCTGATGAAGAGCAAGGACGTGCCATCCGTGATCTCGACTCATTCCCGTCGCATCCTCACGAAGAAAGGCAAGGTCTGATGTCACCGGCTCCCTCCTCCCACGAAGTCACCGCCCGCATCGTATACTGGGGCGCAGGCGGCGCTGGCAAATCCACCAGTCTACGCACGATCCACGCCAAGCTGAAGGCGGACCATCGCGGCGATTTCCAGGAGCTGCCAACCCGCCTCGATCCCACCGTCACCTACGAGACCTTCTCGATCCAGCTCGGCTCGATCAGCGGCATGAAGACGCGACTGCAGGTCTTGGCCGTGCCGGGCGGCCCCGGCCTGGAAGCCACACGAAAGCAGCTGCTCGACCGCGTGGACGGTGTTGTGCTCGTGCTCGACTCCCAGGCCGATCGCCTGGACGCCAACCTCGAGTCGCTCGATGAGCTGCGCAAGACGCTCACCGACTACGGCGACTCCTTCAACCAGATTCCGCTCGTGGTGCAATACAACAAGCGCGATCTCGGGGATCCCTTCGCAATCGAAGAATTGCACCGCCGGCTGAACCTCGATGACGCCGCCGTCTTCGAGACCGTGGCGACCGAGGGCAGTGGCATCCTGCAATCCCTGACGACCATCTCCAAGCGCGTCGTGCGCGTGATGCGTGAGCGCGGACTCGAACCCGAGCCGATCGCGCCGACGCGAGGGGCGCAGAGCGCACCGGCGCCGGACCCCCTGCCCTCACCGCTTGCCGAGGCACCCGCCGAGAATCTGCGCTCCCACACCATCATGGAGGAAGCCATCCTCTCCGAGGGCAGGGGCCGGGCCGCCCACACCGCCGACGCCGTCACGGACGCCCAGATCGCCCTCGACCGGCCGTGGCCGGAGCTCCGCAGCGAGGCCAAGGCGGGCCACGGAGCGCGCATTGGCGCCGACCTCAAGATCGTCTCCATCGGCCAGACCTGCCGCACCGGGGATCGCGCCGTACGCGTCCCGCTCGTACTCGGCAACGACGATGGTGAGACGGTGACACTCTCGCTCACCATCCAGCTCGATCCCCTGCTCGATGGACCAGAGACATGAGTCGGCGGCGCATCGGCATCTACGGCCTGCACGAGGAGTCGCTGCGTCTGACCCGACTGCTCGACGACGGCTCGGACGTCGACATCGTGCGCTTCTACGAACCCGCACCCGACGCTGCTATCGCTCGAGCCCGAGAGCTGGGACGCAGCTTCGCACGTCAGATCGAGGAGCGCCTGGTCGACGACCTGGACGACTTTGTCGGCACGGGCGACCTCTACGCCGTCGTCGACGATGGACAGCTCGAAAATTTCCTGACCCGACGGCCGGATGTGCGCGATCGCGATATCCAGGTGGTTTCCCCGCTGACGGCCCGCCTGCTATGGGCCTACGGCTCCGCCCCGCGTGACCGCAAAGCTGAGCTCCTGCAGGCACTCGGCGAGGTCGTCGAGTCCGTCGAGCTCACCATCGACTCGGGTGAGCTCTTCAACCGCATGCTCGAAATCGCTGTCGGCGTGACGGGTGCCGAGGGCGGCTCCCTGATGCTCCTCGACGACGCACGCCACGAGCTCTACATCCAGGTCGCAATCGGTGTCGAGCCCGAGCTGTGGCAGAAGATCCGCGTGCCGCTCGGTGAGGGCATCTCCGGCTATGTCGCCGACACGGCGCGACCACTTCATATCGAGGGCAAGGCCGACCGGCGCCACTTTCAGATCACGCGCGAGCGCATGGACGTGGAGGCCGCGCTCTGCGTACCTCTGGTCTTCGAGGGCAAGGTGCTCGGCGTGCTCAACCTGCACCACTCCACGCGCAGCCACGCCTTCTCGCCCGACGATCTGCATTTCCTCGAGCAACTCGCCGCACTCGATGCGCAGATCATTCACCGCGCCCAGGAGCACGAGACCCTGCGTTTCCAGGCCGCCCGCTACGAGGCGGTGCGCGAGATCTCGAGCATGCTGGCCGGACCCGCACCGCTCTCCGACCGATTGCAGAACATCTGCAAGAGCGTGGCCGACCGGATGGGAAATGGCATCGCCAACATCTATCTCTGCGACCCCGAGCGCAACGACAGCGAGCTGCTGCTCACCGCCACCTCACTCGCAGGTGGCGGGTTCGGGGGCGAGTACCGCGTCGTGGTCGGCCAGGGCGTGGACGGGGGGGCGGCGGAGAGCCGCCGACCGATCTTCCTGAGCGGCGAGCGCGGCTCTATCGCCTACGCGGCACTACCGCTCCTGGTGGCCGACCGCCTGGTCGGCGTGCTCGCCGCGCAGGCAGGTCCATCCCCGCCCCAGGGCCGCGCCGCCGAGGAGGGCCTGCTCGAGATCGCGGCCGCCGTTGCGGAGGGTGTATCCCGATCCTGGCGCGAGTCGCATATCCGCGCCCGCGCAACGCGCATGAGTGCCATCAACGAGACCGGTGTGCGCATGCTTTCCGCCACCGACGCGCGCGAGGTTGCGCGGCTCGCAACGTCGTCGCTGGCCATGATCCTGGATGCGGATCACGCCATCCTGCGCCTGCAGGATCCCAAGACCCGTCGCTACAAGATGGCCTCCTACTACGGCTCCGCCGACGAGGCCTTGCAGCCGCAGCTCTTTGCCCTCGACAAGCAGACCTCCGTCGAGGCCATCCAGCAACGCACGGCCATTCTGGTACGCGATCTCGCCCATCACTCGACACTCTCGGAGTTCGACGGTGACTTCAGCTCGCTGATTTCCTCCCCCATCAAGGTCGACGGCCAGGTGGTGGGCACGATCTCCATCTACGACAAGGTGGCCATCGACCGCTTCTTCGTCGGCCGCTTCACCGAAGAGGATCTGCAGGTCTTCGCGAAGTTCGTGTCCTATGTCGAGCGCGCACTCAGCAACGCTCAGGTCCATAGCGAGGTGCGCGAGCTCGCCAACTTCGACCGCGAGAGCGGCCTGCCGAATGAGAGCTACCTGGCCTCGCGCACCGCCGAGGAGATCGCCCGGGCCGACGGAACGAGAGGAACGCTGGCGCTGGCGGTCTGCAGCATCGTCAACTGGGATCAGCTGCTCGGCGCCTACGGTCCCGCACACGGACATCGTGTCGTCGAGGTAGTGGTGGGTGCACTCCGTGAGACGCTTCGCGACTTCGACGTGCTGGGCCGCCTCGACACGCAGCGCTTCGCATTCCTGCTACCCGAGCCGGGCAATGATATTGCTGGACGCGTCAGCGAGCTGGCCCGCAGCGTGGCCGATCACATCCGGCAGGACGATGCTCTGAATGAGGAGGTCCGCGTGGAGCTGGCCTTCGGATACGCCCTCCACCCCGCAGAGGGCGGCGACTTCGAGGCGCTCGCCGATGCAGCCTCCGAGCCGCGCATCGAGACCGTCTAGGACCGATCGCACGCCGGACCGACTGTCCGGATCGGCTCGGAGCAAGAGCCCTTCACTGCGGATCCGAAGCACCCACCCCTTCACCAAGAAGCTCCTGGATCGACTTCGCCTCGGCGTCGATCGAGAGCGCGACACCCTCGCAGACAATCTCGCCGCGCCAGACGTTGGCGCCGCGTGCCAGCGCCAGGTCGGTACGCAGCGCGGCGACGATGCCCAGCTCGGCAATCTCCATCACGTAGGGAAGTGTGGTGTTGGTCAGCGCAAAGGTCGAGGTCCGCGGCACCGCGCCGGGCATATTCGCCACGCCATAGTGGACGACGTCGTCGACCAGATAGGTCGGATCCGAATGGGTGGTCGGATGGATGGTCTCGATGCAGCCCCCCTGATCGACGGCGACGTCCACCACCACCGAGCCCGGCTCCATCTGCCGAATCGTTTCCGCTCCCACCAGCGTGGGCGCCTTGGTGCCGCGGATGTAGACCGCCCCGATCACCACGTCACTCGTCAGCACCGAACGCCGGACGTTGGCCGCATTCGAGTAGAGGGTGTTGAGCTCGCCGCGAAAGAGATCGTAGACGTAGGTCAAGCGCTTCAGATCGATGTCGAGGATGTCTACCTCTGCACCGAGTGCGTGGGCGACGCGCAGCGCGTTGATGCCGACGATGCCCGCCCCGAGAATCGTCACCCGCCCGCGCTTTACGCCGGGCACGCCGCCGAGCAGCAGACCCTTGCCACCACTCTCCTTCTTGAGGAGGTTTGCACCGATCTGTGCGGCCAGGCGCCCCGCCACCTCACTCATCGGCGCCAGCACCGGAAAGCTGCCATCCGTGTGCTGGACGGTCTCGTACGCGATGGCGCACACGTCCGCCTCCTGCAGACTGCGCGTGAGATCCGGATTGGGCGCCAGGTGCAGATAGGTGAAGAGCGTCTGACCAGACCGCAGCTTCTTGACCTCGACGGGGTTCGGCTCCTTTACCTTCACCACCAGCTCGGCTGCGCACCAGGCTTCCTCTGCATCGACGAGACGGGCGCCGACGGCCTCGTAGGCGGCATCATCGAAGCCACTGCCGCAACCCGCACCGCGCTCGATGAAGACCTCGTGACCCGCGGAAGTCAGGGCCGCCGCCCCGTCGGGCACCAAGCCCACCCGATACTCGCGATCCATTGTCTCCTTCGGGACGCCGATCCGCATCTTGAATCCCCCCGGCACTCTCTCGCGCAGCCCCTGCCTATGCGGTGCGGTATGCGTCGATCAGGATATCCGATGTCTCGGGCCGCATGATGCGCCGGTCCGGCCGCTCACCCGCCTTCAGCTGCTCGCGTACCTTGGTGCCACTGATCGAGAAGGGCTTCTCGTCGGGATGGCGATCTGTCAGATCCACGCGCCCGAGCGTCTCGTAGTAGGCCGCGAAACCGATCTTGCACGGCTGGATGTGCAGCTCGCCCGCCAGCTCATCGAAGATTTCGTGCGCATCGAAGTCGCCCCAGATCGGGCTGCCATCCTCAAAGGGCGCATCGGCGTGCTTACGGCCGATGACGATGTCGCTGAAGCCGTAGTTCTGGCGATAGATACCGTGCATCACCGCCTCCTTGGGGCCACCGTAGAACATCTTGATGTCGAGCCCGATCAGCTCGAAGATCTCGGAGATGTCGTAGCCCGCCTTGGCCCAGACGGCCTCGTCCTTGTCGCCTTGGCCCAGCAGACGGCGATCGTGCAGCTCGCGGTAGCAACGCATCCGCATCGCGGCCGGCACATCGTCGCCCTTCAGCTCGCCCACCAGCGGGTTGAGGACGGCGCCGGTGAAGTAGCCCTGGCCGGTCAGCTGCTCAACACCCGAGACCAGCGCATACTCGTGGGCGCGGTGCAGCGGGTTGCGGGTCTGGAAGGCCAGCGCGCGCTCCCATTTCCTGTCACGAATCAGCGCGCGCACCCGTCGCGGCGAGAGCATGTACTCGCCGTACTCGGGGTTCATGGGCTGGGGCAACACGCGAATCTTGCCGCCCAGCAGCTTGCTGCGGGGATCGCCCTCCAGCATGCGTCCGCCAGGATGATCGAAGCGGTCGGTTCCGTAGACACTGGCTACGTAGCGGGCCTTGTCCCAGGCGTAGGTCTCGATGTCGTCGACGATGGCGACGATCCCACCCGACTCGTCGCGCACGGCCACGGAGTCGCCGACGGACACGGCACCCGCCTCGGCGTCGGTCAGGGGCAGGGCCAGCGGAATCGTCCAGGCGTAGAGCTTGCCGCCCGACTCGATCACCGCGTCATCGAGCACGCGATTCCAGACGGCCTCACGCATCGGCCCCTCGAGCGGCGAGAGTGCACCGTCGGAGAGGCGGTAGACACTGGACAGATCGGCGGCATTCACTGTGAGGGAGGGGAGTGCCTCGCCCTCCGCCAGGAAGGCCGCGCGCTGATTCAGGGGGACGATCCAGTCGACGGGCTCGGCAAGGCCACCGTGGAAGGGAACGAGATCTTCGCGGATCGGCTGACTCATGATTGGACTCTGATTTCCTTTTCTCTTGATTTTCGTCCAGCTCGTCGGCTCGACGGTGATTATAAGAAACTTCGTCGCGCGCCCCGCACCGGCGAGGCCCTCTGTGCGCCCGCGGACGCTTCTACCAGACCGGAAAGGCGACGGACCCCTCGCGCAGCAGGAGGCGGTCTCCCGTGCCGTTCATCCGCCGGAGATAGAGGTGATCGACACTGCCCTGATCGGACACATAGACCACGTGCAGACCGTCTGGCGAGACGGCCGGGTTGCGCTGATTGTGCGCGCTTTCGCCGATCGGCCGCCTCGCCGAGCCGTCCGGCCGCATGCGGGCGAGCCGCCAGAGGTGACCGCTCTGTCTGGTGAACACGATCGACTCACCGTCCGGCGAGAATACGGCTTCGCGCCCGCGCGCCAGCAGATCGGGCGGAGCGCCCTCTTCCGCCGCCTGGAGGACGATCTGCGAGCGGTCCGAAGGCGCCTCAGCCCGATTGTCGGCGTGCACGTAGAGGAGTGCCCCTCCCTTGGGTGACCACTGGACGCTCGAGGGGTAGATGCCCTGCAGGATCCTCTCGTCGATCCCGCCGCCTGTGGGCCGAACGTCGAGGCCCGCCATCCTCGTGTCGCGGTCGAGGAGGATCCACGAGACGGCCAGACTCCCGTCGGGCGCGTAGCTGCCCTCCGGATGGTGGGCCGGGCCGTGGGTGAGCTTGCGCACCTCGCCGGTCTCGAGATCGTATCGGTAGAGCTGTGTGGTCCCCGCATCGAGATGGGCGCTGTTGAAGAGCAGCCAGCGCCGGTCGGCCGACCAGGCCAGCGGACGCGCGTTGGGCGGAGCCGCCTCGATCGGCGCGATCTCACCCGTACGCGGCCGGAAGAGCACGAGGCGGCCGGGAATCCGGCGCAGCCGCAGTGCCCGGGCCGAGGCGTCTTCGTCCGGCGTGACCAGGTCCGCGACGTCGCCGAGACGCGCCACGCCGCGCCGGCTCGAGCCCTGCCCTGGACCCGCACTCATCGCGTCGATCAGCTCGCTGCGCCGGCGCGCCGCCTCGGCATCCCAGTAGAGGAGTGCAATCGGCTCCGGCGAGAGCTCGTCGAGTGGGACGCCGCCCGAGAGGCAGCCCAGCGGTCCGAGTACGAGCCCCAGACACAGGCCAAGCAGCATCTTGTGCACGCTTTCCCTCACCCCTCGTCCACCTCGAGCAGACGCGCACAGCCATCGCTGAACTCGCCTCGCACCGGGTCGATCTCGAAGATCGCCGAACCGGCCACGAGGTCGCCGATCACCGAGAGCACGATCTGTGACGCGCCCGGGAAGGGGAAGAGTGAGTGCTCCGCGTAAGCGATGTCCTCTGCTGAGAAGTAGGGCCCGGCCTCGACGTGCGAGTGGTAGACCGCCGTAACGGTCTCGCCCCGCTGCTCCGCATCGTGCTGCGCACGGTAGTACTCGCCCTCGCTCATATAGAAGGCGTGGCGCGCATCGCGCGGAAAGGCCGAGGGATCCTCGAGATGTTTCTTCGTCATGACATTGGTGATCCGGTATGTGCGTGAGAATCGATTCCCCGGTGTACCCGTCACCAGCCCGCAGCACTCCTCGGGCACCGCATCGAGCGCGTGGCTGTGCAGCTCGTGCATCACACGACTCGAAATGCCCGCCGGCGTCAGATCCTGATTCAGCTCGATGCGCTCTCGCACCGCCCACCGTCCGATCGCTCGCACCCGTCCTCGAACAGGTGGCGATCGGGCGCCACCGTGCTGCGGCGCTCCCGTCCCTCGCCGCGCCCCTCGCCGTGGCCGAGCACCGCACGGGCGCCTCACCGGGTCGAGATGGATGGGAGGAATCGGGGTGCCGGGCCGCATGGCCCTGGGGGAGCGATTCGGGGCCCGAGTCTACGCGACACGGCGCGATACCGCGAGTCGCCGGGCCCCCTCTGGGGCCCGGCTCAGATCTGATAGTCCTGCACCACCCGGTAGAGGCGCGGAACGCCGCGCCTGGCCGCCTGCCGGCACAGGTCGGAGACGCTGATCTCGTCGAGGGCCCGGCCGATCCGATCCGCCAGCTCCGGCCAGATGAAGTCCGGCCGCCCGGCCGTGCCGACTCCGCCGGCTGACCCACTCGCCGCGGCCCCGGCCTCGGCAAAGGGCTCGCCCCCGACCGGCCCCTCCACCGCCTCGACGATCTCACGCAGCGAGATCTCGGCCGCGTCGCGCGCCAGCACGTAGCCGCCCCCCGGCCCGCGCTTGCCGCTCACCAATTTGGCGCGCCGCAGGCGCTGGAAGATCTGCTCGAGGTAACGCGTGGGGATGGCCTGCCGCTCCCCGATGACGCGAACCTGAACCGGCCTTCCCTGGCCGCTGTAGGCGAGGTCGAAGACACCGCAGATCGCATAGTGGACCTGGAGGGAAAATCGCATTCTGCGGTCAAGAATGCGCAATGCCGGCGCGTCCCGCCACGTCGCGCCACGTCCGGCAACAAAGGTGGTAGCCTGCGCGCCATCCATGACGACCGAAGCGCCGGAACTCGCGCCCACCCTGCAATCCATGCGACGCACGCAGCGGATCGTCCTCGGCTGGCTTGCGGCCTGCACGCTGCTGATCGTCGCGCACGGCTTCGAGGGCGACGAGCCGGCGCCCGATCGCGCGATTGCCACCGCCGGCGTGCTGCTCGCGCTCGCCGCAATCGTGCTCCGCCGCGTGGCCAGCTCACCCACCATCCTTGCGCGCACGGCGCTGGCCTTGCGCCTCGGCGGGCTCCTGGCGTGCGGTGCGCTCGGCGTACTCGGCCTCTACGTCGCCTACGGGCTCGACTCGCCCGAGTCCGGCATCCTCTTCACCCTGGCCGGAGTGATTTTCGCGCTGCGACCCAGCCCGCTGGACAGCCAGAGGCGGGACTGACGAGATGCTGCTCCAGCTCCAGGGTCTCGGCCGGCGAATCGGCAATCGCTGGCTCTTCCGCGATGCCCGACTGGTCGCCAATCCCGGCGACCGCATCGGCCTCGTCGGCCCGAACGGTGCCGGCAAATCGACGCTCCTGAGGCTCATCGCGGGCGACGAGACGCCGGATTCGGGCACGGTCAGCGCGCCGCGCGACGTCGTGATCGGCATGCTGCGCCAGGAGATCGACCCCCGGCTCAGCCACTCGGTCCAGCAGGAGGCGGCCAGCGCGCTGGCCGGGCTCGACGCGCTCGAGGACGAGCTTCGCTCGCTCGAGCTCGAAATGACTCGCGCCGGCGAGCGCGGCGAACACGTCAGCGCCGCCGTGGCCGAGCGCTACGACCACGTGAGCACGGCCTTCGAGCGAGGTGGCGGATTCGATCGTGAGGCGCGCGTGGCCCGCGTGTTGGCGGGGCTCGGGTTCGACGACTCGGCGCGCGACCGCCCGCTCTCGAGCTTCAGCGGCGGTTGGCTGATGCGCGTCGAGCTGGCCAAGCTCTTCCTCGCCCAGCCAGACGTGCTGCTGCTCGACGAGCCCACCAACCACCTCGACCTGCCCGCGATCCAATGGTTCGAGGAGGCGATCGACAGCTTTCCGGGCGCGCTGCTCATCGTCTCCCACGACCGCACCTTCCTGCGCAAGCACGTGGGCCGGGTGGCCGAGCTCGACGGACGCGGTGGCTTCACGGTCTATGAGGGTGATTACGACCGCTATCTCGCCCAGCGCAGCGAACGGCGCGAGCAGCTGCTAGCCGCCAAGGCGAACCAGGATCGCGAGATCGCTCAAATGGAACGCTTCGTCGAGCGATTCCGCGCCAAGGCCACCAAGGCCAAGCAGGCGCAGAGCCGCATCAAGGCATTGGAGAAGATCGAGCGCATCGAGGTCACGGCGGAGAACGATCGCCGGATGCGAATGCGCATCCCGACCCCGCCGCGCTCCGGCCAGCAGGTGATCAGACTGGCCGACATCCACAAATCCTACGCCGACAAGAAGGTCTACGCGGGGATGGACTTCGCGCTGCAGCGCGGTGAGCGCGTGGCGCTGGCGGGGCCCAACGGCGCCGGTAAGTCGACGTTGCTGCGCATCGCGGCCGGAACGATCGGATTCGACGCCGGTGAGCGAACCCTCGGCCACAACGTGCGGGTGGCCTTCTACGCTCAGCATCAGCTCGAGACATTGGACGAGAGCGCCTCCATCCTGCAGGAGCTCGAGCGCTCGGCACAGACCGACGATACGCCCCGCCTGCGCGGCCACCTCGGCGCCTTCCTCTTCTCGGGCGACGACGTGGACAAGAAGATCTCGGTGCTCTCCGGGGGTGAGAAGGCGCGCGTCGCGCTGGCCAAGATGCTGCTGCGCCCGGCCAACCTGCTCGTGCTCGACGAGCCCACCAACCACCTCGACATCGAATCGCGCGAGGTGCTCGAGGAGGCGCTCGCCGGCTACGAGGGCACGTTCGTCTTCGTCTCCCACGACCGCGCGTTCATCAACGCCCTGGCCACGCGCGTCGTGGAGGTGAAGCACGGCGAGCTGCGCGAGTTCATCGGCAACTACGATGACTATCTGCACCGACTGGCACAGCTCGAGGCCAGGGCCGCCGCGCCCGCCCCGGCGCCCCCCGAGCCGGTCGAGGAGACTGTGGGCGAGGTCGCCCTGGCGACGCCCGCTGCGGCGAAGAAGTCCAAGGCGGAGCGCCAGCTCGAGCGCGATCGGCGCAAGAATCGCGACCGCATCGCCCGCAAGATCGGGAAGTGCGAGGAGCAGATCCACGCGCGCGAGAAGGAAACGGAGCGGCTCGAGTGGAAGCTCGGCGATCCCACGATCCACTCGGACGCCGAAGCGCTGGCCGGGGTCCAGGCCGAGCAGGCGCTGCTGCGAGCCGCTATCGACGACCTTTACGGCGAGTGGGAGCGCCTTTCCGACGAGCTGGCCGCGCTGGACGACCTGATCGAATAGGCTCGTCCTTCCGGCCCTTTGCGACCGAAAAGTTGATCCATCCCCGAATCGGATCAACGGATGCGAGACGCACCCGGATCGGGTCCCCGAGCCGGTAGCGGTGTCCGGACTCGCGGGCCACCAATGCACGGCTGCGATCGTCGAATGTGTACCAGCCCTGCAGCTCGCCCACCGACAGCAGCCCCTCGACGAAGGGCTTCTCGATCTGGACGTAGAGACCGTGCGGGGCGGTGCTCGCGATCGTTCCTGCGAAGACCTCACCAATGCGGTCGCGCATGACCTCACAACGGGCGAGATCGAGCATCTCACGCTCCGCCGCCGTGGCGAGTCGCTCGCGTGCCGATGTGCGAATCGCTACGCGCTGCAGCCAATCGCGCGCTGCGTCGCCGGGTGCCGGCTGGCCGCGCACGAGCGCACGCACGGCACGGTGCACGACCAGGTCCGCATAGCGGCGAATCGGCGATGTGAAGTGCAGGTAGGCGTCGAAGGCCAGCGCGAAGTGCCCCAGGTTCGGCTCCGAGTAGCGGGCCTGCTTCATGGCGCGAAGCGTCACATAGTGGACCAGGCGTTCGGCCGGGCGCCCGACCGCGCGGCGCAGTGCAGCGGCGATCGCACGCGAATCGAGCCGCCCCGGCGTGCCCGGCAGCAGACCCTGGCTCGCGTAGAGATCGGCCAGCTCGTCGAGATCGCTCTCGAGCGGTGACTCGTGGACGCGGAAGACCGTCGGACGCTCGGCCCGCAGCAGCGCGCGCGCCACCTCGCGGTTGGCGGCGAGCATCGCCTCCTCGACTGCGCGATGCGCCCACGTTCGCCGGCCTCGCACGATGTCGATCGCGCGCCCCGCCTCGTTCACCACGACTCGGGGCTCGGGCAGCTCGAAGTCGAGTGCCCCGGCCGCGACGCGGCGCTGGCTCATTCGGCGCGCCAGCGCGGCGAAGCGTTCGAGCTGCACGCGCACATCGGCGCTGACGGGTGCATCGGCAGCCTCCCCGGTTGGAGCGGACTCGGGATCCATCACGCGTGCCGCCTCTGCATAGCTGAGGCGCGCGCGGCTGCGAATCACCGCCTCGTGCAGACGTGCGCGGCCGATCTGGCCGCTGCCCTCCACGTCCATTTCGACGACGAGCACCATGCGATCCACATCTGGGCGCAGCGAACAGAGATCGCCCGAGAGGCGCTCGGGCAGCATCGGGATGGCCCGGTCCGGAAAATAGACACTATTGCCGCGCAGCCAGGCCTCACGATCGAGCGCCGTCCCCTCGGCCACGAAGTAGGAGACATCGGCGATCGCCACATAGAGTCGATCGCCACCACCGGGCAGCGCCTCGACGCAGACGGCGTCGTCGTGATCGCGCGCGGTGGCCGGATCGATGGTGAGGAAGCAGCGCTCGCGCAGATCGAGCCGGCGTTGCAGCTCCGTCCTCGGAATCGCGGGACTCGCCGCATTCGCCTCGTCGCGGGCGGCCTGCCCGAATTCGAGGGGCAGCCGGTGCCGCCACGCCACTGCACGGAAGTCGGCCTCGGGATCACCGGGGCGGCCGAGCACTTCGACGACCACGAGGGCCGCGCCACGACCCGCACGCCGGCCGGCCACGGGCTCGGCCACGACGACGTCGCCCTCCCCGGCTGCGCCGAGATCCCGCGCTGCGATCGGTTGCCACGACTCGCCGGGATCGCGGTAGGGCACGAGCCCGAAGCCGCGACGACCCCGGGTGACCAGCCCGATGGAGTCGCGCCGTGGGCTCTCGAGTATCTGTACGATCTCGCCGCGCGAAGCCCCGTGATCGATCGGTTGCACGAGTACGCGGTCGTCGTGGCCGACCTCGTCCGCCGCGAACTCGCCAACCTGATAGCTCACGCCCGCATCGTCGATCACGCATAGGCGACCCGGACCGCGGCGCACGGTCCCCTCGATCAATCCGTCGGCGCGGGCGAGCCGGTAGCCCTCCTCGCCCCGCACGGCGCGACCCTCGCGCACCAGCTTGCGCAACACGCCGCGCACCGCGCGCGTCAGCCCCCGCCCGCCCCCCACGCGCCGGACGATCTCGCGTACGCTCTGCGCAGCGCGCCGCGGCCGATCGAGCGCGGCCAGCACACGGGTCTCGAGATTGGCTTCGGGGGCCGCGCGACGCGGGCGGCCCCCCTTGCGTCGGGACGGCATGGGATGCGGCGTCGGACGCTACCACAGCGATGCTCTCTGGCAGCCGCCGGAGCGGCGATTGGATTCGTTGACGCCGAGAGACCCGCAACGTAGTCTCCCGCGCACTGCCCGGGTGGCGGAATTGGTAGACGCGCTAGATTCAGGGTCTAGTGTTCGCAAGGACGTGCTGGTTCGACTCCAGTCCCGGGCACCAAATGAATTCAGCTAGTTACGAGGGTTTCGGAACCCGTCCGCCGGCACAGCTCCGAGACGCTCGGCTCACGCCGAAGCCCTTCGAGCACGATCCGGATCCTCTCTTCGGGAGAGAACTTCCTTCGCGTTCTATGCCGGATCTCCCGCACCGCGGACTCGGTCGATTGATTCTTCTGCCTTGCCACATCGAAACTCTGTCGAGTGAGGGCGAAGCGGCGACGGGGCCGTTCTGCTTGCGCGAAGTGTCGGCCCACTCCGCTGCAATCGTCGACGAACTCTGTAGCGCTTGCCCGTGATGGCCGATTGGACAGCCCTCTGTCGGGCTGCCGCCTCGGTCCTTCGACGCCCAGTCTCCGTTGCTCCATCGATGCGCAGCTCACGCGCAACGGGTGCAATGGCGAATTCGCGCAAATCGCGACGGTTCTCATGGGGTTGTGCCGATAATGACCGCGTGCTGCGACGCCGGATCCCGCTCTGATTCGGCGCGTGGAATCGAGGGTGATGACGACGCGATCCAAAATCCAATCGCCTGACCGTGGAGGTGCAAGCAGCGGCGCCGATCGGCTGCATTGCATTCGCGTCGTGCTCCTCCTGCTGGGTGCCTCCTGTCTGATCGCCGCTTCCGCTGCCGCCACTCCGATCCAGCGCGATATCACCGTTGATGGCGACACCTCCGAGTGGAAGACGGCCCCCGATCTGACCACCAACCCGGGTCAGTTCGCTACCGACGCCACCACCTATCCGCCTGATCTGGATGTGCCGCAGGCGACCGGCCGCGATCTGGCGACCTTTGCCTACAGCTGGAATTCGTCGGAGCTCTTCCTGTGGGTGCAGCGCGCGGGCAGCGCCTCGAACAAGACGTACTGGTGGTTCTATCTCGACATCGGAGATGACGGTCAGATGGGCAGCGGCGATGTTCTCCTCTTGGTGACCTGGCAGGGGAACAACGGCGGGCTGACACGGACTATCTATTCCTACACACCCGTGCGCGGCGGCCTGGGAGATCCTCTGGCCTGCCCTGCAACGGGAGTCAATTCGGTCGACGACAGCTGGTGCCCTGTGGCGGGCGTGGCCGACGGCTATGACCTACCCGGAGGCAAGGTCGAAATCAAAACTCTCTCCAATCAGGTCGGAGGTCTTCCCAATGGCCTCGAAATGGAGACGTCGATTCCATGGACGGAGCTGGGCGGAACAGGCCCTGTGAGCGTCCAATTCCACATCTCCTCGTCCAACGGCCAGAACATCCCGACTCAGCTGGACGACAACATGGATGGCCCGGCGGGAAGCGGCCTGAGCTTCGTCGATCTGGAAGTCAGCAAGGTCGCCAGCAAGGCCTTTGCATACGGTAATTCGACCTTCACGTACACGATCGACATCGTCAACTCGAACCCGGACAACGACGCGACCAATGTGGCCGTTACGGACGTCCTGCCCGGGGACCTCGCATTTCAGAGCTCGAGCGCGTCCCAGGGCAGCTATAACGACGCGACGGGGCTCTGGACCATCGGAACCGTGGCAGCCAATGGCGGCAGCGCAAGCCTGACGATCACAGTGCTCGTGGACGACATCGCCAGCTCCACGACGGCCACGAATACGGCCACCGCCACTGGGCACGACGAACCCGATGAAGATCCGAGTGACGACTTCGCAGCCGTCGACGTGGATCTCCTACCCGGTGCTGACTTGAGCGTGGCCAAGACGGCTGCTGTCGTGAGCGACGGATACACGGTCAGCGGCAATGACAAGGCCATCCCCGGTGCCCGGATTCTCTACACCGTCACGATCACCAACTCGTCAGCGTCGACGGCGGCCGAATCCGTCGTTGTCACCGACGTCGTCCCCGCCAGTACGAGCTATGTCGCGAGCTCGATCAAGATCGATGGTGGCGCGCAGGGCGATTCGACTGGGGACGGGGACGACTCCGACTACGATGTGACGACGTCGGGCGCAATCACCAGCGGCCTGGGCGACGTGGGACCCGGCAGCACGGTCGTAGTGACGTTCGAGATCCTCGTAGACTGACGGCGGCCCGTCCACCCCGACTCGTGTCTCGCGAGAGCCGCGACCGGCGCTGCGTACGACCCTGCGCAGACGGAGTCTCCCGCCAGCCAGAGCCGCTTCCAGGGGTGTGCTGAGGGCTTCGTATGCCCGCTCCATCTTGCGGAAGCGAACACGCAACTTCGGCCTCCTGCGGAACGCCCGCCCGCGCCTCCGCGTGGTGCTCGAGCGATGCCGTTTCAAGGTCAGCGTACGAATCAACCGCCGAGTTGCGCATCGCCGAAGTTGTTCTGCGCTCCCAGCCCCAAGCGTCGCAACCCGTTCTTCTACATCACCTTGGGTCGTGCTCTTGCCGATGAGAATGGAAGAGATCATTTGGACTTCTTCTGAGAGGTAAGACCTGGACCGCCTTCACGAAACGCGTTTCTACCGATGCTGCATCGAGCTCTCGCTTCGCGCCTCTGCGCCTGCCCTTCTCTTGAAACGCACTACGTGAACTAGATCACACGGACTCGCATAGGCCTCGCCAGTGAG
>JAFDDH010000389.1 GCA_019310975.1 Deltaproteobacteria bacterium | reverse complement strand
CCGATTGCTGTCGCGAGTTCGGATCCAAGACCAGCTCCCGATGCTTCCCCAAGCCCCCTGGCATCGGGCGCCACAGTAGCATAAGATCTAACAAATTGGACGAACTTGTCTAATTTTTCTTACCGTTTGATCAACCGAAGCTTCTCGAGGCCCCTCAAGCCGTGACAGCATGACGTCAGAGATGGACCGAGATACACCCGTCAGGCCCGCGGCAACCGTGGTGCTTCTGCGCGACGCTTCCGAAGGGCTGGAAACGCTGCTGCTCCATCGCAGTCGGGAGATCACTTTCGGGGGCGCGTGGGCATTCCCCGGCGGCCGCGTCGACGATCAGGATCGCACCGGCGTCGATGGCGACCAGGCCGTTGCCCGGATCGCCGCTGTGCGGGAAACGTGCGAAGAGACGGGGCTGATCCTCTCGCCGGAAGACCTGGTGCCCTTTGCGCACTGGACGACACCTCCGGGCTTTCCGCGACGCTTCGCCACCTGGTTCTTTCTCGCCCGGGACACGGGCGGTGATGTACGAGTCGATGGGAATGAATCGATGGCGCATCGCTGGATGTCGCCCGGAGCAGCGGTCGACGCCCGGGCGCGCGGCGAGATCGAGCTGCCCCCACCCACATTCGTGGCGTTGGAGTGGATACGAGCATCGGCTGACGTCCGTTCGGCGTTGGAGCGTGCGCAGTGCGGGGCGATCATCCGCTACGTCCCGCGACGTCTGTCCATCGAAGGTGGAACGGTCTCGCTCTATGAGGGCGATGTCGGCTACGACGAAGCGGACCACGAGCGCTCCGGTCCGCGTCGCCGTTTCTACATGCTGGAATCGGGATGGCGCTACGAGGATGACGGCTGAAGCTCTTCTCGGAGTGTCTGGATTGCGATTCCACTGATCCCGTCAGCGGAGTTGCAATCCAGAGAGGCGACGAAGTGGCCGTTCAACTCTGGGTCGATGAAGGACGCGCTCGGCTCAGCACCGAATCCAGCGAGGCATGTGGATCTCTTCGTTGATCTTCTCGAAGACGACCCGAACTGGCTGTTCCAGCTCGATGCTCTTCGGGTCGACGGCATTGATCGGATCGCCGACCCGGTCGACCAGGTTTCCGATCAGCCGGATCGTCGGATCCTCCTCGAGGGTAACCAAGATCACGTTGTAGGGTGCCAGGTCGTTGAACTGCGGCAGCAGGGGAGGGTGCGGCACCACAAAGGAGTAGATCGTTCCCCGGCCCGACATCACCGCCCAGGTGGACTCGGTGGACTGGCACCTGGGACACATGGGGCGCGGCGGAAAGCGCAGACGCTCACAGCTGGCGCATTGCTGGATACGAAGTTCCCCTTTCGCAGCCGCCTCCCAGAACGGTGCCTCGTTCTCGCCCACGGCCGGTCGTAGCATCTCGCCGCTCATATTCGTCAATTCCTCAGCAGCAGGGCGCTGGTGGGCACACCCTCGCCGGCCGTGACCAAGCAAGTGTCGGCGTCTTTCACCTGGTTGCACGAGGTGCCGCGCATCTGTCGCACCCCCTCGTTGATCAAGTTGAATCCGTGTACGTAGGCCTCGGAGAGTCCGCCGCCGGAAGTGTTGATGGGCAGCCGGCCGCCGATCGAAATATTCCCATCGTTGGTGAAGTCGGCGCCCTCACCGCGCTTGCAGAAGCCGTAGCCCTCCAGTGAGAGGATGATGAGCGGCGTGAAGGCGTCGTAGAGCTGGGCGACCTTCACGTCTTCGGGCTTGATGTCGGAGGTGCGGTAGAGCCCTTCGGCACAGGTCCAGGCCGGCCCACGCATCGGATCCTCGTTCCAGTAGTTGGTCATGACCTCGGACTGCGAGGGGAGACCCTGGGATGCGGAGTGGATGTAGACGGGGCGGTGGGGACAGTCCTTGGCGCGCTCAGCCCTGACCACGACACAGGCCAAGGCGCCGTCGGTCTCGAGGCAGTTGTCGAAGAGACAGAGCGGCTCGGAGATCCAGCGCGCCTTCATATAGTCATCGCGGGTCATCTTGCGCTCGTACATGATCGCCCTGGGGTTGTTGTTGGCGTGTTCGCGAACGGCGAGTGCGACGTTGGCGAGATGATCCCGGGTCGCACCGTAGAGATGCATATAACGCCGGGTCAGCATGCCGATCTCATCGACGGGACGCAGCAGGCCCCAAGGCCGCGTCCAGGCGGACGCGGGAGTCACCTGATCATGTGCACCGGCCCAGGGGCGTTGGCCCGAGCCGCGCTTGCGCGAGCGCCACGCGACTCCGACATTGCACTGGCCGGCTGCCACAGCCATGGCAAGCATACCCACGACCCCGGGACCTCCTCCCCCGCCGTACCCCACCTTGCCAAAGAAATGCAGATCGCCGGCACCGATATTCTTGGCGACCTCGACCTCTTCGGTGGTCTCCATTGTGTAGGACGCCAATCCGTCCACGTCGGAGGGTTTGAGGCCAGCGTCGGCGAGCGCCATCACGATGGCCTCGGAGGCGAGTTGGCATTCCGAGGGCTCGAGGCCCTTGGCGAAGCGAGTTTCCCCGATGCCAACGATCGCGGTAGCGTCTTTCAACATGGAGCTTCCTCTTTGACCCTCTGACCCGGCCCGATCCCCGTCCGACCCATCTCCTGGAAGCCATCGGCTCCTGAATGAGTCCTCGGTGCTGCTAGGTGAGAATGGTTGGATTCTCCACGTCGATCAGCTCTTCGGCGATGATGTCCTCCCAATAGTCCAGACCGCCCAGCGCCAGCTGGTATTGCTTGCCGCGGCGCAGATAGAGGGTGGTGTCCTGCTCCTCCATGTAGCCGATCCCACCGAAGATCTGGGCGCCGACATTCGTCGTATTGTTGACGGTATCGGCTGCAAATGCTTTGGCCTTCGCCACGTAGGGGCGCACTCTTCGGCCCTTGTCCATGTTGAAGGCGGTGAAGAGCGTGAGCGTGTCGGAGCCATAGATATCCATGATGAGCGTTGCCAGATAGCTCTGGATCAGCTGCATCTGGCCGATCGGTCGATCGAACTGAACGCGGTCCTGTGCATATTGCGTGGCATTCTCGTGCATCTTCTCGCAGACCCCACCCGTGAAGCCGGAGAAGACGACGGCGGCCTTCTCGATTACACCTTCCAGGCTGGACCAGGCGTCGCCCACGCTTCCGAGCACGCGATCCTTGGGAACCCGCACGCCGCTGAAGCCAACCT
>JAFDDH010000388.1 GCA_019310975.1 Deltaproteobacteria bacterium | reverse complement strand
GGTCGCGCATCACAGCTCTGGGGTTGTTCCGAGCATGGTGGTAGGCCGCCAATGAGATGGCCCGCATCGTCGAGGTTTCGATCCCGTGCTCGTGCATGAGGCGGTTCAGTCGCGTGGCGAACCACTGCGCGGGCGATAGCATCCCATACGGGGTCCAGCCTTCGTACCCTCCACCCGAGACCTTGCCGGCCGAGAAGCCCTGTCCGAAGCGCCCCCCCTCTCCCTGGGCTAGCGCGCGGAATACGACGACGCAATCTGCGTAACCGGCCGCAATCGCAGCAGCCGCATTGCCGACTGCACCGGACCCCCCACCGCCGCCACCGCCCCATACCATGTTCGAGAAGCGAAGCTCCGGCAGCCCTAGAGCTGCCGCAAAGCGCTCGGGCATGTTGTCATCATTGCTGTAGGAGGCAAAGCCATCGATCTCTCGAGGGTCGACGCCCGCGTCCTCGCAGGCCGCCAGAATGGCCTTGAGACCGAGCACGAACTCGGGGTCATCGGCTTGGCCGTGCCGGTAGTAGGTGGTCTCGCCAACACCCACGACCGCGACCTTGCCTCGGATCGTTCGCTCCCTCATCGGCTCGCCCTCTGCCCAACGCGGGACCCGCGCATTGGCTCCGTTCGATCAATGCATGCGCTGCACATCAATGAATCCGACTTCATTCTCGTTCGACTCGGACCAGAACCTAGTCCGATTCGCCGGACAGTGTCGCCTTCTCGACGAGCGAAGCGGGTCGAGGCGAGTACACTGCCTGCGACCTGATCGGCAAGCACGTACCTGGCGCCGGAGCGCCCGAGAACCTTGAGGCGATTGGCGCCTTCCTGGAGAAGCGTGCCCCTGATCTCTCGAACCTTCCGGCCGGGCCGCCGCCCCAGTGCAATCGGCGCTCAGCGCACGACTGGCCGGGCGCGAACGCAAAGCCGTGCGCCCACACGCCCTCGGATTCCGCGCCGGGTCGCACGGTGTTCTGGCGCAAGAGACGCGGATACCATTGCGTGCCAGCCGCTCTGGCTCGGGTGTGGATCAAATGGAGGACAGAACGGATGAAGGTGGATGCAGGCCTTTTCCAGGTGGGGCTCGACGGTGTGCCGCGCTTGGCGGCGCGGATCGAGGAAGACGGCTTCGACGGCGCCGTGAGCGCAGAGGTCTCCTCCGACCCCTTTCTCTCACTGGCACTCGCCGCGGAGCACACGAGTCGCATCGACCTGCTCACCTCCATCGCAGTTGCATTCTCGCGCAACCCGATGACCACGGCGTGCGTCGCCCACGACCTCAACGCCTACTCGAAGGGCCGTCTGATCTTGGGTCTGGGGTCCCAGGTCGAGGCCCACATTACCCGCCGCTTCAATATGCCCTGGTCGAAGCCCGCCGCACGCATGCGCGAGTACGTCCTCGCGATGCGCGCCATCTGGGACTGCTGGTACGAGGGAATCAAGCTCGACTTCCGCGGCAAGTTCTACCAGCACACTCTGATGACACCCCTGTTCACTCCCCCGGACACGTCGCAGGGTCCACCACGCGTGTACCTTGCAGCAGTGGGGCCGCTCATGACGGAAGTGGCGGCCGAGGTGGCCAACGGCCTGATCGTGCACCTCTTCACGACGGAACGCTATTTCCGAGAAGTGACTCTGCCCGCGGTGGAGCGCGGTCTCGCCCGATCGGGCAAGAGCAGGGAGGACTTCGAAATCATGGGACCCGTGTTCGCCCGCCTGACCGATGACGAGCAGATCTTCGCCGATCAATGTACGAGCCTTCGCCGGCAGATCGCGTTCTATGCCAGCACACCCGCGTACCGCGGGGTGCTCGAGCGGCATGGATGGGAGGATCTCCAGGCAGAGCTCAATCGCATGGCGAAGCTAGACCAGTGGGAAGAGATGGGCGATCGGATCAGCGACGAGATGCTCGACGAGTTCAGCTTGACGACGTCGGCCGAGGCACTCGCGGAGAATGTCCACGCTCGGTACGGCGAGATGTTCGACCGGCTCATGGACCGCTTCGAGATCGCGGACCGCGATCTGCACCGGGAACAGGTGGCGAAACTTCGCGCGCTCTAAGTCCGGAGGGATTCAAACCAGCACGCTCACGGCATGAGTGAACCACCGTTCACGTGAAGAACCTGTCCCGTGATCCCTCTCGAATCAGGGTGGCATAGGAACGCGACGGCGTGGGCGATGTCCTCCGGCTGCAGTACGATCCCCATGGGGTTCCCGATGTCGGAGCTTCGCGCCGCTGAAGCGAGCTGCTCCGCGTCGCCCATCGCCTGACGAGTCATGGGCGTGTCGACCAGACCAGGAGCAACCGCGTTGGCCGTTACGCCAGCCGCCGCTGCCTCATTGGCGACGCCGCGGGTGAAGGCGATCAGGCCGCCCTTCGACGTCCCGTAGGCGGCGGCCCCGGCGCCGACGCGGACGCCACTGCCGGAGGAGATGTTGACGATCCTTCCGAAACCGCGCTCCATCATGCCTGAGAGAATCTCGCGCGTGAAATGAAAGGGGCCGGTCAGGTTGATGTCGAGCACGCGTCGCCACGATCTCTCGTCGTGACCGGCCACAGCCTCCCCGTGCGCGATACCCGCGGCGTTCACCAGAATGTCCGGGGGGCCGACGCGCTGCTCGAGGTCGCGAGTTGCACTGCGAACGGCGCCCGCGTCGGACACGTCGCAGGCGATCGCTGAGCCGCCCAGCTTCTCGGCCACGTGCAGCGCCGCTTCCTCGGCGAGGTCGATGACGCCCACCCGAGCACCCTGTTCCGCCAGCTTGTAGGCGATCGCGCGCCCGATCCCACTGGCGGCGCCGGTCACCCAGGCGACCCGACCGCGCAGGGGGTCGAGGTTCTCAGCCATGTCTAGGCCTCCTGCGACGGGTGTCGACATTCGACAAAGATTATCACACGCACCGCCCGGTACAGATTTCGCGAAGGAAACTATAGCATCCCGCCGATCATCGGAGCATGTGACCGTTGAGCAGATCGACCGCGGATGCGCGCTCGACCTCAACGCGTGTGCCCCGGTCGTTCGAGCCGGGCTCACCGAAGAGCATGTTGGGGCGCAGGTGGAAGTACCCACCGGCGAGTTGTAGCGGATTGATGGGGCTGGGTATGACGCTCTGGTGCGAGCGGCCGTCCTTGAATTGATAGGGCTCCCAAGCGTGGTAGACGATCAGCTGCCCGCGGCGAAGTGCCGAC
>JAFDDH010000155.1 GCA_019310975.1 Deltaproteobacteria bacterium | reverse complement strand
GGCCAGCGGCCGAACCTGCCCCGGCTCGTGCAGTACGAGCTGCTCGCCGGCGGCGAGCACCTGGCACCGATTCTCGAGAGCTGGCTTCGCCCCGTGGTGGCCCAGGGTCTGGCAGTGCTGGAGTCCTCCAAGGCCAGCAACCGCTGGCGGCCCGATCAGCTGCCGAGCCTACTGATGGCCTACTTCAATATCGCGGTGGGCTACTTCACCACCGCCCCGATCGTCGAGCAGGTGCTCGGGGCCAGATCCCTGGCTCCCGAGTCACTGGAAAGGCAGACGGAGTTCTTCGGTCAGCTGATCCTCGCTATTGGCGGCGGCGAACCCGCCGACGCAAGCCGCGCCTCGTCCACGCCGGATCAGGCCGATTGAAGCTGGACCGACGGGGTCCCTACCGAGGAGCACCCCCGCAATGGACGTCGACATCTCCTACCTGGCTGCGAATAGCTGGGACGAAACGATCTGGGAGCGCCTGCGCTGGCTGCAGGAGAACGATCCCGTCTACTGGTCCGAGAAGGACCAGCTCTGGGTCGTCACGCGCTTCAAAGACGTCGCCTCTGTGTCGAAGCACCAGGAGCTCTTCACCTCGGAGCGGGGAGTGCGACCGGGCAACCCGGCCCGGATCGGCCTGATCGACGAAGGGGAGCCGCGCCACGGCCAGCTGCGGGCGCTGATCAACAGGGGCTTCTCGCCGCGCATGGTGAGGAAGTGGGAAGAGATCTTTCTCGAGATCACCCGCGAGACCCTCGACGCCATTGCGAGCAAGGGTGAGTGCGATTTCGTCGAGGATATCGCCGTGCCGCTGCCTCTGCTGCTGATCGCCGAGATGCTCGGCATCCGCAGGGAGGATCGGAGACGCTTCCACCACTGGTCCGACACGATGATCGCTGCCGACGGCAATATGGACAACCCTGCGGTAATGGCCGCGGCCGGAAAGTCCTTCGTCGAGTACTCGGGCTACCTGACGGACATCATCGCGGATCGCCAACGCAACCCGCAGGATGACCTGATCAGCATCCTCGTCGGCGCGAAGAGCGACGGTCTCCTGACCGACTTCGACCAGAAGGAGATCCTGGAACGCGAGACGGGCATGGAGCACAGCAATCTCGCCAACGACGAGCTCATCATGCTCTGCACTGTCTTGATGGTGGCCGGCAACGAGACCACGCGAAATGGCATCTCGGGCGGAATCCAGCTCTTGATCGAGAACCCGGAGGTCCGCCAGCGCCTGATCGACGATCCGTCACTGATCCCGGCGGCCGTCGAGGAGATGATCCGGTTGGTCTCGCCGGTTCGCAGCTTCGGCCGCACGGCCGTGCAGGACACGGAGCTCGGCGACAAGAAGATCAAGGCAGACGAAAAGGTCCTGATCATCTACCCGATGGCGAATCGAGACCCGCGCGAGTTCGACGACCCGGATCGCTTCGATATCGATCGCAACCCGCACCACGTGGGCTTTGGGCTCGGCAGCCACTTCTGTCTGGGCGCGAATCTGGCTCGGATGGAGATGCGCGTAGCCTTCGAGGAGCTGCTGCGGCGCCTGCCCGATATGGAGTACGCGGCGGGTGGACCCGTCCTCAAGCCCTCTTCACTGGTACGCACCTGTGCCGAGATGAAGGTGAAGTACACGCCCGAGAGCTGAGCGGGGCCACATGCGCAGGACAGACGGACACGGGGCCGGTGGGCCGCCGCCCGCAGGCCCCGGTCTTTCGCCACCTCCGCCATGTCCGCCCCGCGTCAGTCCCGCGTGGCAGCGGCGCGTTTCGCGTGGTAGAGGACGACCTGAACCCGCTCGAGGGTGACGACCCCGTCCAGGACCATCTCCTCGAGGTGTGGCAGCAGTTCGTCGATCTTTTCGCGCGACTCGATGATCTCCACGACCACGGGCAGATCCTCAGACAGCCGCAGAACCTTGGCGGTATGAATTCGGCTTGCGGCCCCGAAACCCATGCTCCCGCGCAGGACGGTGGCGCCCGCCATATTGAGCTCGCGCGCCTTGCGGACGATCGCCTCGTAGAGCGGGAGACCACGATGGCGATCGCTCTCGCCACAGTGCACGCGCAAGAGGCATGACTCGTCGGGAAGCGTCATCGGCGTCACACCCCCTGTAGCCCGACGGTCACCCGGTAGCCCATGAAGACGGCGAGTACACCGAGCACGTTGCTGCCGAGCAGATTCAGGGTGGCGAGCCACCACTCGCGCTCGCTCAGCAGGGCGAACGATTCGTAACCGAAGGTCGAGAACGTGGTAAAACCGCCGACGAAGCCCACGAGGAGTCCCAGGCGCACCTCCTCGCGCACGATGGCCGGGCCTGCAAAGATCGCCGCACCAATGCCGATCAAGAGACAGCCGACAAGATTCACCAGCAACGTTCCGAGCGGGAACGCGGTCTCTGTGAGCCGCTGGCCCCAGCCGGCGAGCACGTAGCGAGCGACTGCACCGCCCGCGCCACCGATCGCAATCAAGGTCAGCTTGTACACCGAGTCGGCCGTCCTTCTCTCGTTGGCTCGTCTCCACTCTAGCAAGCAACACGGCGGGTCCGAAGCGCCCGGGGCAGCCGCCGCGCACACGCAGTCGCCCCGCAGCTTCCTCTCGACGATCTTGTTCAGGATCAGCTGGCGACGAGCTCGGCGACGATGCGCGAAAAGGCCTCATCGGCCAACGCGATCATCTCGGCGTCCGTGCGGTCCTGGATCGGATGCGCGACGTAGACGGCGGCCGGATCGGCACCGAGCGCGCGCGCCTGGGCGAGCGCACCATCCTCGAACTCCGCCGACGCGATGAAGACGCCGGGAACGCCCTGCCCCTCCAGATTCACCATGTCATGCACACTGCACGACGTGCAGCTGCCTCAATCGGCCAATGCTTCGACGACGGCGGCGCATTGCTCGGCAATCTCGCGGCGCACATCCACCGGCGCGGGTTTGGTGAAGGTCGGCTTCTTGAAGCGACTGATGCGGGCGCCGCGGGCCTCGAAGAGCTCCTCGAGGCGATCGAGAAAGACATCACCGCGTGCCTTGGAGATGTCGAGCAGCGCAAGCTCGAGCCCCTCCAGGCCGGCCGGTCGCCGCAGCCGCTCGCGCGCCGCGGGCGTGCGCTCGGGGGTCGGATCGAGAAGGACGATGCCCTGGTCGGATTCACTCAAGCTCGGATCTCCCGCAGCACCGGCTGGCTGCCCATCTCGCCGGTCACCCAGCCGCCAATCATGGCGGAAAAGAGTCCCGCCTCGCCACCGCAGTGCACGACCAGGATACCGCCGGGCCGGAACTTGGGAAGTGTCGGCACGGGCAGGTCCTCGGGCATCCCTTCGGCGATGCCACCGGCTCCGCGTACGAGCTCCTGCTTGGGGATCACCAATAGCTCGTGCAGTCGCGCCACCAGCTGCTCCTTGCTCCAGCCCGCCTCCTCGAAGACGCGCGCGTGCTCGGGCCCGATCGCCAGCAGACAATCGAAGGCGAGCACCATCTTTGGATGGTGGAGGGTGCGCAGATTCACGGCGTACGAGCGGGCCAACGACTCGGGATCGCGTGAGAGCTGGTCCACGATGCTTCGCGGACCCTCGCCGGGAAAGAGGGTCACGGTGCTCTGACCCGGCTCGGCGCCGAGGTCCGTCGAGAGCGGGGTCCAAGGCGAGCCCTCCTCGTCCTCAGCGAAGCAGAAGGCGAGCTTGCCCGGATTGCCGAAGGTCGCACGATCCACTTCGCCGGGCCGACCGCCGCCCATATTGCGCACCACCAGCTGCAGCGCGCGCCCGATCGTCAGATTGGCGCGATTGCCCTGGCCGAAGACATTGCGGCCGAAATTCATACCGATGGCGCGGCGAATCGGACCGTTGACGATGATGACCGGACCCGTCGGCATGGTGGTCGCGAGCAGGCCATGCATATTGAATGCGTCCGTGCAGGCGGCCTCGACTGCGGCCAGCACGACGGGCAGGTAGTCGGAACGGCAGCCCGCCATCACGGCGTTGATGGCCACCTTCTCGACCGTGCACGGTACGAGGTCCGGAGGCACCTCGGCAACGATCTCGTCCGGCGCACGCTTCGTACCCTCGAGCATCGCCAGGACGCGTTTCTCTGTGGGCGGCACGAGCGGCAAGCCATCGCTCCATCCGCGGTCGAAGAGCGCCTCCATCTCGTCCTCGAGCGGAGCCAGCGTGACGCGCCGCGACTGCAGCGCGCTGCCTCCGAAGCGGACGGCCAGCTCGAGCGCCAGGTCGGGATCGACTGAGCGCGAGCCGCAGCCCGGCCGCAGCTCGGGCAGATCGTGGCCCAGCCCACTGACCCCCGTCAGCTCCACCCAATCGCCGCGGTGCCAGCCGATGGCGCGCGCGATCTCGCGGCCCTTCTCGACGCGAAGCAGGGTCGGCACCACCTCGATGCCATGACGCCACGAGCATTCGAGCTGCGTGTCGTCGATGGGATCGAGCCCGGCCGGAAACTCGGGATCGTCCTGGGTGTAGACAGTCAGGGTCTGCCCCGCGGCCAGCACCTCCAGCACGGGCGCGACCAGCTCACAGGTTGGGCAGTCGCGCTTCACGAAAGCGACGAGGCCGGTGGGCAGATCGGGGCGCGCGGCGTCACTCAATGGCATCGACCTCGGAGGCGGCGGCGCCGGAAGGCGTGCCTCCAGGGATCCATGCTATCGCAGCCCGCGGCCCTGCGGTCGGGGCGGCCCTATTCGATTCGAGCCGGCGCCGCGGCGCTCCCCTTCCACTGCTGATATGCCTCTGAGCGCGCGTACTCGGCGTACATCGGCTGTAGGGCCAGCTGGTCGGGATCGATCTCGTAGCCAAAGCGGGTCTCGATCGTGCGGAGCGCCTCCGTGACCTGCTCGTACTGCTCGAGGCCCAGCAACGACTGCACGAGCACCCAATACGCACCTTCGTAGCCCGGCTCCTTGTCGATCGCCTCGCGAGCCAATGCCTCCGCCTCGATGTGATCGCCAAGCAGCTCGTGATACGCGCCCTCGAGGTTGATCATGCCGGTGTCGCGCAGCCCCATGTAGGCGTTCATGGCGCCGAGCGCCGCAAAGAGCTTCTCGTTCTGGCCGGTGTAGAAATAGTGGTCCACCAGGCTGAGAGCGAGCCGGGCGTCGCCTTCGTGGTATCGGGCGAGATCCGTCAGCGCCATGCGGTGCTCGTTCTCATCCTCGAGCATGCTCGCCACCTTGATCCTCTGCAATAGCAGAGGTTGCGCGTACGCGATCTCCGGCGGGAGCGCATGCCAGGTGTCGAGGGAATCCTGGAGCTGACCAGCGTGAATGCGTGCCACGAACTCGGCGGCCATCCGCGCTCCCTCCACGTCGGCGCCCGTGACACCGCCCGCGGAGGCCATGATGCTCGGGTCACCGCTGGCCAGCGCACCGAGCTGCCGCACACTCTCGCTATATGTCGAGCCCTGGGCATAGTCGTACCAGTCGTAGATCCAGACTCGTCCGTCCGGGCTGCGACCGAGCATGAGCTCGAAGTAGTTGAGGCCTCGTTCGCCCATATCGAGCCGCACGAGCGCGTGGGCGCCACCGCTTCGCACGAGAAGACCGCGATAGCTCGCGCCGAAACCCTCTGGCGCGCTGCTCGCGATGATGCGCGCGACGTTGCCGAGCAGAACCTGCATGCCCTGCTCGAAGTCGATGCGCTCCGCGTCGGTGAAGGGCATACCCTCGGCGATTCGGGCGATCAGTGTCTCGCCGTGCAGCACCGCAAGCATCTGCTCGCCATTGGCCTGCTCGAGGGCCGCGACAAAGGTCTTCGCGGTATCGGCACCGCCGCTCGGATCTTCACGGGTGAGCGGCGTGAGCGGTCCGGGCGACTCTGCGCTGGCCACCTGCGCGGGAGCCATGTCCTCTGCCACCGCAATACCGGGAAGGCAGACGAGTGCGGCGAGCGCGAGAAGCAGCAGGAGCCGGCGGAAGTCACGGGAGCCATGGGCCATGACGAAGTCCTCTCGAAGGGACCGGGACAGACGGTCACCGGTCTCTGAAACGGATCGGGATGCCACCCGATTTCGTCTGCATCGACCGGTCGCAGCGTGGCATTGAGCCCATGTATCGGCGGGCGGACCGCGCATGGAGCCGTCTCGCCATCGATTCCGCTCTCGCTACACATCTTCAAGCGCGCGGCACCGTGGGGGTGCGAGCGCCCTCTTGGGTCGCCCTCCACTAGCCGCCCGTTGAAGAACCCCCGCCGTCGCCATGCACCGGCCTTTTGGCCCAGCTCTGCGTGGCGAAACCTTGCCGTAGAGCGACTACGCCTGCGGTTCCGCGCCTTGATCTGGGCCAAAATTCCGCCACCTGGCTCGACGCGGGTTTTTCAACGGGCTGCTAGGCGTCCGGTGCCCAGCTCGGTGGGCGCTTCTGGCCGAAAGCCGCCATGCCCTCCGCCGCTTCCGCAGAGGCGAAGAGCTTGCCGATGCGCTCCTCGGCGTATTTGAAGCCCTCGTCCTCGGATAGCCTCGCCACGCTGCGCACGAGCTTCTTCGCCTCACGAATCGCGATCGGGCCGCCGCGGCAGATCAGCTCGACCTCGGCGTCCACCGCCTTTTCGAGCTCGCCAGCCGGCACCACGGCGTGCACCAGGCCGTACTCGAGCGCACGGTCGGCGGCGAATCGCTCGCCGGTCAGGAAGAGTCGCATGGCCTGGTGCTCACCCAGCTTGGGCAGTACGACGACAGAGATCATCGCAGGAATCACGCCGAGTCGAACCTCGCTGAAGCTCATCTTTGCGCCCTCCGCGGCGATCGCGATATCACCGGCGGCGACGAGGCCGAGACCACCGCCGAAGGCGGCTCCATTGACGGCGCAGATCACGGGCTTCGGGCCGTCGCGCATCAGCTTGAGGAGGTCGACGAAGGGATTGCCGCTGCGCGACTCGGCGTCTCCCATATCACCCCGATTCTTGAGATCGGCGCCCGCGCAGAAGGCTGGGCCCTCGCCGGTGAGTACCACCACCCGCACATCGTCGTCGTCGTGGGCCGCGCGCAGATGTCCGATCAGCTCCTTGACGAGCGGTCCCGAGAGCGCGTTGCGGGTCTCGGGCGAGGTCAGGCGAATCCAGCCCGCCGGCCCCCGCCGCTCGAATCGCGTCCACTGCTTATCACCCATGGTCCTGTCTCCCTGCGCGATTGGCGCCACCCCGGGCAGCCCGACGCGGGCCGGCCCCGAATCGAAGCATAGCTCCCGAGCCGAGTGCCAGGGCGCCGGTCCCGACGGCCTGGAAGCGGCATTGGGTGCCAAGGCCCAGATTGATCAAGAGGCTCGACCCGCGCACACCCTATCCACCGAGCGCGAAGATCCTCGAAGAGTCGCGACAGAGAAGGCTCTGGCCCGGCGTCGCTCAATCGTCGATGCGGGCGAGCTCCGCTTCGATGGCGGCCTCCAGATCGGCCGGCTGAAAGCCGAAGGGACCGCGCGCGCCCCGATAGGCGACGCGCCCTCCCCTGCCAATCAGATAGAGCCGATCGGGCAAGCCGCCGTAGGCCCGCGCCAGTGCGTCATCCAGCTTGTCGACGACCACCGGCATGCGGATGCCCAGGTTGATCGCACAGCTCGCTGCGACGGATTGCCGCTGCTCATCACTGGTGGGATCCTGAATCGCGATCTGCTCGTCGCGATTCATCGTAATCACCCAGCCGTCCTCCGGATGCGCCTCGCGGATGTACACCACCAGGAATGCGATCCGATCCCCGAAGCGCTCCCACATCGCGTGCAGGGACCCCAACTGGGCCCGGAAGGGCGGTCAGGTATACGAGCCAAAGACGAGTGCGACGGGTCGCGACGCCGCGGTCGCGAGCAAGGAGAAGGTCTCTCCGGTGGCGCGCTCCGTGCCGTCACTGAAGTCGTAGAGCGGCAGGGAGAAGTCGATGGCGCGATCTCCCTCGGAGAGCTTGGCGGTGGCCAGATCCTCGACTGCGGGATCCGCGAGATGCTCGGGAAGCGTGACGGGCGAGTCCTCTGGCGTGATCGAGCGCCAATCGAAGTTCTCGAGAAGCTTCCGAATCTGCTCGTCATTCATGTCGTGGGCCGCTCCCCGGCTTCGAGTCCCCGGCAAAGTAGCAGGGCGAATCGCTTCGTTTGCCCCGGGGGCCCAAGGGCGTGTATTCTGGCTGTCTTGCCGGCGTGGGGTCGAGTGCGGAGCAAACGAGGATGGGACAACGGCTGTCGGGCCTCGATTCCGCCGTGCTGGCGAGTGAGAGCTCTCGAATCCCTCTGCACAGTCTTGCACTGTGGATCCTGGACCCGAGCACGATCCCAGGCGGCTACTCGTTCGAGAGGTTGCGCGACGGCATCCTGAACGGGATCGACCTGTTGCCTCGCTTGCACTGCCGCCTCTCGGAAGTGCCCTACGGCCTGGCCCCGCCCAGCTGGGTGGAGGCGCGTGTGGATGCCGGTCTGCACTTCGAGCGCATCGTCGTGCCGCGCCCGGGCGGTCCACGCCAGCTGGCACGCCTGGTGGCCGAGCGAAACCAGCAACTTCTCGATCGTTCGCGTCCGCTCTGGCACGTGAGCATTCTGGAGGGCTTGGCGAGCGGCTCGATCGGCGCACTGGTGAAGCTGCTCCCGGTGCCGGCGGATGGCACCTGGGCGGCGGATCTGGCCGGGCGGCTCGGCAGTGGATCGCCCGAGACCCCGCCCCCGCTACCAGCGGGTCCGGCCCGCAACCCGGGCGGCGCCGAGGGCCGACTCGAGCGACTTGCGGAGGCTCTGCCGGACATTGCCGCACAGCCGCTGCGGCTCGCACGCGCCGCCGCGCACGCCGCGCGCGCCTTCGTCGAGTCCAGCGTCGATGGCGATCCCGGCGCCTCACCCGTCGAGAATCCCGTCGCGCATCCTGCGCTCAACCGGCGCAGCAGCGCACGCCGCGCCGTCGCCCACACCAGCCTGCGCATGGCGACGGTCGGGGAGCTGGCCGAGCGCGCCGAAACGGGCTGGCGCGAGGTGGTTCTGGCCGCGCTCGCCGGCGCATTGCGCAGCGAACTCGAGCGGAGCGAGGGCATCCCGCCGGATCCGCTGATCGCGTGCGTGATCGACACCGCCCAGGCGGCCGCCGTCCGGCTGGATTCGACCCGTACTCACCTGCCGGCGATTTCGCGCCGCCGGCTCTATACCGAGCTTCCCCAGCCCGCCGCACGTCTGTCGCAGATTGCCGCGGCCAGCCACGAGACGAGAGCGGGCCACCATCTGACGTGGCCCGGTGCACTGGCGGAGGTCGTCGACGCCGCCCCGCCGCTGATGCTGCGCTGGCTCACCGCCGCCGCCGCGGACCTGCTGCCCCGCACGAACGCCGCTCCTCCCTTCCACGTCCTCGTCTCCTTCCTCGAGGGGCCGGGCAAACGGACATTCATCGCAGGCGCACGCCTGGAGCACGTCTATCCCCTGCATCCGATCATCGACGGTGTAAACCTCCATGTCGCCGCCTGCCGCAGCGGTGCGGCAGTGGACGTAGGAATCCAGGCGTGCCGTCGCTTCATGCCCGATGTGTGGCCACTGGCCGCTACGCTGCCCGGGCTCAGCGCGCCCCGGGGTGCTCGGGGTGAGCGCATCGACGCATGCCGACATGCCGAATGGGTGAAGAGCGCAGCATGGCAGACGACGCCACGATTCAGTCCAGGAGCCTCCACCACGTCGCCTACGCGACCCGAGATCCGGAGGCGACGTACGCCTTCTACACGGGGAAGCTCGACCTGCCGCTCGTGCACACCGAGAACCACAAGCAGGCAGATGGCTGGTTCCGCCACTTCTTCTTCGACATGGGCCACGGCGACTACCTCGCCTTCTTCGCCGTCCAGGACGTGGGCGAGGAGCCCGAGTACAAGACCCAGATCTCGCTCGGCGCAGGGCTTCCCATCTGGGTGAACCACATCGCCTTCCGCCTCGACAGCGAGCAGGAGCTCGACGCCAAGCGCCAGCAACTG
>JAFDDH010000154.1 GCA_019310975.1 Deltaproteobacteria bacterium | reverse complement strand
ATGCCAAGCTCGGTAGTCGCGATATCGAGCACGATGATGTCCTGAGCGTCCACCTGCCGGCCGGCCACCATGACAGATGCATCGACCGTCAGCAGCAGCTGCCCGGGGCTGAGCAGCGTATCGCCGATCTTCGTGGCCTCTTCGACCAGCTCGAGGCCCTGGATCGTGCTCCCAAAGCCGAGGCCGCCGCCTCGAAGTAGGGCGGTCATCGCCCCGTTCGTCTGGGTTCCCAGCTCGATGTCGATCGCGCGGTAGGTGAAAACATCGGACGGACTGCCGTCATAAGCGAGCAGAAAGGTGCCCGCGGGAAGCATCGTTTCGCCGACAGCGACGTCCTTCTCGACCAGGGTGATCGCGTTGATGCGGTCACCAGTCGGGTTTTGGAGCAACACATAGAAGGTGCCACTCGTGTAATTTCCGACTACATCGGGCCGAAAGAGGAAGACGTCTTCCTTTGCGACATCGACGGAGTTGTTGCTCTCCAGGGTGATATCCGATTCCACGGTGCCGATCACATCACCCGGTCGGACTGTGAAGGTCTCGGCGCCCTGCCCCAGGATCAGCGTGCTGCTGACGTAGTGGAGGGCCTGGATTCTGGCCTCCGAGCCACCGTCCCCGAAGAACTCGAAGAGATTCGCGAAGCTCCCCGAGGTGGTGTTCTCGTCGAAGGTGGCTCCGGGACCGAATTGAACGACGTCTCCTCGCTCCCACTCTGCGAGATTCGTATCGCTCGGGTCGGAGTCCCCTCTGGCGCTGAGCCAGAGCGCGTTCGTCTGGGGAGACGTGGCGCTAAGCGTGTACTCGATCTGGACGTTGTCGACGTAGACGTACGCACTGCCCGTGCCCGTCCCGATGAAGCGCATCTGGGTGTTGCTCGCCGCGAAGCTGCTGATGTCGACGACCTGAGTGACGAACTGGCTGTCGGTGCCGTTAAACGGGTACGTCCGGAGTGTGGTCCAGCTACTTCCACCGTTGCCGGAGATCTCGAGGCGAAGCTCACCGACTACCGGCCCCAGCTCCTCTCGTCGAATGTCGAAGCTGAGCGTGGCCGTCGCCGCATTCGTGAGGTCCGCTTCTCGGCTCACGCCGATATCGGTGACCGCCATGTCGATTCCGCCGAAGCGAAAGGTGCCAGCCGTCACCTGCATGGTCCCGCTGCTCGGGCCGTCCGTGCCCGGAAACTCCTGCCAGTCGCCGCTCCAGGGCTGCGTCCCGTCGTTGCCATCGAAGCCAACCTGATCGAAGTCGTCTGCGAGGGTGCCCCCGTTCTCGATCCGGAAGGCCAGATCGGCGCCTACGACGGCTGTGCCCGACGGATTGAGCAGATCTCCATCCGTGAAGCTCGAAGCGACCGCCACACCGGCGTATATATCACCAGCGAGTGAGTCGGTCGTGATGCGAATCGTGTAGGGCTGAGTGTCGAAGAGGGTCGCGAGCCCGAGATCGAATCGCTGCCACTCCAGGCTCGTACCGATATTGGCGTCGCTGATGGTGTTGCTCGCGATAACGCTTCCACCCCAAGCATCGAGGAGCTCCAAGGTCACGTTCTGAGAAGGGGCGGAGAGTCCAGTGCGCAGCTGGACGCTGATATGACTCACGTCGTAGGTGCCACCCCCGCTGACGTGCGAGAAGGTCTGACCGATCGGCGACGTAGCCGTGAAGAGGACATCATTCGTCGTGTTCTCCTGAACGACCTGCTTCTCGAGTACGCCCTGCCAATCGCTGGCCCCCGAAGTTCTCGTCGCCGCCTCGATGCGTCCGGTCGCGTACTCGAGATCCCAGTCACCACCCAGGGCGGCCGTGCCTGTGAGGTCCGAGCTCGCGGCGACGTCCGCGCCCGTCACATCGGCCAGTGTGACGACGAGGGCGCGCCCCTCGACACTTCCGGCCAGATTGCATCCGTAGAGCAGGAGATCCGCGTCGACAGAGAGAGCCGAGCTCCAGCTCGCAAGTGCGTCGCCGTGGACGGAGAGCGTCTCGCTGGAGAGCCAGGTATCGCCGAGCTGAAAGCCCTGATCGGTACCGTGCGAGATCACGTGGATCGCGGCCACATCGCCGTCACGGCCCACGAGAGCCTGACTGATCTGGTCCACACCGTCGCGATTGTCGTCGAGGAGGATGATCTCGAGCTCGAGATCCTCGTCCGAGTTTGCTCGCAGGGCCTCGATGAGCTTCGCATGGCCCTCGACGCTCGCATCAACGAAGACGATCTCGACGGTCGCTACATGGCGCTCGGTGATGCTGGCCGTGGAATCACGAGAGCCGGACTCGAGCATTAGCTCAATCGGCGCAGCCGCGGGATCCGGGCCCACCAGGCGGGTGTCGGGATCGAGGCCGGGGAGATCCGCCGACAGCAGAACACGGCGCTCGAGAGCCTCGACGACGGGACGCCGCCGAGGTCGAGCGTTGGGGTTGCGGAGCTTTGACATTGGAACGCCCAGCCCCCCCCGGAGTTCGGTGTTCAGTAACGCATCTTATCGGCGTGGCTTGCGAGCCGCTTGACGAGCAGTGGGCGTGCTCGAACCGGCAGCTCGAATGCAAGCGGACGGAGCAAGCCGCGCAGCTGGCGACGTTTGTGTGCAGAGTTGCCGATGGGAGCCAATTGCGACGCTGCGTGGCTCCGATCAAGCCTCCATCAAGCCCCCATCAAGCCCCCATCAAGCCAAGGCAAGAGCAAGTCGAAACACCAGAGACGCAGCGCAGAATCGCACGCTGCGGCACCCGAACCCACGACCGGAGTCTCGTCCGATGGAATCGCCGCTCGAGATCTGGCTGGCAGAGCAGTGCGAGAGAATTCCCGGCGCCAATGCGGGCTTTGCCGTGATCGGCGAATCGGCCCACTCACCCGCCGCGATGCTGGCGCGCTGGCCCGCTCGCGCGGCACTCACGCCCCGCCTGCAGGCAACCGTCGAGAGCGCACGGCATCGCGGCCGCGTGACGCTGCAAGAGCCGGTGGTCCAGGCCGGGACCCCGCCACACCCTCCAAGTTGCGTCGCTGTGCCGGTGCTGCGAGACGGGCTCTGCGTCGGGGCCATCGGGGTCAGTCTGAGGACGGCCTCGACTGGAGCGGCAAAGCAGGTTGCGGACGATCTCACGCGCGGGCTGCGGAGCCTCGAGACTCTGCTCGCCCTCGAGTCCGAGCGAGATCGACTCGTCGACCTGGTGCCGCTCCTCGGCTGTCTATTCGACCATCAGACACTGCCGCGAGTCGCCCACGCACTCGCGTCGAGCCTGGCAGGACGGCTCGACTGTGAACGCGTGTCGGTGGGGCTGCGGCAGCGTGACTCGATCCGGATCGTCGGGCTGTCGACGAGCGTCGACATCGCGGAGGAGACCGACGCCATCCGGGATCTGCGTCATGCCATGGAGGAGGCCGTCGAGCAGGACACCCTCGTCGAGGTTCCAGCCGCGGGCCCGCCTCCCGGCCACGAGACCCTGGCCCACGAACACCTGCTCCGGAGCACCGAAGGCGGGTACGTCGTCACGCTGCCACTGGCCGCACGCGGCCGAGCAGTCGGTGCGCTCACGTGCGAGTGGAGCCGGACGCGGGTGCTCGACGACCTCGCTCGCGAGCGCCTGCGGGTGGTGGGGTCCGTCGCAGCACCGGTGATTGCGCTGCTGGCTCGTGCGGAGGCGACAGCTGGGGAGCGCGCTCGACGCTGGATCGATGCGCAATCCGAGCGACTCTTTGGCACCGACAGCCGCGTCGCAAAGCTCGCGGCGTGCGGGGTGGCTGCACTCCTCATCAGTCTCACCTTCCTGCCCGCCGATTATCGGGTCTCGGCGGATGCGACGCTCGAGGGCCGTATCCAGCGTGCACTGGTTGCACCCATCGACGGCTACCTGGGCGAGGCACACGCCCGCGCCGGAGATCTCGTGAAGCGGGGCCAGGTGCTGGCACGGCTCGACGATCGCGACCTGGAGCTAGAGCGGCGCAAATGGCTCTCCAAGATGAGCGAGCTGCAGAACGAGTACCGCGAAGCCCTGGCGAGCCAGGACCGCATCCAGGTCAGCATCCTGCGCGCCCAGATCGACAAGGCCGCTGCCGAGACGGCGCTGGTCGAGGAGCTCCTGGGGAGGACCGAGGTGGTGGCTCCCTTCGACGGGATCGTGCTCAAGGGCGACCTGGATCGTGTGCTCGGCTCACCGGTCGAGCAGGGGGCGGTGCTCTTCGAGATCGCACCCCTGGATGGCTACCGGATCATCGTCGAAGTCGACGAGCGGGACATTGCCGATGTCCGCGTGGGACAGAGCGGTCGTCTCATGCTATCGGCACTTCCCGATCACCCCCTCGCATTGAGGGTCGAGCGGATCACCCCGATCTCCACCAGCTTGGACGGCCGCAATTACTTTCGAGCGGAGGCCGTGCTCGAGGAACCGCTGGCGGCGCTGCGGCCCGGCATGAAGGGCATCGCGAAGATCGACGCTGGCCGGCGTCGCTTCATCTGGATATGGACCCACGAGCTGCTCGACTGGCTGAGGCTCGCGCTCTGGGCCTTCCTCCCCTAGGAGCTCGACCCAGGATGGATCCCCTCCACAGCCCCTCGTGGTACCACGTCGCCGACCTCCACCCCTGCGCGAGTCGCCAGGCGAGGTTCGTGCGCCACACGTATCGCGGCGAGACCTGGTTCGTCACCCGCACTCCCGTCACCGGCCAGGTGCATCGCATCGCGCCCGCAGCCCACGCCATCGTGACCCTCATGGATGGCGAGTCCACCACCCAGGAGATCTGGGACACGGTCTGCGCGCGGCTTGGCGACGACGCCCCCACCCAGGATGAGACGATCTGGATCCTCTCGCTCCTCCACGGTGCGGGCCTGCTCTGCTGCGACGTTCCCCCGGATACCACTGCGCTCTTCGATCGGGTGCGGCGCCGCGAAGAGCGGGAGCGACGCAGCCGGCTGAATCCGATCTCCTTCCGGATGCCGCTATACGACCCGGATGCATTCCTGAATCGCTGGCAGGCCCTGGTCGGCCGAGTCTTTTCCCGAACCGGCGCAGTGCTCTGGTGCGCGGTCGTGCTCGCCGGCGCACTCTCTGCTCTGCGCCACGGACCGGAGCTGGTGGCGGCGGGCCGCGCGCTTCTCGAGCCAGAGAGCCTCGTGGCGCTGTGGCTCGCCTATCCCATTGTGAAGGGGCTCCATGAGCTCGGCCATGCCTTCGCGGTGAAGCGCTGGGGGGGCGAGGTCCATGAGATGGGGATCCTCTTCATGGTCTTCGTGCCGATGCCCTACGTCGACGCCACCGCATCTGCGATCTTCAAGAGCAAGCAACGTCGCATGGTAGTGGGCGGTGCCGGTATCCTGGTCGAGCTCTTCCTGGCTGCGGTCGCGACCCTGGTCTGGGCGGTGGTGGAGCCGGGTCTCGTGAAGCACGTCGCCTACGCGGTAATGGTCGTGGGCGGTGTCTCGACACTGCTCTTCAATGGCAATCCGCTGCTGCGCTTCGACGGCTATTACGTGCTCGCCGACGCCATCGAGATCCCGAACCTCGCCGACAAGGCCAACCGCTACATCGCCGCGCAGACCCGACGTCTGGTCCTCGGGATGCGGAACACGCGACTGCCCGATACGACATCCGGCGAGGCCCGCTGGCTGGTCGGCTACGGGATCGCTGCGTTCACATATCGGATCAGCGTAATGCTCGCGATCGCGCTCTTCCTCGCGGGCCAGTTCTTCGTGCTCGGCATCGGACTCGCCCTGGCGACTCTCTTTCTGCGCATCGTGGTCCCGGTGGCGAAGCAGGCCGCCTTCGTTCTCACGGACCCCAGCCTGGGCGACGGTCGTGGCCGCGCTCTCTCGGGCGCACTGGCCGGTCTTGCCGCCGGCTTGCTGCTCGTCCTCGTCGTGCCACTGCCGCTGACGACGCGGACTGAGGGGGTGATCTGGCTGCCCGAGCACGCCCACGTTCGCGCCGGCGCCGACGGCTTCGTGGTCGAGGTGCTCGCGCCGCTTCACTCCGAGGTTGAGCTCGGAGATCCACTCATCCGCACGCGCGATCCCACGATCGAGGCCCGCGTGCGCGTGCTCGAAGCGGATCGGCGCGAGCTTCGCATCCGAGCCCACGCTCTGGCGCGAACGAACCGCGTCCAGGCCGAGGTCACGCGAGCGCAGCTCGCCGCAACCGAAGCCGAGCTTGCGCGCGCGCGCGAACGCGCCGGTGCGGTGCTCATCCGCAGCCCGGCTGCAGGCACCTTCGTGATCGCGGGCGGCAAGGACCTCGTCGGCCTCAGGATCGAGCAGGGAGAGGTCGTGGCCTACGTGGTGGATCTTGCATCCACCACCGCGAGGGTGATCGTCACCCAGGAGGATATTGGCCTGCTTCGCGAGCGAAGGTCCCGCGTCTGGGTTCGGCTCGCGCATGACCTTGGCACTGTGGTACCGGCGGAGCTGGAACGAGAAATACCCGCCGCAACGAACCAGCTTCCTTCTCGTGCCCTCGGAACCGATGGCGGAGGCCGCTTCGCGGTCGACCCGATGGATCCGGAAGGTCTGCAAACCCTCGAACCGGTATTTCAATTCGACCTGCGCCTGCCTACAACCGTCGAGACTCTGGGCGCGGGCCAGCGCGTCTACGTGCGCTTCGATCACGGGTCGGAGCCCATCGGTCGGCGCGCGTATCGATCACTTCGCCGCCTTTTCCTGAGACGACTCAATGTCTAGGAGCCCCCACGACCAGCTCGAGTCGAAGTTCTCGGCCAAGCGCCCGATCTCGGCACGCGGCGATCGGCCCGGCATCGTCCTCGGTCGCCATCCCGAGCGACAGGACAGGGCCCCGGCCGCCCTCGATCGCGCCTTGCGCGCCGCGATCGGCATCGCGCGTGTGGCGAGACGTGTCGGCCCGCGCACGCTTTCGCGCTTCGCGCGAAGCGTCGACGCGGCGGGTTCGGATCTCGAAGCATGCAGTGACGCGGCCTTCGACGAGGCCGTCTTCGAGCTGCGCCGGGCGCTGTATCGGCGCGGGCTGCAGGATGCACTCCTGCGCCGGGGCTTCGCGTTGACTCGCGAGGCGTCTCGACGCAGCCTCGGACTATCCCACTACGACGTCCAGCTCTACGGGGGCTGGGTGATGCTGCACGAAGGCCTGGCAGAGCTCGAGACCGGAGAGGGCAAGACACTCACAGCGACCCTGCCAGCCTCGGTCGCGGCGCTGGCCGGAATTCCCGTGCACGTGATCACCGCCAACGACTATCTGGTTGCACGCGACGCAGAAGCGATGGCGCCGGTCTTCGAACGGCTGGGGCTGACGGTCTCGCGCGTCATCGAGGAGGAGCCCGAAAGGGTCGACCGTCGACGAGCCTATGCGTGCGATATCACATACGTGACGGGCAAGCAGGTCGCTTTCGACTACCTGCGCGATCGCCTCGAGGGTGCCGGCGACCGCGGTCTGTCTGCAGAACTCCTGGCCGGACACGGCCGGGACGAGGAGGGACCCGTTCTTCGCGGTCTCTGCTTCGGGCTCGTCGACGAGGCGGATAGTGTCCTCATCGACGATGCAGGCACCCCACTGATCCTCTCGCGTCCGGGCTCACCCGTCGACGAAGCACTCGTCCATGACGCACTCGCCCTTGCGCGCTCGCTCGAGGAGCACCGAGACTATCAGGTTCACGCACGGCGGGCGGAGGTGGAGCTCAATGACCACGGACGCAAGCGCCTCGCGGAGCTCGCAAAGAACCGCAAGGGCGCGCTTGCCAGCGAACGGCGCCGAATCGAGTGGGTGCAGCGGGCACTGGCTGCCGATCACCTCTACGAACGCGATCGGCACTACCTGGTCCGCGACGACGCGATCCATATCATCGACCTGCCGACCGGACGCCGCGCCCCCGATCGCTCGTTCGAGGGCGACGTGCATGCTCTGATCGAGGCCAAGGAGGGGATCGCACTCTCGCCCCAGCGCGAGACGATTGCCCGCATCAGCTATCAGCGCTTCTTCCAGCGCTATCTGCGGCTCGGCGGAATGACCGGAACGGCTCGTGAGGTCGCCCGGGAGCTGTGGAGCATTTACGGCCTGCGCATGGTCACGGTCCCGACTCGACTGCCCTCCAGGCGTCGTGCCATCGGTCGCAGCTTGGTGCCGAGCGACGAGGCGCGCTGGCAGGCTGCGGTGGAGCGTGTCGCGGAGCTGCACCGGGCGGGCTGCGCCGTCCTGGTCGGCACATCGGATGTTGCGGCGTCCGAGCGACTCAGTGCAAGGCTGAGGCGAGCCGGCCTCCCGCATCAGGTTCTCAGCGCCAGTCAGGACGCCGAGGAAGCGGCGATCGTCATGCGCGCCGGGGAGGCCGGACGCATCACGGTGGCGACCCGCATGGCGGGCCGCGGGACCGACATCGCACTGGGCCCTGGGGTTGAGGACGCCGGTGGGCTGGCGGTGATCTCCACCGAGCTCGCGGATGCGAGACGCATCGACCGGCAGCTCTTCGGGCGAAGTGGCCGGCAGGGCGCGCCGGGAAGCTACGAGCAGATCGTTTCGCTCGAGGACCCACTGCTCGTGATGCATCTGCCCGCTCTTGCGCACAGCCTGCTGCGGCGCGGGCTCGCGCGCCCACCCCTTGGGAATTGGCTTACGCGCGTCGCCCAGATGGTCGAAGAGAGACGCACGGCTCTGATGCGCCTGCGCCTGATGGAGGCGGAGCGTGCGTTCGCAGATCTGATGGCCTTCTCGTCTCGTAGGGAATAGTCGCTGATGGAAGCGTCGCATCAAGGTTGGAAGCGCTGGCTCGTTGCGATGGGTGGCATCCTTGCCTTCGTGGCGGTGGGCGTGGCGGTGCTGCCTGCACTCGCGCGCTACCAGCGCACGCCGGGTTCGGAGGCGGGCGTTCCGGGCGAAGGCGATGCGGCGGAAATCGATTCTCGTCCTCCCGAGACAGAGAGCGAAGAGCTCCCCCTCGCAGCGGCGAGCGACCTGTCGCCGCCACCACCAATCGACGGGCTCCTGGACTTCGACTGCATGATCGCTCCTGCCGAGGTGGTCGAGATCGGTAGCTCGATCACAGGGCTCATCTCGGAGATCACGGTCGAGCGCGCCGACTACGTCGAGACCGACCAGGTCGTGGCGAGGCTGGAATCCAGCGTCGAGCACGCCACGGTCCGCCTCGCCGAAGAGCAGGCCAGGCGCAACGATGACATCGAGTCGAGCAAAGCCAACCTCCTGCTCCAGAAGAAGCGCCGTAGCCGCGCCCGCAAGCTCTTCAATGGCAGGTCATTGTCGGTGGAGGCCAAGGATCAGGTCGAGACCGAAGCGCTGCTCGCCCACCTCGACGTAAAGCGAGCCAGGAACGATCATCACCTCAAGCAGCTCCAGCTCGCGCAGGCTCAGGCAGCACTCGACCGTCATACGATTCGAAGCCCGATCTCGGGCTACGTGGTCGATCGCCGGATGTCCCCCGGCGAGGTGGTCGACGAGGAGACGATCCTACGCATCGCACAGGTGGATCCACTTCGGGTCGAGGTGATCCTGCCGGCTGCGATGTTCGGCAGGATCGAGCCCGGAATGCGCGCGGAGGTCTTCGCCGAAGCCAGCGGGGGCAAGAGATTGATGGCCGAGGTGGAGATCGTCGACCGGGTCATCGACGGGCCGAGCGGCACGTTCGGAGCCCGGCTCGGTCTTCCGAACCCGGACCAGAGTGTACCGGCCGGCCTGCGCTGCCAGGTGCGCTTCCTCGAAGAGGAGCCCGAGATGCTCGCCCGCGCC
>JAFDDH010000153.1 GCA_019310975.1 Deltaproteobacteria bacterium | reverse complement strand
TTCGATCTCTCCGAAGAACAGGTCGCCCTGCAGCAGGTGGCGCGCGAGTTCCTGGCCGAACGCTGGCCAGCGGATCGTATGCGCGCCGCTCTCGACGCGATGCCGGCCACGATCGACGACGATGTCTGGAAGGAGATCGTCTCGATGGGCTGGCTCGGCGTGGCGGCGCCCGAGGATGTCGGGGGCATCGAGGGCGACTTCGTCACGGCCGCGGTGTTGGCCGAAGAGGCCGGACGCGGGCTGCTCCCCGGTCCCTTCCAGTCTTCGCTGATCGCGGCGATTGCGGTCGAGCGGTCGCAGGACGCGGGGGCACGTGAGGAGCTGCTCGGGCCGATCCTGGATGGTCGCCTTCACGTGACGATCGCCCTCGACGAGCCAGCTGGCGAATGGGGGCCGGATGCGGTGTCGCTCGTCGCCACGCAGCGGGGCGACGAGTTCACGCTCAGTGGGACGAAGATCCTGGTACCCGACGCGGCCTCCGCCGACATGCTTCTCGTCGCAGCACGAACGCCGCACGGCCCGGGCCTGCTGCGGGTGCCCGCCGACGCCGCGGGCGTCTCGATCGAGCCGATGCGCCGCCTCGACGCCCAGGCGATCTCGGAGGTCGTCTTCGACGCCGTGAGTGTGCCGGAAGCGGCGTTGCTCGGCGGTGCCTCGAACGCCGAGTCGACACTATGCCAGGTCTGGGACGTGTGGGTTCTGCTCGCTGCGGCGGACCTGCTCGGTGTCGCCGGGGCGTCGCTCGAGACGACCGCGGGCTATGTCAGCGAGCGGATCCAATTTGGTCGCCCGATCGGCACCTTCCAAGCGGTGAGCCACCGCCTGGCGGATTGTGCGGTGGACGTCGAGATCGGCCGCAGCCTCGTCTACGCGGCCGGGCTGGCCCTCGATGAGGGTCGCGACAACGCCTCCGCACTGGCCAGTGCCGCCAAGGCCTGGCTCGGCGACGCGGCCGTGGCGGCCAGCGAGTCGGCGTTGCAGCTGCACGGTGGCGTCGGATTTACGTGGGAGTACGACGTACACCTCTATTTGCGCCGCGCGCGCAGTGGCGCGGCGACGCTGGGTGACGCGGATTTCCATCGCGATCGCGTGGCGAGCTACATGGAGCGCGAGGGCGTGCACTCCGCCCGTGAGCCGAGGAGCTGACGCGATGGCGAGTGTCAGCACATCCTACGAGCGACTCTTCTCTCCGATCGACGTGGGGCCGATGCGCGTGCCGAATCGCATCTGCGAGACCACGAATACGATCGGTGCCGCACAGATGCCGGGCTTCGTCGACGATGCCTTCATCGCCCACCACAGCGCCAAGGCGCGAGGGGGTACCGGTTGGATCGGCGGTGAGACATTTCTATTGAATTCGCCGATGCCAGCCGAGGCAGCAGATGAGTTCATGCCAGGCAGTGGATCGTTTCGCGTGCCGATCTACGCGATGCCCGGCTTCGTGGACAATCTGCGCAAGTTCTGCGACGTCGTGCACGCAGCGGGCTCGGTGGTGGTCTGCCAGCTCACCTATTTGAACTTCACGCTGGCGGCGTCATCGCTGCCCCTCGTCGAGGCCTACGACTGGATTCCTCACGAGCTCGACGAGGGCGAGATCGCCCAGATCATCGGCACCTATCCGAAGGCGGCCGCCGAGTTCATGAAGGCGGGTGTCGATGGCATCGAGATCCACTGCGCGCACGAGACGTTGCCCCAGACGTTCCTCTCACCGGCGACGAATCAGCGTACGGACGGCTGGGGGGGCGGAACGGCCGCTCGCACGAAATTTCTCTCCGAAGTGCTCGTGGCCGTCAAGCAGACGATCGGCGACGGTATGGCGCTCGGCATCCGTGTCAACGGTCAGGAGTCGCGCGAGGGCGGCTACGATCTGCTCGAGTTCCGCGAGATGATGGACCATGTGGCGGGATCGAAGACCCTCGACTTCGTGAACGTCGATGTCGGCCACAGCTGGGGCAGTCCCTCCTACGTGCAGCCCTCGTACTACGGCCACGCCATCTACCGCGAGGTCGGCAAGGCCCTGAAGGCGGATCTCGAGGGTATTGCCATCCTCTTCTCGGGGCGTGTGAACGATCCCGGCATTGCGGAGCAGCTGCTCGCTGAGGGCTGCGCGGACCTCGTCGGGATGACGCGTGCCGGAATCGCGGACCCGGAGTTCGCCAACAAGGCGCGCGAGGGACGGGTCTCGGAGATTCGCCGCTGCATTGGCTGCAATCGCTGCATCGGGCAGACGATCCGCAATGACGCACCGGATATGTTCAAGAAGCCGACCTGTTCCGTGAATCCCGAGGTTGGCAACGAGCTGCACTTCGCCATGACTTACAAGCCTGCCGAGGAGCGCAGGCGTCTGGTCGTCGTGGGCGGCGGTCCGGCCGGTCTCGAGACGGCCCGGGTGGCGGCGAAGCGCGGCCATGACGTCGTTCTCTTCGAGAAGGCGAGCCAGCTCGGTGGCCAGCTCGCGCTAGCGGCCCGGGCGCCCGGGCGCGACGCCTTCGATGACTTCACGCTCTTCCAGCAGGCGGAGCTCGATCGCTACGCTGTGGACGTGCGGCTCGGGGTCGAGCCCGGACTGGACGAGATCCTGGCGCAGGCGCCCGACGCAATCGCGTGCGCGACCGGTTCCAGACCGCGCTGGCCCGATACGCCCGGCGTGGAGGGCGCGAACGTCGTACAGGGCTGGGATGTGCTGGCGGGGAATGCCGAGCTCGGCGACCGCGTAGCCGTGGTCTCCCAGGAGGATCACTTCGAGACGCCGAATGTCGCCGACTACATTGCCGAGACCGGCCGGAATGTAGAGATCTTCCACAAGTGGACGCAGATTGGCGCCCAGATCGATCGCTATACGATCGGGCCGGTGATGACCCAGCTCGCCGAGAAGGATGTGCGGATTCATACGGGCCTGCGGCTGGCGGGTTTGAATGGGGGCAAGATGGAATTCGTCTCGTCCTTCGGCGGCCGCACGCACGCATTCGACGGCTTCGATACCGTCGTGTTGGTCTACGGATCGGTGCCGGACGCATCGCTCTACTACGCACTCAGAGAAAACCAGCATGCGGCGGGGACGAGCGCGCAACTATTCCTGGTCGGATCCGCCTGGGTACCACGACCGCTGGCGGAAGCGACGCTGCATGGCGCCAAGGTGGGAATGGAGATCTGATGAGCAGCGAGCTTCGCGACTACCCGTCCATCGACATCATGAACCACATCCTGGAGATCCGGCGCGACCTCGCGGGCAATCCCTTCGAGTTCCGTGAGTTCCAGATCATGCTCCAGACGACCTTTCGCAAGCTCACGCAGTCGCCGAAGAAGGATGGCGACGACGAGAAGAAGGCGAAGCACAACGGGAAAGAGAGCAAGAAGAAGTCCGGTGGAGGCACGGGCATGCTCAGCGGCCATGGATCGCCGGCCGAGTGCGTCGCCGACATGGACGAGCTCGGCTACAAGCATATTGCAGTGTGCGCGACGAAGATGTGGTCCTACCACTACCACCACGACTTCATCATGAACTATCCGATGGACCCGATCGGTGAGGCGGTGAAGGAGACCGGCGGGCGCATCGTCGGTGCAGCGAGCTACAGCCCCTTTCACATCGGCGAGAGCGTTGCAGACGTCGAGCGTGGCGTGAAGGAGCTCGGCTTCAAATACGTCTGGTTCCACCCGCTCTCCTTCGGTTTGGCGCCCAACGATCGGCGCTTCTATCCCCTCTATCAGAAGTGCGTCGAGCTCGATATCGCTGTCGGCTTCCAGGTGGGACACTCGGCCGAAGTGCTGCCCTCGGACTGCGGGCGACCGATGCTGGCTGACGATGTCGCGATCGACTTCCCGGATCTGCGCATCAATCTCTCGCACACGGGCTGGCCATGGGTGGACGAGTGGTGCTCGATGCTCTGGCGCCATCCCAATGTCTACGGGGATATTTCCGCCTACTACGCGAAGAGTCTCGACGATCGATTGGTGAAATTCATGGACTCGGGGCGGGGTAGAGACAAGGTGCTCTTCGGCACCAACGGTCTCGGCCTCGAGCGCTGCAAGCGCGAGTTCCTCGAGCTCGACATCGCAGAAAAGACGAAGCGGGCCGTGCTCTACGACAATGTCGCACGCTTCTTGAATCTGGAGGAAGACTAGGAAATGGCAGATCTGAGCGAAGGCGAGGTTTGGGGTGAAATCACCGACGCGAGCTTTGCGCGGCTGCTCGAGCGCAAGGGTGTGCCGCGCACGATTCGCGGCAGCATGACGCGTGCATCGCACGACGAGAAGGACGCCCCGAAGGAGCCGCCCAAGCACTCCTTCTTCGCCATGAGCAAGGAGACCGTTGGCCGCTTCGCGCGCGGCTTCGCCGATATGAATCCGCTCTACCACAAGGAGCAATACGCCGCCGAGTCGCCCTGGGGCCGCATCATCGCCCCGCCCGCCACGCTCTGCTACGCGGAGACGGTGAACGGCGCCACCGACGGATTTCCCGGCTGCCACACGATCTGGCGCGGTGTCGAGTACGACTGGGCGCGACCGATGTACGCCGACGAGGTGGTCAAATCGGTCACCACCCTCGAGGACGTCTACATCATCGAGGACAGCAAATTCGCTGGCGGTCGGGCGGCCGTGCAGAACTATGCGACAGAGGTGCGCTCGATGCAGGACGAGTACGTCGGCACCTACCGCACCTCCTGGCACCGCTTCTCGCGCACCGGGGCCAAGAAGGAGAGCAAGTACGCTGGCATCGAGCGCCATATGTGGACCGACGAGGAGCTCGAGGGCGTCTGGGAGGAATACCGCCAGCAGAACCTGAAGAATCGCCGCGGCGCCGATCCGCTCTATTTCGAAGACGTCGAGGTGGGTGACGTGCTGCCCTACATCATCAAGGGTCCCGTTACGCTCACCAGCAAGATTGCCTTCGAGATGGCCTTCGGGGCCTTCGGCTGGTTCGTTGGCCACGAGCTGGCCATGAAGCTGTGGGAGCGTTCGCCACGTCTGCCGATCAAGAACGAGGAGGGCGTCCCGGAGCCGCCGGTCGCGATCCACTGGACGAACGAGCGTTGCCAGAAGTACCTGGGCATGCCGGGCGCCTACGAGGCCGGCTTCGAGCGCCTCAACTGGCTCACCCAGCTGGTCCACAACTGGATCGGCGACCACGGCAGAATCCGCAAGCTCAGCTGTCAGTTCCGTGGCTTCCACTGGCAGGGGGATGCCGTCCGCCTGCACGCCGAGGTCAGTGGCAAACGGGTGGAAGAGGGCGAGCACCTCGTGGATCTCCGGATCTGGACGCAGAGCCATCCGCGTGACCAGCGCACCACCGATGGCGAGATGACGGTTCAGCTGCCGACCCAGCAGGGCGCGTGATGGGGGCGCTCGAGGATCTCCGCGTGGTCGAATACGGTCGCCAGGTCTCGGCGCCCCTGTGTGCGCGTCTCTTTGCTGATCTCGGCGCCGAGGTGATCAAGCTGGAGCCACCGGGGGGCGACCCGTCGCGGAGCGTCGGTCCCTTCCCGGCCGACACGCCGGACAATGAGCAGAGTGGACTCTTCCACTACCTCAATGCGGGCAAGCAGGGCCTCGTTGCCGATCTCTCCGATCCGGAACAGCTCGAACGTCTGCATGGCCTCTTGGCCGCTGCGGATGTCTTCATCGAGAACAGCGAGCCGGCCGAGTACGCGGAGTTCGGTCTCGCAGCGGATCGCTTGCGCGAGCGGCATCCGCACCTCGTCGTGGTATCGATCTCGGCCAATGGGCGCAGTGGTCCGTGGAAGGACAGGCCGGGAACGGACCTCACCGCGCAGGCGGCGAGCTCGCTTCCGATGGGCCTCGGCATGCCCGAGCGCGAGCCCTTGCGCATCCCCTACGACCAGGCCGATCAGCAGGCGGCTTACCACGCCTTCTGCGCGGCGCTCTGCGCGCTGCGGGAGCGCGACCAATCTGGCCAGGGACAGGGCGTCGATGTGTCGACTGCGCACGTGATGGCCTACCAGGTGGGCGGCATGCACCACGTCGGTGCCAAGAACGGCTCCAAATGGGGCCAGCGCGGTATGGTGATGAAGGGCTCCCCCTATCCCACCGGCTTCTTTGCCTGCAAGGACGGCTTCGTGTGTATCGCGAGCCAGACCCCCAAGCAGTGGGAGGCCTTCCTGGCGCTGATGGGCAATCCCAGGTGGTCGAAGGAGGGGCAGGCGGGCAACTCGATCTATCTCGGCCTGGTCGACGCCAAGCCCGCCGACAAGCACTTTCGCGCCTGGCTGATGGACTACACGCGTGCCGAGCTGCTCGAGATGGCGATGGCTGAGAACATCGTGCTCGGCGTCGCCCAGCGTACCGACGAGGTGCTCGAGAGTCCGCAGTTCGCCTTCCGCGAGACCTTTGCTGAGCTCGAGCTCGGCGATCAGCTCGCACGCATCCCCAAGCCGGGCTACCAGCTTGCGAAGACGCCCACCGTGGTGGCGTCGCGCGGTCCCACCCTCGATGCGGACGCCGAGCTCTTCGCCAAGTCGCCACCGGATGCGCGCAAGCTCGATGCGGGAAATCGTCGCGCGGCCGCACTCGAGGGCGTGCGCGTGCTCGACTTCGGTTGGAATTGGGCGGGACCGATGGCCGGCCAGGTGCTGGCCGATATGGGTGCCGAGGTGATTCGTGTCGAGACCAGCAAGCGCCAGGACCTGATGCGTTTCCTCGACTACACGTCTTGGTTCTTTTGCCACAACAACCGCAGCAAGAAGTCCGTGACCATCAACGTCGCCAAGCCCGAGGGCGCCGCGCTGCTGCGCAAGCTGGCCCGCGAGTCCGACATCGTGATGGATAATTTCGCAGCCGGAGTGATGGCGAAGAACGGTGTCGGCTACGACGACATCGTGAAGGAGAAGCCGGACATCATCTGTGTGTCGATGAGCATGGCGGGCCAGGCGGGCCCACTGCGAGGGATGCGCGGCTTCGCCTCGATTGCAACCGGCTACTCGGGTCTCGAGCTGATGGTGGGTTATCCCGATACGGATGTCTCCACCGGGCTGCTGCCCTTCGGCCTGGGTGATACGAGTATGGCGATCCAGGCGGCCGCCGGTGCGTTGATCGCATTGCATCATCGCGATCGTACCGGTGAGGGCCAACTCGTCGATGTGAGCCAGATCGACTCGGCGACCAGCGGTCTCGGCTTCGCGCTCCTCGACCAGCAGCTGAATGGCCGCACCGCCGGGCCGCGTGGCAACCTGCACGTCGCCCACTTCCCGCACGGCCTCTTCGCAGCCGAGGGCGAGGAGCAGTGGGTGGCCCTCGCCGTACGCAATCCCGACGAGTGGCGCGCGCTCTGCGGCGTGATCGGGCGCGACGACTGGGCGTCGGATGCGGCGCTGGGTGATGTATCCATCCGCCGCTCGCGGGCCGAGGAGATCGAGCAGGTCATCCGGGACTGGTGCGGGGGCCAGGCGCGAGACGCCGCGTTCGAGGAGCTCACGGCGGCGGGTGTTCCCGCCGCACCGCTGCTGGATCTCGACGAGCGCAACGTCCATCCGCACTTCGTGGCCCGCGAGCTCGTCCTGCAGCACGATTTCGAGGGCTGGGATCCGTGCCGCGTCTACAGCACACCCTGGCCACTCGATGCGACACCGCCCGCCCTGCAGCGCCCGACGCCGCAGCTAGGCGAGCACAATGACTACGTATTCAAGCAGATCATGCGGCTGCCCGACGACGAGATCGCCCGGCTCGTCGAGGCGGGCATCCTGATCTGAGCTGGGCGGCGCATTCGCCCCGCCGTGGAGCCGAATGAACGAAGCACCGCAGACCCTTCCCGAGCTCTTCTCGCGAGCCGCCCTGGCGCACGGCGAGCGGACTGCACTCATCACGATGGACGAGCGCTGGACGTATGCCGAGCTGGCCGAGCGGGTAGAGCTGCGCGCGCGCGCAATGGTGGCGAGTGGGGTCGGCAAGGGGACGCGCGTCGGTCTGTTGATGGAGAACCGGCCCGAGTGGATCGAGCTCGCGCTCGCGGCCACCGGGCTGGGTGCGTTGCTCGTTCCAGTCAGTACCTTCAGCAAGCAGGACGATCTCGCCTGGCAGCTGCGTCACGCCGATGTCGCGCAGCTCTTCATGTCGGCGAGCTTTCTTGGGAACGACTATCTGGCAATGCTCCGCGCCACGGCCCCTGAGATCGAAGCGGGTCGCTCGGGTGCGCTTCGCTGCGCCTCGCTGCCGGCGCTGCGTCGCGTCGTGGTCTTCGGCGGCGACGCGCTGCCGACGGGCGTGCAGTCGTGGTCCGACTTCTGCGCCGGCGCCGACGAAGTGAGCGCCGATCTCGTCGATCAGCTGGCTCTGCAGGTCGATCCCGAGGACGATTGCTACCTGCTCTACACCTCGGGTACGACGGCTCGGCCCAAGGGTGTGCTGCAGACACATGGCGCCGTCGCCGGCAATGGCTGGCGGATCGGGGAGTACCAGCTACTCGAGTGCGAGGACGTAGTCTGGTTCTACTTCCCGCTCTTCTTCTCTGCGGGCTGCATCAATGTCATGCTCGGCACGTTCTCGCATGGCGGATCGCTGATCCTGCAGCCCGCTTTCGACCCCGGGCCGGCGCTCGCGCTGATCGAGCGCGAGCGCGCCACGACCTGGCACCTCTGGGCCCATCAGCTGGGGGCGTTGACCGCGCACCCGGATTGGAACGAGCGCGATCACTCACTGCTCCACAAGGGCACCGCCCCCTTCGATGCGATGCTCGGCGGCCCGCCCAAGGATGGAATCGGCGGCGTGAACATGTACGGCCTTACGGAGACATGCACCGCCTTCTCGTGCACGCGCGGTGACGAGCCACTGAAGACGCGCATCACCAGCAACGGGCCGCTGATGCCGGGCAACGCGATGAAGATCGTGGATCCCGAGACGGGCGAGCGCCTGGGGGATGGCGAGGAGGGCGAGCTCTGCGTGAAGGGCCCCTCCGTGATGCGCCGCTACTACAAGATCGATCCGGCCGAGACTTTCGACGCCGAGGGCTTCTTCCACACCGGCGACCTCGGTCACATCGACGAGCGAGGTCACGTTCACTTCAACCAGCGCATCAAGGACATGATCAAGACCGGGGGCATCAACGTGAGCCCCGCCGAGATCGAGATGAAGCTGGTCCAGGCCAAGGGCGTCGAGGCCGCGCACGCCTTCCCGATTCCGGCCGGCGCGGAGGGCGAGGCAGTTGGCGCCGCGATCGTGGTGTCCGAGGGGGCCGGGCCCGATGTCGGCGCGTTGCAGTCCCACTACGCCGAATCGCTACCGGGCTACAAGCGACCGCGCGCGCTCCTGATCCTGCGCGCCGGCCAGGTGCCGATGACCGGCTCGGGCAAGGTGCAGAAGGTGCGGCTACGCGAGCGGCTGCTCGAGCAGCTCGACGGGGCGGTCGAGGGCATCGTCAGTCTGCTCTAGCCCGTTTCGGAATCGGTCGGCTCACGTCTCTCCCGCCGTGGCCTCCTCTTCGAGCGTCTCTTCGTCGAGCTCGATCCACGCTCCGAGCAGCGTGTAGCCCACGGCGACGACGATTGGCCCGACGAAGAGTCCGATCAGGCCGATGCTCGCAAAGCCTCCGAGCGCGTCAGCAGACTCCAGATCAAGAAGAGCACGGCGGGCAGCGTGCTCGCATAGCTGAACACGTAGATCGCAATCGGCAGCAGCAGCAGCAGGGTCGGCAGCTGCATGACGGCCATCACCAGAACCATCAGCGCCCAGAGACCCGCAGCGGGGACGTCGAGCGCCAGCATACCGATGCCCGACGCCAGAGCCTGGATCAGGGCCACGCCGAGCACGCCGCGCGTCACGCCGCGGATCGTCGACTCCGCGAGGCTCGTCAGGGCGGGACCGCGATCCCCGGCCACGCGTCGCGCCGCCGCCTGGGCAACGCGGCCGCCGGCTTCCGCTTTGGTGTGAAGTGCGGCGGCGATCACGATCGAGAGTGCGAAGAGCAACACCCCGAGACCCGCGCCGGCCGCTGCGTTCAGGATCCACAGCGCCGCGGTCGCGAGCTGCGAGTCGATGGTCTGCAGCGCGGCCTCCAGGTTGTCTGAGGCGAGGCTCCAGAATCGGTCGATGGTCGGGCCGACGAGGGGCCAGCCAGCGACCTGCTCGGGTGGCGGTGGCACCATCGCCTGGCTGTTCTCGACCGTGAGTGCGAGCTCCTCGACGCCACCGACGATCGTGCCCATCAGCGCGACGCTCGGGCCGATTACGAGACCGAGGCCGACCAGCGCGAAGATGGTCGCGGCCAGAGAGCTGCGGCCTCCCACGGCGCCTTCGAGACGTAGGTAGAACGAGCGCGTCGAGATCGCAATCACGACACCCCAGAGCACGGGTGCCACGAAGGGCCTGATGATCTGGAGCGAATAGAACGCCAGCAGCGCGATCAGCCCGACCCGCACACTCGCCTCGAGGGCGTTCGAGACAAAGGCTTCCCGCTCGGCTCGTGCTTCGGGTGTCGACATGGTACGGCCTCTCCTCTCCTCTCACCGGAGGCATCCGGCGCGTGCAAGTGTAGTGTCTCTACGATACAGCAGTGTCACGTGCCGACCGCCAGCCCGCTCGCGCCTCTTTCACTGAATATTCCAGCGCTCGGGCTGCGGTGTGTCATCCTATTGCAGGTGGCGGAGTGATGGAGGATTGCAATGGCCAGCTTGATCGGATGCGTGGACTTCGGCCGGGTCGCGCAGCGCGAACCACCCGCGAAGTCGATCGCCGATCTCCAGGTCGTCGATGGACTCTCGGCGGGTCGCGCTCGTACGGGCCCGATCGCCATCGACTGGCGTGCTGCACCGACGGCCCCGATCAGTCAGGCGCGCTCCGAGCGAGGTGGATGGTGCCTCGTCATCGGTCACGTCGAGCGCGACGAGGAAGGTCCAGAGAGCGCGGCCGAGTACGTGCTGGAGAACGCAGAGCAGAACCCCGCCTCGATTGCGATCTTCGGCGGGTACTACTTTGCGATCGCCCAACTCGCGGACGGCAGTGTCTGCCTCGGCGGTGACCATCTCGGGCTCTTTCCCATCTACCATTGGATTGACGGCGAACGACTGCATTTCGCCACCAGTCCCTCTCTACTTCGACACCTGCCAAGGTTCCGATCCGAGCTGGATCCGCGGGGTGTGACCACGCTTCTGCTGCTGGCCCACGGCTCCAGGGGTCACACCCTTTGGCGTGGCGTCCGGCGCCTCGACGCGGGGGCGGCGATGATTGCCGAGTTGGGATCGCGGCCGCATGCTTTCCAATCGTGCCCGGTGGCTGTGGGCGAGGAGGTCTTCGACCCCGGGCAGGCCGACGAGTTGATGGAGCGCGCGCTTCACGCGTTGCGACCCGTCTACCCAGTGGGGGAGGGGGCGGGCGTCGCTCTCATGCTCTCGGGTGGCCTGGACTCGAGGACGCTGGCTGGACTTCTCGAGCGGGACGGCTACGAGATCCGCGCAGCCGTCACGATGGGGGTCCCCGGGGAGATCGAGTTCGACTGTGCGCAGAATGTCGCGCACGCGCTGGGGATTCCACAGATCAGTGTGCCCAGCGATCCGGGTCGCTACCTGGAGGACGCACTTCGGCTGATTCACGCCGAGGGCCTCGGGAGTGATTGGCTCGCCTTCGACTTCGACCAGGCCCGACCCGTGCTGCGCGAGCTCGGCGTCCCCGTGGT
>JAFDDH010000387.1 GCA_019310975.1 Deltaproteobacteria bacterium | reverse complement strand
GCGACCGAGATGGTGCGATCGACACTGCGCAAGGCCCAGCTCCCGGAGCCACTTCGCCTCGCGCACCTGATCGGGCGGGCCATCGTGACGGGCGAGTCGCGCGGCCGCGTCTGATGCCTGCGCGCTCGAGCCCCCCCCGCCAACCGCCAATACCACAGTGTTGGGGGTTCCGGCGAAGGTGATTCGAACACGGCCTGCAGGCTGGCAGCGCAGCCGATAGGGCCTCTCGATCCGAGCCAGGATCTGTCCCTATGAGCGGGTCAGCCGGTTTCCGAACGCGTCGTGGACGCGCGAGTCGATCGAAGGGCCGCGACGAGCAGGCTCCGGATCAGTCGGTGTAGCCGAGGGCCCGAAGACCCTCGAGGACCTCCTCCGGGAAATCCTTCGAAGGAGCCACGTCTGCCGAGGTCCCCTCCTCGCCGAAATGATCTTGGACCAGGGCGAAGAGCCTCTCGTAGGCGTTGCCCCTCGTCGACACGGGAAGTGGTGATTGCTCGAACGGGTCCCGGCTCAGATCGAAGAGCGCCGTTCCGGCGTCGCCGTGCATGAGCTTCAGGTCGCCTTCGTAGATCGCGATCTCGTAGGGCTTTCGTGGATCGATCTCGACGGGCGCGCGCGCCTTGTTCGAGGCCACGACCTTGGTGCTCGCGTAATAGCGGCCCGGCGAGAGCGTATCTCCGCGCAGCGCCGGCACCAGGGAGCGCCCGGAGACGTTCGGGAGGGCCGGGAGGCCGGCCAGCTCGAGCAGAGTCGGCGTCAAATCGATCAGTCCGACGCGCTCGCTGATCCGATACGGTCGGCGATCCCGACCGTCCCAGATCAGGCAGGGCACCTCGAGGATGGACTGCCACATGCCGCGCCCATGACCGGGTAATCCATGATCCCCGAGCGCCTGGCCGTGGTCGGCCGTGATCACGACGATGGCGTCATCGAGCAGGTAGAGCTCCCGCAACCCTTCGAGCAACTCGCCGACGAGCTGGTCCGCGACTTGCACGCGCCCATCATAGAGGACACCGAGCGCTCGGGTCTCCTGCTCGGAGTCCATCCACCTCCCGTTGCCGAAGACCATGACGCCCACGCCATCGGCGAACTTTCCGCGGTAGTCCTTCAGCATCTCGCGCGAGTAGGGGGAAGGAACGTAGGGCGAGTGGGGCTCGTAGTAGTGCAGCCAGGCGAAAAAGGGCTGCCGCCCTTCTTGCTTCACGCTCTCGAACCAAGATTGCGCCGACGCCAGGGTGGCGGCGCCTTCCCGCACCAGGCTGGTGAGGCCGCGCTTGCCCCCGGGCTTCGGCTCGAAGCGATCGACGTGGTCGAAGCCTCGATCCAGGCCAGCGGTCTGGATCATGGAACGCAGGCTGACGAAAGCACCGGTGGTATAGCCCGCCTTCTGCAGCTCTGCCGCCAACGTGGGAATCGAATCGGGAAGCCGATCGCGATTCGACCTCACGGCATGCTCGGTCGGGTTCAGGCCGGTGAAGAGCGTCGCATGAGAAGGGGACGTCGTTCCCATCGGTGCGACGCAATGCTCGAAGACGTTGGCCTCCGCGGCCACCGCGTCGGCGTTGGGCGTCAGACCATCGCGGTTGCCATAGCTGCCAAGACGATCCGCCCGGGTGGTGTCGAGGGTGATCACGACGATGTTGCGGCTCGGCTCCAGGCCACAGCCGAGAAGCGTCGGCACGACGAGACCCACGGCGCAGAGGACGGCCATCCAGGTTCGATGTCGGGTATGGCTGCCGACGTCGCGCGGACGCTCGGGCTCGATTCCTTGCGTCAACAACCTTCCGGCTCCGCCGCGCTCTGGCCACGCAGAAATTGAACGATCCTCTTACGCGTCGAGTTCACGGGGTGTTAGACTAACCCAGGAATTCGCGCGCGACCCGCGAGCCACCGGGGCCCATCTTCGGATCTTCGCCACAAGGGAGTTCGATTGTCGTGAGGCGACCGGTTCCGATCGTACCCCCCGCGCTTCGCTCTCGGGGTGATCGCCCGAGCACCCTCCTCCTCGTTCCGCTCCTGTTGCTACTTCTAGCATGCGCTGGTGAAGAGCCTGTGCGCCCGCCCAACATCCTGCTGATCGTGGCTGATGATCTCGGCTTCGATGATCTGCCCGCGGAGGCACGTGACGATGATTCAACCTCGAATCTCGATCGACTGGCCGCTGAGAGCACGCGCTTCGACCGCTTCTACACGGCGGGCGCGGTCTGTTCGCCAACTCGCGCATCGCTGCTCACGGGCCGCTATCCTCAACGCTTCGGCTTCCGCTACCCCCCAAGAGGGTTACCTAGCGAAATCACGACCCTGCCGGAGCTTCTCCATGATCGTGGCTACGTGACTCATCACGTGGGCAAATGGCACATCGGGAGCCAGCCGGCCTCGGTACGACCGAACGCCCAGGGCTTCGACACGTTCTTCGGCTTCCTGCATGCGCGTTCGCTGACGCCAAATGGTCCCGGTTACCACGATCCTCGTCTCGTTCGAGACGAGGGAAGCCCGAAGCCCTATGAAGGCCATCTCACGGAGATCCTGACCGAAGAGACGATCCGGCTGATCGAGTCCGCTTCCACCGAGCGGCCCTGGTTGATCAATCTCTGGTACTTCGCCCCCCACGAGCCGATCGAACCACCGGGGCAGCCTGGCGGGGCGACGCAAGGCGATGGTGTCACTGCCTATCGAGAGCTGATCGGGGCGATGGACGCGGGCATCGGGCGCATCCTCGAAGCTCTCCGTGCGACGGGGCAAAGCGATCGGACGGTGGTCGTCTTCATCAGCGACAACGGCTCACCCGAAACGCGCCACAACCGGCCCCTGCTCGGTGGCAAGACCCAGTTCTTCGAGGGCGGCACGCGCGTACCCTTCCTGATGCGCGTGCCCGGTGAAGCCACCCCACCTCGCGTCGATCAGGTCGTGAGCTCGTTGGACCTGTATCCGACGCTGGCGGCTCTGGCCGGCGCCGAGCTCCGTGAGACGGTCGACGGCGTGGATCTTTCGCCCCTCTTGCGCGGCGACGATGGCTCTATCCCCGGGCGCACTCTCTTTTGGGAGAATCGCCGCTATGTGCTGTCCTCGCTGCGAGAAGTGCGGCCCAGCCCCGTGATCGGCGCCACGAGCCCGATCGATCACGGTACCGACTACGGCGCCATCGACGAGACCGGTCGCTGGCGATATGCCTACGAGGTCGGGACCGAATCGCTCTTGGATCTAGAGGCCGATGCCACGGGCAGCACGAACG
>JAFDDH010000386.1 GCA_019310975.1 Deltaproteobacteria bacterium | reverse complement strand
CACCAGTGCTGCGCGCGTGTAGGGCTTCTGAATGAACCCGTCCACCAGCTCGTCCATTGTGCTTGCCGACCTGCTGGCAGCGAGATCGCTATAGCCGCTCGAGAGCAGCATCCGGGTGAGCGGGAAGCGCTTGCGAATCTCGCGCGCCGTCGCATAGCCGTCCATTTCCGGCATCGTGACGTCGAGCAGAACGATGCACGATCCGTCGGCCGCGCCGGCCAGATACTCCAGTGCGCCGGCCCCACTGGAGGCCTCGTCGACTCGGAAGTTCGACAAGGCGAGCATCCTGCACGCCACATTTCGAACCGAGGGGTCGTCGTCGACCACCAGGATCCGAAGGTCGTGCATCTGGGTCGATGGCTCTAGCGCACTCGGTGATTCGGGGTCGAGCCGCTCGACTGCATCGAGAGCGCTCGGAAGCAGCACCGTGAACGTCGTGCCCGCTCCAGGCACGCTCTTCACATGGATGGCGCCTTCGTGTCGGTCGGCAATTCCAATCACCGATGAGAGCCCCAGCCCTCGCCCGGTGAACTTGGTCGAAAAGAACGGATCGAAGATTTTACGGCGAGTCTCCTCGTCCATCCCGCAGCCCGTGTCGATGACCTCCAGCACTGCGTATAGCCTTGGATCGAGCTGCAAGTCCAGCTCATAGCGCTCGAGGTTCTCGCGCGTCGCCGCCAACAGCGATGTGCGAATTTCGATCTGCCCCGGCTCGTCGCCGAATGACTCGGCCGCATTCGTGATCAGGTTCATCACGATCTGGCGGATCTGGTTGATATCGCCGCGAACATTGACCGGTTCCTTCGGGGAGCTCATCGTGACATCGATTCCCGGTCGAATCGCTACCTCGAGCAGACTCCGCATATCGCGGGTCAGCTCGGACAGGTCGAAGGTTCGAATCTGGAAGAGGCCCCCACCCGAATAGGCCAGCATCTGGTTACAGAGATCCGCTGCGCGAAGGGCTGCCTTCTTGATCTGCTCGAGCTCGGTTCGCCCGGGAGCAGAGGCGGGGAGGTCCGCCAATGCGAGGTCGGCATTGCCGAGCATCGAGACGAGCAGGTTGTTGAAATCGTGCGCGATGCCGCCCGCGAGCACGCCCATGCTCTCACGACGCTGTGCCTCTTGGAATCGAGTCTCGAGCGTGAGTCGTTCGCGCTCTGCCGCGCGCTCAGGGCGTGCGTCGCGGGCGATCATCGAATAGAACTCCACCTCGTTTGACTCACCCTCAGAATTGCTCCTGTGGGCGATGATGACCTGATTAACGGGGATGCTTTCGCCGTTGCGGCCGAGAAGCGTGGATTCACCCGACCAGGCCCCGTCTCGGAGAGCAATGGGCAGGGCCTCCTCTACCAACACCTTCCAGTCTTTAGACATGCGCGTTAGGCGGATGCTCGACAGCTCTTCGTCGTCGCCGATGCCCAACAGCTCCCGACCCGCCCGATTGATGAATGTGAGGTGTGCTTTCGTATCGGCGATCGCGACGAAGTCCGTCGTGCTCTGCAAGATCTCGACGAAACGCCGGCGGACGGCCTCCGCCTGCGCGCGCTCGTCGATGTCGCGAATCAACACCAGAATCCGGCCGTCGCCTCCCACCACCATCCGCGCCTCGAAATGTCGAAGTTTCTCGCCGATCGGGAGCACGTACTCGGTGATCGAGGTTCGGCCCGTCTCGACCGCGTCTGCATGCGCGCGCTCCAGCGGCTCGACCGCGGAGGGCGGAAGGATCGTTCGCATGTCCTTACCAACGAACTCGCTGGCAGGAACGTAGAGGTCCTCGTCGGAACCGTGATACTCGAGCACCTGCCAGTTGGCATCCATCGAGAAGATCAAGTCGGGGTGGGCCATGTAGATGGCCTCCACCTCGTCCTTCTGACGGCGCAGCGACTCTTCGACCTGGCCACGCGCAACGATCTCAGCTTGAAGCTGACGATTGCCCTCGATCGCATCGCTGGCCTGCGCCCGGCTTCTACTCCACAACATCGCGGCCACCGAGAGCAGACCCGCAAACGCCAGCCCACCGATGCCGGTGATGTGCGGCCACCCGAATCGAAGCGATGCGACGCGTTCTGGCGTAGGCGAGACCTGAATGCGCCACGTCTTGCCGGCGATCTCCACTTCATCCGCCACAGTCCAGGGAGTCGCGAGATCTTCAGGACGGCCTCGCACCCAAAGGGGTTCGGCGCCGGCGTCGACGACGATCACGAAGTCCTTCGACGTATTGGCCAACAGCAGACCGAGCATCCGACCGATCCTGTGGACCCCCACGATATAGCCCTCGAAGGTGTTTGCCGAGACGATGGGGACGAAGAGAAGGAGGCCCATCTCGCCCTGCACGAGGGCGATCGGCGTGGACGCGACGGGCTGATGGAGGCTGCGAGCCTCCTCCGCCGCCGCCCGGCGCGCGTCCTCGAAATCGAGGTCGAGACCGACCACTGCCTCATTGCCAGCCAGCGGGATGACCCATCGGACGACATTCTCGCGGTCCGCCCACTCTATGGCCTGGAGGTATTCGATGCTCTGCAGATACTCAGCGGCATCGGCCTCCCACTCGGCTCGCGGGACGCCACCCCGGCGCTCCCAGCGACGCGCCATCCTTTCGAGTGAGTGGATCTCCGCGCGGGTCTGCGTGCGCAGCTCTTCGGTCGCAGCCCGCAGAGCTCGGGATGTCTCCAAGCGGACCGCCTCTGCATCCGCAATGGAGAGTCGCCACGCGACGATGCTAGTGAGGCTCGCTGCAAGGCAGAAAACGATGGCCGCGAGGCGTAGTTGAGGGAGCATACGACGGGTGTGACTCTCGCTCATTGACTCATTGGACAGCTCAGCCGCCCAGTGTACCACGGCGGAGTACCTGCCCGGCGGCACGAGTTATGCCTCCGCTCACGCTGCATGAACCCTGTCGCGGATAGAACATTCAAGCTGCGTTCCGGCTCGCGTGCCCGGTCTCGCGCTCCATTGAATCCCGTTCAGTTCGACGTGCGCCCCTGGCGTCCACGCCCAGGTCCCGCGTCTGGGCGTATATGCCCGTGCATCTCATGTACGAAGTCGTAGACGGCCTCGAGTTCCTCGGCCGAGAGCACGCCCTTCCAGGCGGCCATCGCGGACCTTGGGCTTCCGTTCTCGATGATCGCGCGCCTGGGAATTCCGCGCAGGTGAGCGGGCCTCGGGCCGGTCAGGTCGGGCGGCGGTGGAACGAGTGCCGCAGCCGCGGGAGCATTTCCCTTGCCGGCGGGCC
>JAFDDH010000034.1 GCA_019310975.1 Deltaproteobacteria bacterium | reverse complement strand
TTCAAGGGCCTCGGCGAGATCAGCCCCAAGGAGTTCGGGCAGTTCATCGGGGACGATATGCGGCTCTTGCCCGTCAGCGTCAAGAACATCGGTGAAGTAGCCAAGACGCTCGACTTCTTCATGGGCAAGAATACGCCGGCACGTCGCGAGTTCATCGTCGAGAATCTGCTGACGGATGTGGCTTAGGGGAGCGACGACGCCATGGCCCAGCTCGAGTCCCTCATGCAGCAGAACTTCCTGGAGTACTCCAGCTACTTCGTGCTGGACCGTGCCATTCCGGATCTGCGCGATGGGCTCAAGCCAGTGCAGCGGCGCATCCTGCACACGCTCTTCAGCATGAGCGACGGCCGCTTCCACAAGGTGGCCAATGTGATCGGTGAGACGATGAAGCTCCACCCACATGGCGACGCCTCGATCGGCGACGCGCTCGTGGTGTTGGCGAATAAGGACTACTTCATCGAGCGGCAGGGAAACTTCGGCAATCTCTACACAGGCCACCCGGCCGCCGCCGCCCGTTACATCGAGTGTCGACTCACCGACCTCGCGCTCGAGACGCTCTTCCACAAGCCGCTGACCGAGTTTGTCGACAGCTACGACGGGCGCAGCGAGGAGCCCGTCTTCCTGCCGTCGAAGCTACCCGTGGTGTTGATGCTCGGTACCGAGGGCATTGCGGTGGGCATGGCCACGAAGCTACTGCCCCACAATCTCTGCGAGCTCTGGCAGGCGCAGATCGCCGTGCTCGAAGGCAAGCAGGTCGAGCTCTTTCCGGACTTTCCGCAGGGCGGCCTGGTCGACGTCGACGCCTACGACGATGGTCGGGGCAAGGTGGAGGTACGAGCACGCGTCGAGGTGCGGGACAAGAAGCACGTCGTGATCACCGAGATCCCCTATGGCACGACCACGGAGAGCATCATTGCGTCCATCGAGGCCGCCGCCCAGAAGGGCCGGGTGAAGATCGCCTCCATCGACGATTTCACCACCGATAAGGTGGAGATCGAGCTGACGCTGGCGCGTGGTGTCACGCCTAAGGAGCTCGTCCCGCAGCTCTACGCCTACTCGGATTGCTCGGTCTCGGTCTCCTCCAACGTGACCGTCATCCGCAACCGCAAGCCGGTTCAGCTCACGATTACGGAAATCATCGTGACGCTCACCGAGGAGCTGAAGGCCCAGCTCAAGGCAGAGTTCGAATACGAGCGCGAGCAGCTGCTGGATCGTCAACACTGGCTCACTCTCGAGCAGATTTTCGTCGAGAAGCGTGTTTACAAGGAGATCGAGGACAAGACCACCGACGAGGCGGTACGCACCGCCGTAATGAAGGGCATGGCGAAGTACAAGAAGCTCTTCGTCCGGCCGATGGTGGCCGACGACGTAAGGCGCCTGCTCGAGATCCGCATCCGCCGCATCTCTGCCTATGACATCGAGAAGAACCGCAAGGATATCGACGAGGTCGAGGCCAAGATCAAGGTGGTGGATGGCAAGCTCCGCAACATGAAGAAGACCGCCATCGCCTACGTGCAGGGGCTGCTCGAGAAGTACGGCGAACGCTATCGCCGGCGCACGGAGATCACCCGTATCAAGGCCGTCGACAAGAAGTCCGTCGCGAGGCAGAACATCAAGGTCGCCTACGACAAGGAGTCGGGCTTCTTTGGTACGGATGTGCGTGGGGATATGTTCAAGCTGACGGTGAGTGAGTACGACCTCATCCTTGCCATCTCATCGGACGGCAGCTACCGCGTGATGCCGCCTCCCGGAAAGATTCTCTTTACCGGCAAGCTCATCTACTGTGAGCTCTTCGATCCGGACAAGGGTGTCGAGTTCACTGTAATCCATCAAGGGCAAGCAGGGCCGCGTCGACCTCCTGCTCGCCGCGAGCCAGGCGGGCAAGCTGAATCTGGCCTTCGTGCCGGCGAAGCGCCAGCGCTTGAAGAGTGCGACCTACGATTTGTCGGATCTCCAGCCCACGAGCCCGACGGCGCGCGGCGCGCGCCTGGCCCCGAAGCCCGTCTCCAAGCTGACGCTCAAGAAGGCGGGCGCGAAGGCGCCCGCTGGCAAGGCCGCCGCGAAACACAGGACGGCTGCGCCCGAGATCGACGAGGATGGCCAGGGCAAGCTTCTGTAGCTTCGACATCCACCCTGACGCGGGCGGCGAGGTGTAGAGCAGAGGGGGAGGGCGGATGCTTCGGAAGATCGGAATTGCGATCGTCGCGCTCTTGCTGCTCGTCGCCTTTGGGGTCGTGCGCGTGCTGAACGATCGGCCCGATCTCGAACGCTGGAGGGCTCTCGAGCTGCCGCCGGCCAAGCTTCCGATCGGCGACGGAGAGGTGCGCATCACCTTCTTCGGCGTCTCGACCCTGGTGATCCGCGACCGCGAAACCACGATTCTCGTCGACGGCTTCTTCACGCGCCCTGGGCTGCTCACGATGCTGGTGGGCGAGGTGGAGCCCGACCCCCTGGTGATCGCGGCCGAGCTGGAGCGAGCCGGGGTCGAGAGGGCCGCCGCCGTCATCGTCGTACACTCGCATTTCGACCACGTCATGGACGCGCCGGAGGTGGCCAAGCGCACAGGCGCCGTCGTCGTCGGCTCCGAGTCCACGGCCAACGTGAGCCGCGGCTGGGGTCTTTCCTCGGATCAGATCGTGGTACCCGAACCGGGCGAGGATCTGCGCTACGGCGGCTTCGTCGTCACGCTCTTCGAGTCCGAGCACTTTCCGCACGGTATGGCGATGGGCGAGATCACCGAGCCTCTCGTGCCGCCCGCCCCGGCCCTCGACTATCTCGATGGAGGGAGCTTCAGCGTCGCCATCGCACATCCGGAGAGCGGGACGATCCTCGTGCAGGGCAGCGCCGGCTGGCGACCGGGCGCGCTTTCAGGAAAGAAATTCGATGTGGTCCTGCTGGGTGTGGGGGGGCTGGGCGGTCGCGACGATGCCTATCGCGATGACTATTACGATCAGGTCGTCGAGAGTGTGCAGCCGAGCCTGGTGATCCCAATCCATTGGGACGACTTCACCCGGCCGCTGACGGAGCCGCTCCGGCCCTTCCCCCGGATTCAGGACGACCTGGACGTCACGATGAAGTTCCTCATCGACAGGGCGCACGAGAGCAATCGGACCGACGTAGCGATGCTTCCGCCGCTGCGCGAAGTGAAGCTGCTTCCACGCCCGGATCCCGGCCAGGCCGAGTAGGTGGCCGGCCGGCTAGTGTACCCCCCGCTTGGCGTCCCCCCAGTACTGGGCACGAAGCACCTTCTTGTCCGCCTTGCCCACCGCCGTCAGCGGTAGTGCCTCGACCACGTCCACGGTCTTGGGCGCGTAGATCGAGCCCTTGCGCTTCTTTACCAGCTCGATCAGCACCTCGGCATCGATGGATGCACCCGGTCGCGGCACCACGATGGCCTTGACGGCCTCGCCCCATTTCTCGTCGGGTACGCCAATCACAGCCACGGTGGAGACGGTCGGATGCGTCGAGAGCACATCCTCGATCTCGCGCGGAAAGACGTTGAAGCCGCCGGAGACGATCATGTCCTTCTTTCGGTCGACGATGGTGAAGAAGCCCTCGTCGTCGCGCACGGCTATGTCGCCCGTATGCAGCCAGCCATCGACGAGCGTCTCGGCCGTGAGCTCGGGCTGCTTGAAGTAGCCCTTCATCACACACGGGCCCTGCACGCAGATCTCGCCGGCCTCGCCGTCGGGTAGGCGACGGCCGTCCTCGCCCAGGATCTCGACGCGCGCATTCGGCATGGCGAGGCCACATGAGGCCAGCCGCTCGAGATTCTTGACGTCGTGGTGCTCGCGCCAGAGGCTGGTGGCCACGCCCCCGCACTCGGTCTGCCCGTAGAGCTGCGCGAAGACGGGACCGATTCGCTCGATCCCCTCCACGAGGCGCGCCGGCGACATCGGCGATGCGCCGTACATGATCGACTCCAGGAGCGAGAAGTCGGTGCCGTCGAGTCCCGGCTGATCGAGTAGGGCGTAGATCATCGTCGGGACCAGCAGTGTGAGGGTTGCGCGCTCGGCCACGATGTCTGCCAGCCAGCGTGCGGGATCGAAGCTGCGCTGCAGAATCACGCAGCCCCCGGACATCAGAGTCGGCGTGATCAGCATGCCGGCCGCGTGGGTGATGGGTGCGCAGGCCAGGTAGCGCCGCTGCTTGGGGAGGTCCCAGCCCGATGACACCGCCAGCGCCATTTGGGCGACGGCGGCCTCCGGTAGCTCCGCCGCCTTGGGGACGCCGGTCGTGCCGCCCGTGTAGAGCAGCCAGGACGTATCGTCGGGCGCCAGTGGACCGGGCTCGAGCAGAACGGGGCCGACGCCCGCCGCCAGCGCGAGCAGGTCGTCGCCCACCTCGGCGGGACCGAAGCTGAGCACGCCCTCGACCGAGGGGCAGGCCGCGAGCAGCTCGCCCGCCCGACTGGCATACGCGGGGTCCACGCAGAGCAGGCGGAGTTCGGCCTCGTTGCACGCATACTCGTGGTCGGAGAGCGAGCCCATCGGATGCAGGGCGGTGTAGCGACCGCCCGCGATGCACGCTCCATTCTGCGAGAGCCAGACCTCGGGCCGATTCGGCGAGAGCACGCCCACGCCCTGTCCCGGCTCGAGGCCGCGTTCCTGGAGGACTCTCGCGAACCGCGCCAACAGGTCGGCGCTCTCCGCGTAGGTCCAGCTTCGCCCGTCCTGGCGGAAGGCCTGGCGGTCTGGCCAGCGTTTGAGTGAGTTGACCACCAACTCGGAGTGGGTGATCGGCCGATGCAGATCCGAGCCGCTCATGCGCGCGCCTCCTGAACGCTCCGCGCTTCGAGTGAGCGAGGGTCGCCTCCATCATGGCGGCTCGTCAAGTCCGGTCTGGGTGGCGCGGGGCTAGGGCGACACGCACTCCAGACGGTCGACAGCATGGACCGGTGCGTCGCTGCCGGCCATCAGGTGGGCGATGGCGCCGTAGACGAGCTGCTGCTGCTGGACGCGCCTCTGGCCCTCGAAGACCGGTGACTCAACGCGGATCTCGAAGTGCCCCGGTCCGCCGGTCGACACCCTGACCTCGGCGTTCGGGATCGCCTCGAGGATGGAGCCTCGAATCGCCTCGACGACCTCGCTCGCTCCGCTACCGCCCGTCACGTGAATCGCCATTTCGGCTTTTTGGCCGGCGCGGCGTCAGTAACGAGGCACGCTGGCGTCGATCTCGTCCGACCACGCCTCGATGCCGCCCACAACGTTGTGAACGTTGGTGAAGCCAGCAGCGAGTAGTTGATCGGCCATGTTCGCACCGCGCGGGCCATGATGGCAGAAGAGAACGATCTTCGTGTCTTTGGGCAGGGCCTGGATGCGCTCGTACTCTGCTTCGTCCAGCAGGTGTGCGCCCTCGATGCGAGCGGTCTCGAACTCGCGTGGAGTGCGTACGTCGAGCAGCTCGAACTTCTCATCCGTGTCGAGGAGTTGCTTCAGATCCTGGACCGAGAGCTCACCCTTGCTGGGCGCATTCGGGTTGTCGACCTTGAAGCCGGGTCCACGCGGCGTATCGATGATGTCGATCGTGATGCCCTCGGCGCGCTGTGCGCTCAGCCGGTCGACCAGGAGCGTCACACCATTCGACTCGACCTCGATGTCGAGCTTGGCCTTCGATCCGACGGAGAGGGCGCTCTCGAAGCTGGTGCTGACGGAAAGACGAAGCTGCTGGCCGGCTCCCGACGCATTCTGCTCGGCGGCCTGGCGCAAGCCGGCAGCGGCCTTGTCCGTGATGTGGAGGGTGGGAACGACCTCGGGCGGTGGCTCCACGCCGAGCGCCTCGAAGAGCTCACCCGACTCGGACATCTCGGTGATGATGTCGCAGCCGCCGATGAACTCGCCGCGGACATAGAGCTGCGGAATCGTCGGCCAGGACGAGTAGCTCTTGAGGCCCTCGCGGATGTCGGGATTCGAGAGTACGTCCAATGTCGAGTATTCGGGCAGGTAGGCGTCGAGGATCTTCACCACGCGCGCCGAGAACCCACACTGCGGCGACTGTGGGTTGCCCTTCATGAAGAGGACGACTTCCTTGCTCTCCACCAGCTCACTGATGCGCGAACGAGTGGCCTCATCGAGACTCATGAATCTTTTCCTTGGCTTGGGGAGATAGGCTTGGGACGCGGGGTTTCGGCTTGCCTGGATGGCGCTCTAGCTGGTGAGCTGGATCAGATCGGAGAGAATCCGGATGGCCTCGAGCTGTTGGGCCGAGAGCACTTCTGAATCGTCGGATGCCGTGTCGGCGCTGGAAGATTCAGGATTCTCCTCAGCTCCCTCGGTCTCGGAGCCGCCGTTCTTGGCGATCTCCTCCTGCTCCTCCTCGGCCTGCTCCTTCATCAGCTCTTCGAGATGCACCACGCCATTGCGCTCCTCTGCCTTGGCGATGCGCTCCTGGACGTCAATCAGCTCCTGATCCTCGGCCACGCGCGCGGCCGAACGCCGTGAGAGCTCCGCGAGGATCTCCGGCGTGACGGCCACCCAGGGCGCCCCGTCCTGGCTGCTGTCGAGGCTCGGAACATCATCGTCGTCGACGAAGGCGTCGATGGATTGGCTCGGGAGTGAGTAGGTCTGATGCATCTCGCCGAAGTCGTCCGTGCCGAAGATCGAGGGCACCACCACGTCCGAGTGGACACCTTCGTGCTGGGTCGACTTGCCTCCGGGCCGGAAGAAGAGCGCCGTCGTGACCTTGAGGGCGCCAAGTCCCTCCGGCAGCGGCACCATGCTCTGCACGGTGCCCTTTCCGAAAGTATGCCCGTCGCCGACGATGACGGCGCGACGGTAGTCCTTGAGGGCACCGGCCACGATCTCGGATGCCGAGGCGCTCACACGAGACGTCAGCACCACCATTGGAAGGTCCCAAAGGATGTTCGCATCGCGATCCTTCAAGACCTGCACCTTCGAGAAGGTGTCCTTCACGGCGACGACTCCGCCCTTCTTGATGAAGAATCCCGTGATCTCCACGGAGTTCTCGAGCAGCCCGCCGCCATTGCGCGAGAGGTCCAGGATCAAGCCGTCTGCCTTGGCTTTGCGGGCCTTCTCGAGCAGTTTCTCGACATCGTTCGAGCTCTGGCGCTCGCCGGGATTCCGGCCGCCGTAGAAGGAGGGCAGCTCGAGGATGGCGATCTTCTTCTTCTCACCTTCGATCACCACATCCTCGAAACGCAGCTTGGCGGCCTGCTCCTCGAGGCTGATCTTGTCGCGCACGATGGAGACCCGGAAGCGCTCAGTGGTTTCGGCCTGGCGCAGGATCGTGAGGTGCACCTTCGTGCCGCGCTTGCCGCGGATCAGACGCACGACGTCGCGCAGGTCCATATCGATGATGTCGACGGGCTCTTCGCCGTCCTGTGCAACGGCGATGATCTTGTCCTTGGGCTCGAGCACGTCGAGTCCGTCGGCCGCACCGCCCGGGATCACCTTCTCGACCACCGAGTAGCCGTCGCGAGACGAGAGCGCGACGCCGATTCCATCGAGCGAGAGCTCCATGCTGATCTGGAAATCTTCGAGCACGTCGTGCGAGAGATAGTTGGAGTGCGGATCGAGGGCGGTCGCGAACGAGTCCAGATAGCCGGCGTAGAGGTCCTCGGAGGTCTTCTCGCTCAGCCGCTTGCTCATCAGCTCGTAGCGGTGGGCCAGCTTCTCCTTGGCCTCCGGCATGTCCATGTCCGAGCTCAAATAGTTGGATATCTGGAAGTGGACGAGCTTGGTCACCAGCTGGCTGCGTTGCTCGTCGGTCTGCGGCCAGGATCGCTTCTCGGGGTCGATGATCAGGACGGCGTCCCTGTCGAGCTGATAGTCCGGATCGGCCAGCAGCGCCTTGACGAATGCCTCCATACGTTCGTAGCGCGCGATCAGATCGGTGTGGATCTGCTCAAGCGTCGTGCAGTCGCCCTCGCGCACGTCCTGGATCGTTCCGCGCAGGCGCAGCTTCAGCGCCTCGATCTCGGAGGCAAGGAAGAGGCTTCGCGAGGGATCCACGCGCCTCACATAGGAATCGACGACGCGCTGGCGCAGCTCGTCGTTGACGTAGTGGAAGCTGATGTGCTTGTGCAGATAAGTGCGTGTCAGCTCGGGCACGCGGGAGCAGCTGAGTGTGCTGCCCGCCAGTGCAGCGGAGGTCCCTGCCCACAGCAGTGCGGGCAGGGTGAGTAGAAGACACACAAGGGGCCGAACGGATTTCCAGGGAAGAGTCATAAAACTCAATGATAACAGGGAGATGCTCGGATGCTCGAAAGTGTGTCGATACCCCGCCGGGGACACCCGCGGGCCGGAATCTCCGGCCTCGCGAGCGATGTCGATGCCTGAATTCTTCGGATGGCCGCGCACATGCCTGAAATGCTCTCTCTGTGTCGCTGCACGGGCCCGATTCCTGGGGGTATGCAGACTTTCGACTCTCGAACGCAGGAACACCCCCCAGGCAAACGGCTGGGGGCGTTCCGCTGATCTTTGCCTCGGCGCGCGCGATGCCGTTTCGCTCGCACATCGACGAAGACCACGGCGCCAGCGCCGCCCCGGGCCGCGTCGATGACGCCGCAGATCTGGATTGGACGCTCGATCGGCCGTGCCCACGAGCTGCCTGGCCGCGCTCAGCCGGCCAGACGGGGCATCACCTGCTCGGCGAAGAGCTGCGCCGGGGGGCGCGTATCACGGCCGAAGAACTCGATCAGAAAGCCGCTGCAGCCGAGCGCGCGATGACGCTCGATACACTCGGCGACACGCTCGGGCGTACCCCAGATGCCGTGCTCCTCGAGGCCGGCGCCCATGTGGCCAGCATAGACCTTGGTCGCCTTGCCGAGGGCGGTCTTCGCCGCGTCCTCGGTCTCCTCGATGATCACGACGCATTGCTGCGAGATCTGGATCTCCGCGGGGTCACGGCCGACCTCGTCACAGCGACGTTGCAGTGCCTCGATCTTGGGGCCGAGCTGTGCCTGGGTGATGGCCATGTTGTTCCAGATGTCGCCGTGTCGTGCCGCGATACCCATCAACACCTTCTCGCCCGTGCCGCCGATCAGGATCGGCGTTCGCCGCGGCGGCTTTGGTTCGCAGCGCGCGTCCTGGACGCGGAAATGCTTGCCGAGGAAGGTGGTGGTCTCCTCCGTCCACATGCTCTTCAGGATCTGCACGCACTCGTCGAGTCCGCGCATGCGTTCGCCCAGCGACGGGAAGGGGTTGCCGTATTGTTCGAACTCGGGCTGGAACCAGCCGGCGCCGAGGCCCATGATGATGCGACCGCCCGCGATGTGGTCGATGGTGGCGACCTGCTTGGCGAGCATGGCCGGATTGCGGAAGAAGGGCGGCGTGACCAACGTGCCGAGCTGGATGCGTTCGGTGACCGCCGCTGCGGCGGCGATCACGCTCCAGGCCTCGAGGATCGGCAGCGTGGGGTTCGGTACGCCGTAGACGTGATCGCATACCCAGGCCGAGTCGAAGCCGAGCTGGTCGAACTCGATTGCGGCGGCTCGGCACTCGTCCCAGGTGCGCTTGATCTGCGGCAGCGTGACGCCGAAGTGCAACGGATGACTCATGGGTCGTCTCCCTATCGAGTGGCCGGCAGCGGGCCAACCATGAATTGAGCGGGCTTGGCGGGCTTAGCGATAGCCGGAAAAGTCGGGCTTGCGCTTGTCGCCAAAGGCCCGCCGCCCCTCCTTGGCCTCGTCGCTCTTGCCGAAGTGTTCGAGGCCGGCGAATGCGAGCTTTCCCTGGCCGCCGATGTGGGCGCTGTCCGCGTTGAAGGAGTGCTTCAGGAATTTGAGCGCCGAGGGCGAGAGGTCCTCGATCTCGCGCCCCCAGGCCAGCGCCTCCTCGATCAGCTGATCGCCGGGAACGATCTTGTTCACCAGCCCCCAGTCGTGGGCCTGATCGGCCGTGTACTGGCGGCAGAAGAACCAGATCTCTCGCGCCCGCTTCTCACCCACAACGCGCGCCAGGTAGGCGGTTCCGTAGCCGGCATCGAAGGAGCCAACGCGCGGTCCGGCTTGCCCGAAGGTCGCATGGTCGGCCGCGATGCTGACATCGCAGATCACGTGCAGCACGTGCCCGCCGCCGATCGCGTAGCCGTTCACGGCGGCGATCACCGGCTTGGGGGTTGCGCGGATGGTTTCGTGCAGCTCCTCGATCTCGAAGAGGCCGTTTTCGCTCGTCCCGTAACCGCCCGTCTCGAGGTACTCCTTCTGGTCGCCACCGACGCAGAAGGCGCGCTCGCCGGCTCCGGTGAGGATGACCGACGCGATGCGATCGTCCGCCCAGGTGCGCTTGAAGGCGTGGATCAATTCCTCGACGGTGCGCCCGCGGAAGGCGTTGAGGCGATCCGGCCGGTCGATGGTGATCAGGGCACTGGTCCCGCGGATCTCGAAGCCCACGTCGCTGTAGTCCATCGTCCTCCCCCGTGTGTCCAGTCTCCGCCGGCCCGCGCGCCGGCTGCGCGCCCGAGCCGCGAGGTGGGCGCCCGAGAGGGTGGCCGAGAATCGGGCGCTTTGTAAGGGACCGCCGGGGGGCTGAATTCGGTAGCTTCCCGACAATGTCGAGCGCGAGCGAAAAGAGCCCGAATGCGCCCCGGCGTCCGCAGGCGAGGGGTCTCGCCACGCGCGAGCGGTTGATCGCGGCCGCGGAGTCGCTCTTCGGGCGCCAGGGCTACGAGCGGACGTCGATCGGCGACGTGGCCCGCAAGGCCGGCGTGGGCGTGGGGACCGTCTACCACCACTTCGTCGACAAGCGAGCACTGCTGCTCGAGCTGATCGACCGTTTCGGAGATCGGCTCGAGGCGGAGCGCCGCAGCGAGGAGGAGATCGAGCGCTTCCTCGGGAACGACGCCCGCTACGCCATTCAGCGCTGGCTGATGAGCGCCTTCGACCGCCTGCGCAACAGCCCGTCGCTCTATCTCGTCGCCCTGGCGGCGGCCGAGAGTGACCCCGAGGTGAGCCGGCGCTATCGCAGGATCGAGGACCTGGGCGTGGAGCGGGCGCGGCGGCTTCTGCAGGTGGGGCAATGGCGCGGACTGCTTCGCAGCGACATCGATGTCGGCGCAGCCGCATTCCTGATCCAGCACTGCGTCGAGGCGATGGCGACGCAGCTTCTGGTGAGGCGCCACGAGGATCAAGATCCGGACCTGATCGTCCGCGAGCTCGCGGATATGATCTGCCGCTACGTCGTCCGCAGCGATGGGGATCCGCCCGCCAACGCCTGACCGACATCCACCAGAACCACCAGACCCAGCAGACCGAGGAAAGAGATGCCCGAGTTCCACTTCCAGCCAATCTTCGAGCGGGGTGCGGATCAGACTCACTACCGCAAGCTCAGCACCGACCATATCCGCACCAAGGATTGGGACGGGCGCACGATGCTCGAGGTCGACTCCGAAGCACTCGTGCTGCTCGCAAGCGAGGCCGTGCGCGATGTTTCATTCCTGCTGCGCCCCGCGCACCTGATGCAGCTCGCAAGGATCCTCGAGGATCCGGAGGCCTCGGACAATGACCGCTTCGTGGCCCTCGAGCTGCTGAAGAACGCCAATGTGGCGGCGGGCATGGTGCTGCCCGGGTGTCAGGATACGGGCACCGCCATCGTGGTGGCCAAGAAGGGACAGAACGTCTTCACGGGTGGCGGCGACGAAGAGGCGCTCTCCCGCGGCATCTATCAATCGTACGCAGAGGAGAACCTGCGCTACTCGCAGAACGCACCCCTCACGATGTACGACGAGAAGAACACGGGCTCCAACCTGCCGGCACAGATCGAGATCGCTGCGGTGGATGGCGACGAGTACAGATTCCTCTTCATCACCAAGGGTGGCGGGTCCGCGAACAAGACGTTCCTCTTTCAGGAAACGAAGGCCCTCCTCAACCCCGACTCCCTGATCAGCTTCTTCGCCGAGAAGATCAAGCTGCTCGGGACCGCGGCATGTCCGCCCTACCACCTCGCCATCGTGATCGGCGGCACCTCGGCCGAGGCCACGCTCAAGACGGTGAAGCTCGCGAGCTGCAAATACCTGGACCAGCTGCCTACGACGGGCAACGAGTACGGTCGCGCCTTCCGTGACACGGACCTCGAGGAGCGCATCCTCAAGCTGACTCGAGACGTGGGCATCGGCGCCCAATTCGGCGGCAAGTACTTCTGCCATGACGTGCGGGTGATTCGGCTGCCGCGACACGGCGCCTCGTGTCCGGTGGGCATGGGCGTGTCCTGCTCCGCGGACCGCCAGATTCTCGGCAAGATCAACGCGGAGGGCATCTTTCTGGAGCAGCTCGAGACGGAGCCGGCGCAGTATCTGCCCGATCCGGAGGGGCTCGAGCTGGGCGGGCATGCCGTCGTGATCGACCTCGATCGGCCGATGGACGAGATCCGCAGGGAGCTCTCCCAGCATCCGGTGACGACCCAGCTCTCGCTGCATGGGACGATCATCGTGGCACGCGACATCGCGCACGCGAAGCTCAAGGAGCGCATCGACCGCGGCGAGGGGCTACCGCAGTACATGAAGGACCACATCATCTACTACGCGGGGCCGGCCAAGACGCCGGAGGGCTACGCGTCGGGCTCCTTCGGGCCGACCACGGCCGGACGCATGGATTCCTACGTGGATCTCTTCATGGAGAAGGGCGGTAGCTTCGTGACCCTCGCCAAGGGCAACCGCTCGAAGGTGGTCCGCGATGCGTGCAAGAAGCATGGCGGCTTCTACCTGGGCTCGGTGGGCGGTCCCGCTGCGATCCTCGCGCAGGACTGTATCAAGAAGGTCGAGGTCGTCGAGTACGAGGAGCTCGGGATGGAGGCGATCTGGCGCATCGAGGTGGAGAACTTCCCGGCCTTCATCATCGTCGACGACAAGGGCAACGACTTCTTCGCTGGCATCTGAGTCGGGAATCGAGCTCTTGTCCCCGATTCCCATCGACGCGCTGGACGATCCGCGGGTCGAGGGCTACGCGGACCTCAAGGATCGCAACTTGCGCAAACGCGAGGGCCTCTTCGTCGTGGAGGGGCGCGTCAATCTGCGCTGCTTGATCGAGCGCTCGCCCCACCGCCCGCTCTCCCTGCTGGTCTCGCCGGCAGCGCACGCTGCACTGGCCGACGTGCTCGAGATGCTCGGAAAGGAGGTGCCCGTCTATCTCGCCTCCCACGAAGTGCTGAAGGGCCTGGTGGGCTTCAAGCTGCACCGGGGTTGTCTTGCGCTCTGCGCGCGGCCCGACGAGCCCTCATTGGAGCAGCTCGTCGCGGCCGCGCCCGCGGCGCCGGCGCCATCGCTGCTGGTCGTGCTCGAGGAGCTCACCAACCACGACAACGTCGGCGGCGTGTTCAGGAACGCGATGGCGTTCGGCGCCGATGCGGTGGTGCTCTGCCCGCGCACCTGCGATCCCCTCTACCGCAAGGCGATCCGAACCTCGATGGGCGGCACCCTCTGCGTCGAGTTCGCGCGCGCGGCGGATTGGCCGGGAGATGCCCTCACGCCGCTGCGCGCCGCCGGGTACCAGCTGGTCGCCCTCGACCCCGGGGGCGAGCGGCTCGAGTCGGGCGATGTCCCACTGCCGCCGAGGACGGCACTGATCCTTGGCACCGAAGGAGCGGGGCTCAGCGACGCCGTGCTCGAGGCCGCGGACATTCGCCTGCGCATCGATATGGCGTCCGAGGTCGACTCGCTCAATGTGGCGACCGCCGCAGCCATCGCGATGCACCACTTCTTCGACCAGCACGCGGATGGAGGGACGCCAGCCTGAAACCCATCGTCGTGATCAAGACCGGAGACACCCTGCCGGAGGTCGCACGCGGACGCGGCGACTTCGAGGATTGGATTGCGGCCGGTCTCGGCTCCGCGTCCACACGTGTGGTGGACGTCGCGCGCGGGGAGAGACTTCCCGAGCCGTCGGCGTGTGTCGGCGTCGTGGTGACCGGATCCTCCGCCATGGTCTCCGACCGGGAAGAGTGGAGTGAGGCCGCCGCTCTTTGGCTGGCGACGGCCGTGGAGGCGGGGACTGCGGTGCTCGGCATCTGCTACGGCCACCAGCTGCTCGCCCGTGCGCTCGGCGGACGGGTCGGGCGCAACCCGCGCGGACGTGAGATTGGCAGCGTGGACGTGACGTTTCGCGCGGTGGGCGACCCGCTGCTTGGCTTTCTACCAGTGCGCGCGCGCCTGCAGGCCAGCCACGTCGAGTCGGTGCTCGAGCTGCCACCCGGCGTGCGCTCGCTCGCATGGAGTGCCCTCGATCCCCACCACGCCTTCCGCGTCGGCGAGCGGGCCTGGGGGGTGCAGTTTCATCCCGAGTTCGACGCCGACGTGTCGCGCGCCTACGTGCGGGCGCGGCGGGCCGCACTCTGCGCCGAGGGGCTCGACCCCGATGCGCTGGGGGTCGCCTGCGGAGACGCGCCGCACGGTAGGGCACTGCTCGCGCGCTTTGCGCGGCTCGTCCGAGCCGGGGGCGACGTGACTCCGGCATCATCGGAGCCGGGAGGCGCGGCATGATCGTCCGGATCTCGATCGGTCTGGCAGCCGTGCTGGCGGCGGCCGCGCTCGGCTTCTGGCTCTGGCTCGACCATCAGTCGAAGGCCACCTGGGATCCCGAATTCTTCGAGGAGGCCATCCGTGCCTTCGAGGAGGCCGATCGCGAAGCGCCGCCCGCGCCGGGCGCGATCGTCTTCGTGGGCAGCTCGAGCATCCGGATGTGGCGCACCCTCGAGGCCGACATGGCACCCCTGCGGGTGCTGAACCGTGGTTTCGGCGGGTCGCAGATGTCGCACGCGATCCACAATGTGGATCGCATCGTCACTCCATATCAGCCGAGTGTCGTGCTGGTTTACGAAGGTGATAACGACCTCGCCGAGGGCACGGGCAAGACGGCGGAGGGGGTCTTCGCGGATTGGCGGGTGCTGGTCGAGCGCATCCGTGCAAGGCTCCCGGATGTGCGCATCGACTTTCTCGCCATCAAACCCTCTCCGCTGCGCTGGCAGCGCTGGCCCGAAATGAAGCGCGCCAACGCAATGATCGAAGCGTTCAATGCAGAGGATGAGCGCCTGGGCTACGTCGACGTGGCCAGCCCGCTGCTCGGCCAGGACGGGCTGCCCCGGGATTCGCTCTACCTGATCGACGGCCTGCATATGAATGCCGAGGGTTACGAAGCATGGACCGAGGTGGTGCGCGCGCACCTGCAAACGGATAAAGAGCGCTGAGCACTTGGTGCGCTCTCTCTTCATTTTGGTGGGGGCCGCTATATCTGGACTCGTGCTCACATTTCCGTCGGCCCTTGGCGCCGCCGGACCGTCGTGGACGTCCGCTGGTATGCTTCGAGCTCTGATCATTGGAGTAGGGAGTGCCCTGCATGCCCGACCGAATCCACCCGCAGCTCGGGATCGTGGCCACCACGATCGCGCTCGTCGCCGGCTTCGCGGCCGTCGTATCCGCCGAGCTCGCCGAGTGGGACCAAGAGCGGGCCACCGCGATTGCCAAGGAGCTCGCCGACGAGTCCAGACACGTCTATGACGCGTTCTACAAGATGAGTATGCGCTCGGGCGCCCCAGTCGGTGAGGCCTACGAGATCCACCAGCTCAAGGACACACTTCGGCTGCTGAAGAGCGAGGCTCGGCATCTTGCTTCCGAGCTCGGCAAAGGCGCGGGTCACGACGAGACGCTGTCGATCTTCAAGCGCATGCTCTCGCTCGTGCGCGACGCCCGTCGGCTGATCCAGCGCATCTATACACAGCAGAGCCTGCTCGACGCGATCGCAAAGGCGGGTGATGCGCTGCGTCGCCTCGAGCCCTACTACGACGCGAAGGCACTGACGAATCCGGCCGAGGCGAGCAGCCAAGCGGAGTAGCGCCGTGCGAGCTCCGACGCGCCGCAGCGGTGCGGGAGCATCTTCGGTTCGCGTACGAAATCCGGACCGAGGGGATTTAGCAGCATGGCCACGGCTTGCTTTCCTCTGGTGACAGATGGCGTATTCCGAGCCAGTGTCGCCGTCCGCCAGCCCGAGATCGGTCAGGAGCTCGGATATTCGACAATGAGAGTAATTACTCTTAGAATAAATAGGTGGAGTATCGAGTCGAGCAGTTGGCCGCTGCGGCCGGTGTGCGTGTGGATACCGTGCGCTTCTATCAGGGCCGTGGCCTCATCCCCAGACCGCAGCGCCGCGGCCGGCTCGCCATCTACGGCGACGAGCACCTGAGTCGATTGAAGCGGATCCGTTCACTGCTCGATCAGGGCTTCACGCTGGCCCAGATCCAGCGCGTCCTCGAGGCGTCGACCCAGGGCGACGACGCCGAGTCGCTGCTGGAGGCGCTGATGGGCGAGGGGGTGGGTCAGCGCAGCTTCAGCCGCGCCGAGCTGGCCGCAGAGGCCGGTGTGCCCGAGGCGCTGGTGCAGGCCGCCCAGGCGGCAGGCCTGGTGGAGCCACTCTGCATCGATGGCGAGGAGCGCTTCGGCGAGTCGGATCTCGAGATGGCTCGCGCGGCACTGGCCATCCTGGGCGCCGGCTTCCCGCTCGACGAGCTGCTGACCCTCGCCGTGCGTCACTCCGACAACATACAGTCCGTTGCGGATGCGGCCATCGACCTCTTCGATGAGCACATCCGCAAGCCGGCTGGCACACAAATCGATGCGGCGGCGATCAGCGAGGCCTTTCGCGCCCTGATGCCACAGGTGGCGCGCCTGGTGGCGCTGCACTTCCAACGGACCCTCGTCAGCCGCGCGCTGGGGCGGCTGGCCGGCGACGGCGAGAGCCGCGAGCTGGAGCTCGCCCTGGTCGACACGCAGTCCGGTCGTTTGGAGGTGCAATGGCGCTGAACGATCGCGATGGCTCGATATCCGATGCCGTCGAGTCCGCGCGGACGCGCGCGCAAGAGACGCAAACCACGCAGTGGCTGGCGTGGCGGATGCGCCTGCCCGGCTGTGATCCGCTCGCGGTCTGGGCCGCGGCCGAGGGGGATGTCCGCTTCTTCTGGGAGCAGCCCGCCGCAGAGCGGGCGCTTGCGGCCACTGGTGCATCGTTCGAGTTCACGGCCGAGGGCCCAACGCGCATCGGCGACGCCGCAATCCGCGCGCGTCAAGTGATGGCGCGGGTTCACGTCGCTGGGGAAGCCGCGCCGCTTGCCGCCGGACCACTGCTCGTAGGCGGCTTCGCGTTCGATGATGCCCACGCCGCGCAAGGCGAGTGGAGCCGATTCCCGGGTGCGCGGCTGGTTCTGCCCCGCATGCTGGTCTCGCGGATCGGCGAGGACGTCTACTGCACGCTCGTCGAGGCGATCGAGCCCGGGGCCGCGCCGACGCAGGGGGTGGCCGCGCTCGAGGAGCGATCGGCCGCGGTACGGAGCTTCGAGGGCATGCGCTGGGTGGATGAGGGCGAGCACGAGTCGCCCCACCTGGGGGGCGCACTCGGTGCACGGGCTGGCTCCTGGCCACCTGGCGCCGAGTACCGTGTGCTCGCCGATCGACCGCACGAAGTCTTCCGCACCCAGGTCGCCGAGGCCGTGGCCTGCATCCGCGACGCCGAGTTCGAGAAGGTGGTGTTGGCGCGCTCCCTCGAGGTCCAGCACCCCGGTCGATTCGACCTGCCGGGCTTCCTGCACCGGCTGCGCGGCATCTACCCGCACTGCACCGTCCTGGCCTTTGGCGACGGTGAGGACACGCTGCTGGCCGCAACGCCCGAGCTGCTCGTAGCGCTCGAGGGCGACACCGTGCGGGCCTGCGCGCTCGCGGGCTCACAGCGCCGCGGGCGCACACCGGAGGAGGATGAGGCACTCGGACGCGAGCTGCTCGAGGACAAGAAGAATCTCGCCGAGCACGCCGCAGTCGAGCGCGCGTTGCGGGCGGTGCTCGAAGACGCCTGTGCCGGCCTCGAGGCGCCGAATCATCCCGAGCTGATGCGCATCGAGGGGATCCAGCATCTGGCGACGCCGATGCGCGGGCAGCTCTCAGAGGCGGCCAGTCCGAAGCCGGATGTGCTCGATCTGGTCGATCGGATCCATCCGACGCCGGCGGTGGCCGGCGAGCCGAGCGCAGTGTCGATCGGCTGGATCGCAGAAAAGGAAGGGCTCGATCGCGGCTGGTATGCGGGGCCGGTGGGCTGGATCGATCGGCACGGCGGCGGTGAGTTCTGGCTGGCGCTGCGCTCTGGGCTCGTACGCAATCCGGAGCGCGGCTCGTCGCAGCGCGCCACGCCGTGGGCGCGGGCGCGGCTCTACGCGGGCGTCGGGATCGTGAGCGGTTCGCAGCCCGACCAGGAGCTGCGCGAGACACGCATCAAGTTGCGCGCGCTGCTGGCGCCGCTGACGGAGATCTAGCGTGGTCACGCCGGCGGATGCGGATGCGCACGGTGTTGCGGCCTTCGTATCGGCCTTCTTCAGCGAGCTCGCGCACGGCGGCGTCGCGCACGTCGTCGTCTCGCCGGGCTCGCGCTCGACGCCACTGACAGTAGCGGCCGCGCGCTGCCCGAGACTCAGGCTCTGGCCCATCGTGGACGAGCGATCCGCCGCGTTCTTCGCTCTGGGGCTGGCGCGACAATCCGGTCGGCCGGTCGCACTCATCTGCACCTCGGGTACGGCCGCGGCCAACTATCTGCCAGCGGTCGTCGAGGCCCACCATGCGCGCGTACCCCTCCTGGTGCTGACAGCCGATCGCCCGCCGGAGCTGCGGGGGTGGGGGGCCGGCCAGACCATCGACCAGGTTTCACTCTACGGTGCCGCGGTGCGCCGCTTCGTCGAGCTGCCGCTGCCGGACGGCACGCCCGAGCGCCTGCGCTATGCGCGCGCACTGGCCGCGCGCTCCGTCGATGATGCGCTCGGCTCGCCGCCGGGCCCTGTGCATCTGAATTGGCCGCTGCGAGAGCCACTCGAGCCACCGGCTCTGCCGGAGCCGAGACCGGCGCCCAGATCACCCGCGCAGGCGCTGGCGCAAGCGGGCCGCGGCGATCACGCATACACGGTCATCTCGCGCGGACGGAAGCTGCCGGGAGAGGAGATCATCGCCGAGCTGGCGGATCTCGTCGTGCGTCATGAGCGCGGTGTGGTCGCCTGTGGTCCGTTGCCGCCCGACACCGAGCGCAGCGCCGCGGTGGCCGCGTTGGCGCGCGCTGCGGGCTGGCCGATCCTGGCGGATCCTGCCTCCGGGCTGCGTTGCGGAGCGCATGTGGGAATTGCACCGGTCATCGCCCAGGCCGACCTGCTGCTGCGCGATGCCGATTTCGCCTCGACGATGGCGCCCGACGTGGTGATTCGGCTGGGCGACTCACCGGTCAGCAAGGCACAGCGGCTGTGGCTCGAGAAGCATCCGCCCGAGCATTTGTGGCTGATCGACGCCCACGACGGTTGGAGCGAGCCGAGCCATCTTGCCTCGCGGGTCGTCCGCGTCGACGAGACGCTGCTCTGTCGCGCCGTCGCGGAGCGCTCGCCGGCTGGGCGTCGGGGCGCCTGGACGCGCGATTGGACGCTGGCGGCGGAGCGCGCCGCACACGCGGTGGATCGGGCCACGCTCTCCGAGGAGGCACTGCTCGAGCCGCGTGCGGTGCGTGAGCTGGCGCGCCTGCTGCCCGATGATGCGACGCTCTTCGTCGCCAGCTCGATGCCGATCCGCGACCTGGACGCCTTCCTCGATGCGAGCGAGAAGCCGCTGCGCGTGCTCGCCAACCGCGGTGCCAACGGGATCGATGGTGTGGTGTCGAGTGCATTGGGTGCGGCCGCGGCGGATCGCGGTCCAGTCGTGGCGCTGCTCGGCGATCTGGCCATGCTTCACGATATCGGCGGTCTGCTGGCGGCGCGTGTTCACGGATTGCCGCTCACATTCATCGTGCTGAACAATGACGGAGGTGGAATCTTCTCCTTCCTACCGGTTGCGGAGCAGGGCGAGGCCGTCGATTTCGAGCGGCTCTTCCGCACGCCGCACGGCCTCGACTTCGAGGCCGCGGCCAACCTCTACGGGCTCGAATATACGCGGGTCGCGACATGGGACGACTATCGCCAGGCCATTTTGGCGAGCCTCTCGGCATCGAGCCCCCAGGCGCAGGCGCATCTCGTCGAGGTGCCGATCGATCGCGATGCCAACGTGAAGCACTTTCGTGAGCTGATCGCCATTGCCGCGCGGGCGATCGGGGTGGAGCAGAGCGCATGAGCACGTGCGAAGAGAGCCACGTCGCCACGCCCGACGGCGCCCTGCACGTCGTGAGCGAGGGGCGGGGGCCGGATGTCTTCATCCTGCACGGATTCACCGGCTCGACGCAGAGTATGCTGGGCATCGCGCGCAGTTTGCAGGGCGAATTCCGCGTGCATCGCATCGACCTGCTGGGCTTTGGCCAGAGCGATGCGCCGCGAGAGCTCGCGGCGTACACGATGGAGCGCTGCACCCAGCAGCTCGTCTGCGTGCAAGGCGCTCTGAACCTCCCGCGCGCGCACCTGCTCGGCTATTCGATGGGCGGTCGCGTGGCGCTCTCGTACGCGGTCTCGAAGCCTTCATGCGTCGCCTCATTGATTCTGGTCGGCGCAACAGCTGGCCTCGCCGACGCAGCAGCGCGGGCCGAGCGGGTGGCCTCCGATGCGGCGCTGGCTCAACGCATCCTCGACGAGGGGCTCGAGGCATTCGTCGACGATTGGATGGCGCTCCCGCTCTTTGCCAGCCAGAAGCGCCTCGGCGAGACCGCGCTGGCGCGCGCCCGGGCGGAGCGGCTCTGCAACCGCCCGCATGCGCTGGCCGCGAGTCTGCGCGGCATGGGGACGGGTGCCATGCCGCCGCTGCATCGCGCGTTGCCGGGACTGGACCTGCCGGTGCTGCTGGTCGTTGGCGATGAGGACGAGAAATTTCGCTGCCTGGCCGAGCAGATGGCAACGGCGCTGCCGCGCGCCCGCCTCGAGTTGGTGGCGCAGTCCGGCCACGCGGTCCACCTCGAGCAGCCCGAGGCTTTTGGGCGGGTGGTCCGGCGCTTCCTCTCTTTGCCGTCCGGCGAAGGGCCCGAGCGCTGAAGCTTGACCGGACCAGTCTGAAGGTGAAATCCCAACCCGCGAACGCGGCTCCGAACAGAGCCAGGAGAATCGAACGATGAGCAGTGTCACCTGGAAGAGCGTCCACGAATACGAGGACATCCGCTTCGAGCAGAGCGAGGATGGCATTGCGAAGATTACGATATGCCGGCCCGAGAAGCGCAACGCCTTCCGCCCGGAGACCACGAAGGAGCTGATCGACGCCTTTGCGCGCGTGCGCGACATGCAGGAAGTCGGTGTCGTCCTCCTCACCGGGGAAGGAGATCAGGCCTTCTGCTCGGGGGGCGATCAGAGTGTGCGAGGCGATGCGGGCTACGTGGGAGGGGATGGCGTGCCGCGCCTCAACATCCTCGACGTTCAGAAGCAGATCAGATTTCTCCCGAAGCCGGTGATTGCGCTGGTGGCGGGCTACGCAATCGGCGGCGGCCATGTTCTGCACCTGGTCTGCGATATGACGATCGCCGCCGACAACGCGCGCTTTGGGCAGACGGGACCCAAGGTGGGCAGCTTCGACGGCGGGCTCGGATCGTCCTATATGGCCCGCATCGTCGGTCAGAAGAAGGCGCGCGAGATCTGGTTCCTGTGTCGAGAATACGACGCCCAGGAGGCACTCGATATGGGGCTCGTCAACGCGCGGGTGCCAGTGGCTGAGCTCGAGGACACGGGCGTGGCATGGGCGCGGCAGATCCTGCAGCACAGCCCGCTGGCGATCCGGCTCATCAAGCGCTCGATGAACGCGGACTGCGACGGCCAGATCGGCCTGCAGGAGCTGGCTGGCGACGCGACCCTGCTCTTCTATATGAACGAGGAGGCACAGGAGGGCCGCGACGCGTACAACCAGAAGCGAAAACCGGATTTCTCGCGATTCCCATGGCGGCCGTGATGCAAGCAGCCGTGCCGGCGTGGCGCGCGTGGCTGGTCGCCGCACGGCCACGGACGCTGCCCATCGCGGTGGCGCCCGTCGCCGTCGGCAGCGCGGTCGCGCTCGCGGACGGAAGCGCGCGCACCGGCCCCGCGCTGGCGGCGCTGGCGGGTGCGCTGCTGCTGCAGCTGGCGTCGAACTTCGCCAACGACCTCTTCGACTTCGAGAAGGGGGCGGACACCGAGGATCGCATCGGCCCGCCACGCGCCACGCAGCTCGGACTGCTGACGCCTCGGCAGATGCGCATCGGAACGGCCTGGGTGTTGGCTGCGGCGACCGGGGTCGGTCTCTATCTGGTCGTCATCGCCGGCTGGCCCGTCGTGGCCGTTGGCCTGCTCTCCGTGGCTGCGGCGCTCGCCTATACGGGCGGGCCCTGGCCCTTCGGCTACAAGGGTCTCGGAGACGTCGCGGTCTTCCTCTTCTTTGGTGTGATCGCCGTGTCGGGGACCCACTACGTGCAGAGCCTGACACTCTCCCCCGATGCTCTCCTCGCCTCTCTGCCGGTCGGCGCGCTGGCCACGGCGATTCTCGTGGTCAACAATGTGCGTGACATCGAGACCGATCGTCGTGCCGGCAAGCTCACGCTGGCCGTACGGATGGGGCGGCGCGGCGGATGTGCGGAATATGTGACTCTGCTGGCCTTTGCCTATCTCAGCCTTCCTGTGCTCTGGGCCGTGTGCGGGCGCTCGGTCTGGATCACGCTGCCTCTGCTCACATTGCCTGCGGCCGTGCGGCTCGCACGCAAGCTGCTCGGCAGCGTGGAGGGCCCGCCGCTCAACGCCGCGCTCGCAGAAACGGCGCGACTGGCACTGATCTTCTCGCTCTTGCTCTCGGCGGGCTGGCTGTTGTGAGGATCGCGCGCGCGCGCATCACGCCCTTCGCGCTCAGGCTGCGCGCCCCGATCCCGACGGCCCACGAGACGCTCTCCCTGCGCAGAGGCTGGCTGCTCGCTCTCGAGAGCGCGGATGGACATCTCGGCTGGGGGGATGCGAGCCCGCTGCTTGGCTTCGGAATGGAGGACGAGAAGATCTGCAGTGATGCGCTGGCGTCCGGCGCACGCGTGCTACTCGGACGCGAGCCGTGCGAGCTCGACGCGCTGCTCGACGATGTCGAGGCCATGCTGCCCGAGGCGCCGGGCGCCCGCGCCGCGATCGATTTCGCGCTCCACGATCTGCGCGCCCGCGAAGAGGATCGCACCGTGGCGTCGCTGCTCGCTGCGCGGCGTGGGGATGAGCCCAGGCCGAGCCTCGAGGTGAGCTTTTTATGCACGGGGCGTGCGCCAGGGGAGGTGGCCGCCTCCGCTCGCCAGGCGCTCGCCCTCGGCTATGCGACCTTCAAGTTGAAGATCGGCATCGATTCGCTCGGCGCCGATCTGGCGCGAGCGCATGCCCTGCGCGAGGCGATTGGCTCGGCGGCGAGGCTGCGCCTCGATGCGAATGCAGCCTGGTCACCGACGCAGGCCGAGGTCGCACTGAGAGAGCTCGCCGCCGTCGACGCCGAGCTGATCGAGCAACCCGTCGCGGCCGACGATCTCGCCAGCCTGGCACGGCTGCGCGCCGCGCGCCGCATGCCCGTTGCGGCCGACGAGTCGGCCAGCTCGGAGCGTGGCGCGCTCTCCGTGTTGGAGGCGGACGCGGCCGACGTGATCGTGCTCAAGCCGGGTGCGCTCGGCGGTCTCCGCGCCGCGGCGCGCGTGGCCGTCTGCGCGAGTGCGAAGGGCTGCGGCGTGTTCGTGACCTCCCTGCTCGACTCGGCGGTGGGTGTGCACGCCGCCGCCCATCTGGCCGCTTCCCTGCCCGGGCCGCGCCCGGCGGATGGCCTGGCCACGGGCGAGCTCTTCGAGCGAGACCTGGCGCCGGGGCCACGCATCGCGGACGGTCGTCTCTGGCTGCCGGACGCGCCCGGGCTCGGCCTCGAACCCTCGCCGGATGCGGTCAAGGCCTGTCGGTGTGGCGAGCCGCTGGAGATCGTGGCTTGAGCGGCGAGCCGATATTCGCCGATTGGGAGGAGTCGTGGCTCGAGCGCCGCGCCAAGGTCTCCCCGGATGCGCCCGCGCTGATCCACGCCGGGCAAGTCGTCGACTATCGGGCACTCGCGGAAGAGGTCGCGTGCTGGGCGACGGACATCCGGGCGATGCAGATCCGTCGCGGCGATGTCGTGGCCATGCTGCACGGCAATGCTCCCGAGGTCGCCCATCTGCTCTGGGCGCTTCGCGCGATCGGCGCCGTGCTCCTGCCGCTGAATACGCGTCTCACATCCGACGAGCTCGTGCATCAGCTGCGCGACGGCCGGGCGCGCCTCCTCGTACATGATGCTGCGTTCGCGGACACCGCGGAGGTGGTGGCAGAGCGCGCGGGTCGGATCGGACGTGCGTCCACGGCGGGGGGTCGACTCCGGAATCTGCAGATGCCGCGGGTCGAGCAGGTAGCGACGCAGCTCGACGCCTTGGCGCTGCTCTATACGTCGGGCACGACCGGGCGACCCAAGGGTGCTCTGCTCTCCGCCGCGGCGTTGCGCGCGAGCGCGGTCGCCTCGGAAATCCTGCTCGGTGCGGACGCAGGCGCCCGTTGGCTCGCGTGCATGCCGCTCTTCCACGTGGGTGGCCTGTCGATCCTCGTGCGCAGCTGCCTTGGTGGTGGCTGTGCGATCGTGCACGATCGCTTCGACCCGCACGCAGTCAGTGCGGCGCTCGACGAGCAAGCGGTTACGGGGGTCTCTCTCGTCGCCACGATGCTCGGGGCGCTGCTGGACGCGCGCGGGCCGCGTCCCGCACCGGCGTCGCTGCGCTGCGTGTTGCTCGGCGGCGGACCGACGCCGGCGCCGATGATCGAGCGGGCGCGTGCGCTGGGGTATCCGGTGGCGCCCACCTACGGTCTCACCGAGGCGGCCTCACAGGTCGCCACGCGTCTGCCCGGCGACCTGCGGGCGCCAGCGGATGGACACATGCAGCCACTGCCGGCCACCCGGCTGCGAATCGTCGACGAGCAGGGTGTGGTCGTGCCGGCCGGCGCGCCGGGTGAGATCCAGGTCTGCGGCCCGACGCTGATGAGCGGCTACCTCGGCGACGCCGATGCGACGCGCAAGGTGCTCGCCGGCGGCTGGCTGCGAACCGGCGATCTCGGCTGCCTCGACGCCGAGGGCCGCCTGCAGGTCCACGACAGGCGCGACGATCTCATCGTCTCCGGCGGCGAGAATGTCTATCCGGCCGAGGTCGAGGCGGTGCTGTGTGCGCACCCGGGCGTGTCGGAGGCGGGCGTGGCCGCGCGGGCCGACGACGTCCTCGGGGCGCGACCCGTGGCGTGGTGGGTGCCGGGGGCGGGCACCGATATGCCCTCCGATGCAGACCTCGAAGCTTGGTGCCGCGCGCGCCTCGCGTCGTATAAGGTCCCGACGGCCTTCCAGCGAATCGATGCGCTGCCCCGAACTTCCTCCGGCAAGCTGATTCGGCGCCAGCTTCCATCGCTCTAGAGGGTCGCCGCCGCGGTCTCCGGGTTGGCCTCCAGCGCAGCGGCATCACCGGTCTCTGCCGCAATGATCGCATGCACGTGCTGCGTGAGCTCTTCGACACTGAGATCGGCGAAGCGCTCGGGTGCGATCGCGTCCAGCACGGTCAGTGAGATCGGGTGCCGACCCTGCAGGACGAAGCCGCGCTTGGGCAGGGCGTCGGCCGTACCGCGGATCACGATTGGCTGGATCGGAGAGCCCGTCTTCTTCGCCAGCTCGAAGGCGCCGGTCTTGAAGCGGCGCAGACGACCGTGGGGCGACCTGGTGCCCTCCGGAAACATCATGATCGAGCTGCCCCCGGCCAGTGTCTCCTCGCAGAGCCGCATCATCTGGTACACGCTGACCCTGTCGCCGCGGCGCAGTGGGATATAGCGGTTGAGTCGCATATTCCAGCCAATCAGCGGCACGCGGAAGTTCTCGAGCTTGGAAACCCACTTGAAATGGCTGAAGAGCCGGAAGAGCACCAGGATGTCGAGCAGCGAGAGGTGATTGGCGACCATCACGCAGGCCCGGTCGTCCACGAGCTTCTCGCGACCCTGCACCTGCACGGGCCAGGCTGGATTGGTCCATGTGTAGAGCGAGGCCCAGAGGCAGGTGAAGCGGTGCAGGATCAGCCTGCGTCGATCGAAGGGCAGGGTGACCGCCCAGATCACCACCGCCGAGGGGAAGAGCAAGAGCGAGCTGGCCAACACGAAGCCCCAGAAGAGCAGGCTCTGGAGCATGTAGCGCATGCCGCGAGTCTACTCTCGACTGCAGGCGCCGACGAGCGCCTTGAAGAGGTTCTCGCCCGCGGGCCCGTCGAGCTTCTCGGGGTGCCACTGCACGCCGATCGTGAAGGCGTCCGCCTCGCACTCGATGGCCTCGACGATGCCGTCCGCCGCGTTTGCTACGACGCGGAAACCGCTGCCGGGCTCGGCGATGGCCTGGTGGTGGAGGCTGTTGACCTCCACGCGCCGCCTGCCCAAGAGGGCCGCCAAGCGCGAGTCGGGCGCGACGTCGATGGCATGACGCGCCGTGCTTTCGGTCAATTGGTGATTGCAGGCGTCGCTCACGTCGAGGGGGATGTGGTGGTGGAGACTTCCGCCATGCCGCAGGGCGATCAGCTGGGCGCCATAGCAGATCCCCAGCACGGGGATCCGCCGCTCGAGCGCGCTCTGCAGCAGGGCGTCGTCGAAAACGCGCTGGCGCTCGGGCACCGGAAGGAAGTGTACATCGTCCGGGTAGGGGGTGGCGGGCTGGAAGTCGTCTCCGCCGGGTAGCAGCAGGCCGTCCACCGCTTCGATCAAGGCCGCCGGATCGCGCTGTAGGGGCAGCATGATCGGTAATCCACCGGCGTGCTCCACGGCGCGCGCATAGGCGTGATCCAGGTAGAGGTACTCCTGGCCCTCGCGCCAACGCTCCCGCTCGTCGAGACACTGGCTGATTCCGATGATCGGGCGCATGCTGCGAGTATAGGCGGGTGTCCGCGGCTCGAGGTCGTGGCATCCTCTCGCACGCGATGGCGCGAGTACTGATCGTAGGATGTGGATATGTGGGCTCGGCGCTCGCCGAGCTCCTGGCTGGCGTCGGCCACGAGGTCTTTGGTGTGCGCCGCGACGTCTCGGCGCTCCCGGACGGCATAGCGCCCGTCCGCGCCGACGTCTCGCGCCCGGACGGCATCGGGGGGCTGCCGGCGCGAATCGACTTCATCTTCTATATGGTCGGCGCCAAGGTGCGTGACGCGGATTCCTATCGCGCCGCCTACCTCGACGGCCTCGGCCACCTGCTGCGCGTGCTCGGCGAGGAGGGGCAGGCGCCGCAGAGGATCCTCTTCACCTCGAGCACCGCGGTCTATGGACAGAGTCGGGGTGAATGGGTCGATGAGGAATCTCCCACGCATCCTCGCGGCTTTGCGGGTGAGATCATGCTGACCACCGAGCGGTTGCTGCACGGCAGTCCTCATCCGAGCACGATCGTGCGCCTCGGCGGCATCTACGGGCCGGGTCGAACCCGCTTGCTCGACGCGGCGATCTCGAAGCAGCCGGTGGCCGAGCGGGAGCCGCCCAGTTTCAGCAATCGCATCCACCGCGATGATGCGGCCGGTGCGCTCGCGCACCTGATTGGATTGGAAGAGCCCGCCCCCCTCTACGTGGGTGTCGACTCGGAGCCCGCCGACCCGAGTGACGTGCAGCGTTGGATCGCCGGCGAGCTGGGCGTGGTGCTCGCGGTCGCCGAGCAGCCGGATTCTCGGCCCTCGGGCGGCAAGCGCTGCCGCAACGAGCGCCTGGTAGCGAGTGGCTACGACTTTCTCTTCCCGACCTATCGGGAGGGCTACGGCGAGATTCTGCGGGCTCGCGGCTCGGGCAGTTGACCGGGAGCAGTCGGGCCGGGGGTGCACTGCCCGGATC
>JAFDDH010000385.1 GCA_019310975.1 Deltaproteobacteria bacterium | reverse complement strand
CGAAGTCGAATGTCTTCACCCGGCTGACGACCTGCGTCGAGAGCTTCGGCGCCTGCATGTCTGACGACTGCACCTCACAGAGCGACACGCTCCCATCACTCTCGATGGTCATCCGCAGCACGATCTGTCCCTTGAGAGTCGGATTTCGGCGCAGCGCACGGTTGTAGAGCCGGTAGAGCGCCGCCTTGTGCCGGTCGAAGACGATCTGGATCTCCTCGTCGGTGCGCCCCAGGCCGGGTCCACCTCCCATCGGACGCTCGGGGCCGGCGATCGCACTGATCGAGCTGGTCGCACGCCCGATATCGACACCTTCGAGCTCCCCTCCGCCTCCGCCCACCGTGCCTCGGCTCAGCGCGGCGATGTTGATTCCTCCGCTCGAGCCCGGTGCCTGGGTGGCGACCATCGAGCGTCCATGACTTCCGACTGCGGCCTCGCCCGAACGGTCGATGCGTGCCTGTGCGCCGAGACGGGCGTCGGGCCGGCTGTCCGCGAGCGCGGAGAACTTCTCGCGGAATGCGAGGATGCCCTTCGAGCCCGCACTCTGCTTGGGCTTCGGCTCCGGCGTCGGCTTGGGCGTGCTCTGCTCGACGGGAACGGGGACTTCCGCCTCCGATTCGGCCAATTTCTCCTCGGGCCTCGTCTCCTGCTGCACCGGCGGCGGCGGAGGCGGTTCTTCCTTGACGAGGAGGCGTGTAAAGCGTTCCGGCACTTCCACTACTTTCCAGGGGTCCGGCACGGGCAGATCGATCATTGGCAGTAGAACCGCTAGCACCAGACTGATCAAGAGAAAGAGGGCCAGCAATTTCCGGTAGCGCCGGTCTTCCTCGCCCCCTCTGGACCAGGGCATGATCGCCTCGCGATCGGAAAGTGGGCCGATCTCACGCTCGACGATCCACTCCAGCTTGCGCAGCTCTTCCTGCTGCTGCGCCTCGAGCACATCCTCCTCGAGCCAATCCGCGTTGTCCTGCTCTAGCTGGATCTTCTCGACAAGCGCCTGCCTTGCACTCTCGATCTCGCCGACGCGCTGCTCGAATTGGTGGACTCTTCGACGCACTACACCGATGTGGAGATCGCCGTTTCCGTCGGCCGGTCGATCACCCCAAAAGAGCTCGGCAGCACCCAGCTGACTCAACTTTTCCAGTGCGCTACATGCCTCGCTGAGTAGCGAGTGCTGCGCGCGCTCGGTCGACAGCTCGTCGAGCTCGCAGTCGATGGCGTGCAGATCGCGCAGGAGACCATCCAGTCGCGAGCGTGCCTGATCCAGCTGAGCGCGGAGCGCCCCTTCGTCTTGGGGAGGTTCGGTATACACGAGGCCCTGCTATCCCTTCGCCTTCTCTGGCGCCTTCTGAAGCACGGCCAGGGAGATGCGCTCGAATCCCTGGCTGGTGCAGGTCGACATCACCTTCTTGACAACGTTGAACGGGACCGTCCGGTCGGCGAGGATCGTCACCTCGCGGCTATTCGCGACGGCCTTGGTGCTCAGCCCGATGATCTTGTCATTCAGCTGCGACAGCTTCTCGGCAATCGCCGAAATGTCCTGGCTCTCTGTGGCCAGAATCTCGGAAATGAGCACGACGCGCTCGCCCTGGACGGTGACTTCGCTAGCGCTGACGAAAATCACGACGGTCTCGCGGGGCTTCGCCTCGATCTCGGAGGCAGGCAACTTGATCGTCTTCGGGGTCTGTAGAACCTCTGTAGATGCCGAGTTGACGAGCAAGAAGAAGACCAGGATGGTGAAGACATCCATCAGCGACGTCAGATTCAACGCAACCGCCTGGCCCCGATTGCGCGACATCCGCTTCATTCTGCGGGAGCTCTTCATGGCGCGTCTCCAATCGATATGTCGGTAAATAGAGCAACTCTCGTCACTTCGCCTTCGATCTCTCCAGGCAGTGAGGTGCTTCTGACCGCGTCCATGACCTGGATGAGGTGGTCGTACTCGATGTGCGGCTCCAAGAGCACGGACGCACTATTCGATTCAGGATGATCTCGCTTCAGCGAGAGCACGTTCTCGGACAGGCGGTCGAGGTCGTACACGTCGTCCACCTTCGGCAACCTGGCGATCACGACCCTTCCATTTCCGATTTCCAGCCCGGCTTCACGGACGATGACCTCCACCCGGAACTCCGGCTCGATGGGGGCAGCTCCGCCGGCCGCGCTCGGAAGGCTCAGCTCGACAATCGTGATGCGCGAGAAGACTGCCGTGATCAGGAGAAAGGGGACCAGAACCACCATCAGATTGAGAAAGGTGGTCATGTCCAGATCGACCTGATCCTTGGAGCGACGCTTGTAGTGGTGTCGTCTGGCCACGCCGACTACGCCGCCTCGGCTTGTCGCTTCGCCTTCGAAGAGAAGACGTTGAGAGCCTTCACGGAGGCCATCTCGAGGCTGTCAATGATCTCACCCGTCTTCGCCGTGAGGACTGAGTTCGTAACGAGCAGAGGGATCGCCACCATCAAGCCGAACGCGGTCGTGTTCATCGCGACCGAGATGCTGGCCGAGAGGAGATCCGCCTTCTCGGCCGGATTCGCGTTGGCGACGGCGGTGAACGCCTGGATGAGGCCCATGATCGTGCCGAGCAGGCCCAGAAGCGTCGCAATGCTGGAGGCAAGTCCGACGTAGGGCGTGCGCTTCTCGAGCTGAGGAACGATCTCCATCATGCTCTCCTCCATCGCGATTTCGATGTCCTCGCGACGGCGCACCGCACCCTGCCTAGCCAGGCCCATGCCCAGCAGCTGAGCGACGGTCGAATCGTCCTCTTTGAGGATCTCCCGCGCCTCATCGAACTCGCCATTGCTGAGAAGCGGAAAGACCTGGCCCCATACACTCTGATTGCTGGCACTCATCAGTGTCAACGTGATGTAGCGCTCGACCGCAATCGCGGCTCCCACCGCGAATACGAGCAGAATCGGGTACATGAACGGACCGCCCGTCACGAAGAACTCAATCGCTGAGTAGAAAATGTCCATCACCAAAACCTCCTGAACCTGGTACTGAGTGTTCTATCGATCTATTGCGTACCGGAGCCTGGTACTTCCCTTGGCTCCGCCCTGATCTGGTAGTAGGTCAGCTCTCTCATGAAGACCTCTCGGTCCACTGGCTCGCGCCCATCGCCGAGAGCCATCGAAACATCGAGCGTGTTCCCGAGCTCCGAACTCTTCCAGGGAACGATGACCAGCGACTTCGGCGCATCGTCGTTGCCGACGATCGACATTCCCGAGATCAGCTTCTCGCCTTTCTCTCCGGT
>JAFDDH010000384.1 GCA_019310975.1 Deltaproteobacteria bacterium | reverse complement strand
CCCCTCGAAGCTCAGAACCCACGCTTGGCCCTACGACCAAGGCATGCCATCTACCGTTCCCAGCGTCACGCCTGATCCGAAGCGGGAGCCGGTCGCCTACGAAGGGGACCCGATCTTCGTCAGTCGCGGCCGCGTATTGGGAGGGCGCACCACTCACTGGAACGGCGTCGCGCTCAGATTCTCCGAGGATGACTTCCGCGAATGGTCCGTGAACGGCATCGAAGAGGATTGGCCGCTCACCTACCGGGAGCTTGCGCCCTACTATGATCAGGCCGAAGAACTGATGGTCGTCTGCGGAACCCGAGAAAACCTCGAGGTACTGCCCGACGGGCGCTTTATTCGACCGCTCCGCATGCGCTGCTCGGAGAACATTCTCGACCGGGCCTGCCGCAAGATTGGGATGCGGGTGATCCCCGTGCGCAAAGCGCTTGCGACCGAACCCGGTCACGGCCGGGCGGCTTGCCACTACTGCGGCCACTGTATGGACGGATGCCGAGTGTCGGCGATCTTCAATACTGCCGAACACGTGATCCGACAAGCCCGGCGTACGGGAGGTTTGGTCCTTCGGAGTGGTTGGATGGTCCGCGAGCTACGCACGGATGACGAAGCCCGAGTGAAGTCGGCCGCCATCTTCGAACGCGATTCAAGGGAAGAGGGCGAAATCAAGGCCGATGTCTTCGTCGCTTGCTGCGGCAATGTTGAATCGGCGCGTTTACTGCTGAATTCGCGATCTCGCCGCTTCCCACACGGCCTCGCCAACAGCAACGACGTCGTCGGCCGCTATCTCCACGGGCACATCACCGCAGAGGTTCATGGTTATCTGGGGAATCTGGTCGGCAAGAGATCCACGAACCAGGATGGCGCGCTGGATCATGCATACATCCCGCGCTCTCAGACGCCGAAAGGCGCCGACTATGCGGGAGGTTTCGGCGTTCAGCTCAACGTGCGTGGATACATGAGACCGCACCACGCCCGCCATGTTCCGGGCTTCGGCCGTGATTTCAAGAAACGGGTGCGCGACCTGCAACCGGCACACACGGACGCGCTCGCCTTCGGGAAAGTTATTGGACACGCGGAGAATCGCATTACGCTGCACCCAGATCGTCGTGATGACTACGGTTTGCCGCTGCCGCAGGTGCATTTCCGCTGGCAGCCGAATGATCGAGCCATGTACAGTGCGATGATCAAGGCATGCCACGCGATCTACGACACGGCGGGTGTGGCCTTGCGCGTGCAGCAGCCGGGACCAAGTGGATTCGCTTCCCACGAAGTCGGATGCGTGCGCATGGGTAAAGACCCCAAAACGTCCGTCCTCAATGAATTCAATCAAACGCACGAGATCGAAAACCTCTTCGTCGTTGATGGAAGCAGCTTCACGACCTTCCCTGAGAAGAATCCGACCCTCACAATCGTTGCCTTGGCGATCCGAGCAGCGGAGAATATTCAGCGGATGAGGGGTCGCGGTGAGCTGTAGCATCTGAGAAAGGAAGCGATGTCCGATCAGCCAACTCGCAGAGAGGCCCTGGTGCAGATCACCGCGGGAGCGGCGGCAGCCCTGGCCTCTTTCTCTCCCACGGCATGGGCCCATACGCCCTATCAGCCGAAGGCCTTGAGCGAATCGCAATTCAAGCTTCTCTCAACCCTGGTCGACATGATCATCCCGTCCACCGATACGCCGGGAGCAGCTGCGGTGGGAGTGGATCGGATGATCGATGAGGACCTCGCGGGGGAGACCAAACCCGAGCACGGAGACGAGTTGCTGGGGGGCCTCTCACGGCTCGAAGAATCCGGTTTCGGCGACATGGCGGAGGCCGATCGCGTCAAGCTGCTGCACGAATACAGCGAGGCCTCCGGCGAACAGGGCGAGTTCTTCCAAGCTCTTAAAGGGCTGACGGTGGATCACTACTATTCGACAGAGGTCGGGCTCATCGACGAACTCGGCTACCAGGGAAACACTTATCTGGCGGAGTTTCCCGGCTGTACGCACGAGGAACACCAGTAGTGGCCTACGACAACGACTACGAGTCGTCGTCGTAGGCAGTGGCGCCTCCGGCGGAATGGCCGCTTGGAATCTCACCCGCAAGGACGTGAAGATCCTGCTGCTGGACGCCGGCCCGCGTTTCAACCGCGCCCCCCGGAGCGGGCGGCGCTGAGGCGCCGCTGGGCGAATCTGATCCGCCGGGTGTACGAGGTGGACCCGCTGGTGTGCCCTCGGTGTGGAGCCGAGATGCGCGTCATCGGCTTCATCACGGAGCCGAGCGTGATCAAGCGTATTCTCGATCACATCCGCAAGCGGGACAAGATCTGCCGCCCTCCCCCACCCCGCGCCGTCGCCAGCATCGCGTCAAACCCGACTCCGCCGGGCCCTGCCCGGCCGAGTGAGGGCAGAGTTGTCGGTCAGGGACGTATCGGACTGAGAGTCGATTCCGCCCGCGCCTGCACGACCGGGCAAGCGGGGAGTTGTCGGCCGCGCACAGCCACAAAGGGCTCTCACCCCGTCCAGAAGAGGTGTTGCCCTAGTCTCACCCTCACCAGCATCCTCAAGAGGCTCCCGACCAGGCCTCGCAGGGCTGCTGCACGCGCACGGCGGCGTCAGGGCTGAGAAGGAACCTCCTATCGATCTTGCGTCGGTCTTCTTCTTCTGGTCTGATTCGCCTCACGGAAGCGTTGCGATCTGGAGACACGAGCGAGCCGGGCGTTGAATCGCACGCGTCGGCAGAGAAATCGGGAATCGTACCTACGCTGGTGGAGTGACTTGATGGAAGGCTCGCCCAATTCTCGTGGCGCAAGATTCCAACGGTGCTTCCACCGGGAGGCTAGCATGATCTCAAGACCTCTTTTGTTGAGTTTTCTGTGCGGTGTGGTCTCGTTCTCCATACTGGCTCCGTCGTATGCCGTCGGCGCCGACCTGCCTCGGCCAGAGCACCCCCGGCCTGATTTCCAGCGCGAGCGATGGCTGAACCTCAATGGAACCTGGGATTTCCGGTTTGACGCCCATGATCAAGGCCTTGAGCAGGAATGGTGGAGACCGGACGTGATCTTCGGCCGGCAGATCACGGTGCCCTTCGGCTGGGAGAGCAAGCTGTCGGGCATCCAGGACAGGGACGGGCACCAGATCGGCTGGTATCGCCGCGAGATTCAGGTGCCCGAGGATTGGACGGGGCTCCGCGCCTGGTTGCGATTCGGGGCCGTGGATTGGGAGGCGCGCGTCTGGGTGAACGGCAAGGAGGTGGGTGGCCACGAGGGTGGATACACACC
>JAFDDH010000033.1 GCA_019310975.1 Deltaproteobacteria bacterium | reverse complement strand
GCATGAGGTTGCCCCCGGCCGTCGAGGCCACCACGACGTCGTAGCCGCGCATGCTCGGTGGCCGCAACACGTTCGTGAGCTTCGGGCCCTCGCCTTCGTCGGAAGAGATCTTGATCACGCGGAGGGGCACACCTTTCTCCGCGAGGGCGTCGAGCACCAGCGCCTCGGGGCTCACCAAGCGGAACACGGGGGCGAGTCCGTGGTCGCCCGCCATCGCGAAGAGCGTCCGCTCGTGCACGCCCGCTCGCTCGTACACGCTCATCAGCTCCTGCAGCCAGTAGTCGAGCCGAGCGAGCTCGCGCGAGCTCGCCCGAGGGCGCGATGATCTCGTCACTGAAGGGTCCCGTGAAGTGCGCGAAGTGGTCGGGCCAGGGGTCGTACCACAGCAACAGCTCGGGCATCCCGTCCGTCTCGAGCCGGGCGATCGCCTCCACCAGCTGTTCGGCGCGGCGCAGCTCGGCGCGCCGTCCCAGACCCCGGTACCAGTCCCACCAGCGCAGCGGCACCCCGAGTGTCTCGCGCAGGGCCAACAGGTCGGCGTGCAGCGAGCGGAGCCGGCGCGTGCTCTCGGCGCGGCGCGCGAGCTCACCGAAGCAGAGCACCTCGGCGAAGTCGCGCAGGGCCTCTCCGAGCGCCAGGTTGAAGAACGGATCGACCCCGGCCTGGGCGCGCTCGTCGTATTGGGCCGCGCAGCTGTACGAGCTGTGCTCGGGCAGGCGCTCGTAGAGAGTCCGCATGCCGGCCTCGCTGGCGAGTGAGGAGAGCTGGAGCGCGTCGTTGCCGTAGAAGTAGTACGCGCGACCCTGTCGGTCTCCGTCTCGCATGTGGGTACGGTCGACGAAATGGAAGTTTGGGATCCCTGTGGATCCCTCGCCCGCGACCGGGGCGCCGGTCAGGACCACCGGCAGATTTCGGACACTGATCGTGGGGGTCGTCGACACGCCCGAGCGGCTGATCGCCCAGGGCTCGACGCCGGGCGTTCCGTCGGGGTCGACGTCGTACAGGTCCCGGAAGAAGCGCAGGTAGTGCGGATGCTGGAATCCCGCGCCGGCGACGTGCTCGAGGAAGGCCGTCCGCTGGTCCGGTGCCGGCTTGCCGGGTACGCCTGGGGCGACGCCGGACGCACCGCGCCGCTGCTCGCCGGCGATCGCCTGCAGGAAGGGACTCCTGGCTTCGCCCCGCGCGAGGGCCTCGACCAGGTGCCCCTGCAGCCCGTCGACGACGACGAGCACGCCGTAGCGGCGGCCGTCGACCGCCCAATCGAGGTAGCGCCAGAGCCGTCCACCGTCGGGCCTGGCGAGCTCGCCCAGCAGGAAGTCCCGCAGCTGCTGCTCTCTTTGCAGGCGCGTCGCGAAGAAGCGGTAGTGCTTGCAGACCATCAGGTCGATGAACTGGACGACGGACAGGCTGATGGTCTCGAGCCGCGCAGCGTTGTTTAGTACCTCGGCTAGCGCCTGCTCCATCTCCGAGCCCGCCTCCATGCGCGCGCGCAGCTTCTGGAGCAACGCCTCCAGCGCCGGCCGGGCGCGGTCGGCGGTCTCTGCCAGGCGGCGCGGGTCGCTCGCCGCGTCGCACTCGAGGCGCTCGCTCGGTGGCGACTCCGCTTCCCGGCCGGCGAGGAAGATCGCATCGTAGAGGCCGAGTAGCTCCGCGATCAGCTGCCGGTCCATGCCGACGCTGCGGGCCTCGGCCGGCGCCTCCACGTCGGCCGGCTGCTCCTGCGCTCGCTGCCAGTCGAACATGGAGTGCTCCATCCCTGGGATCTCGTCCTCGGGACGGAAGTGCCGACGCAGGTAGGTGTCGAAGCCCAGCGCCCGCTGCTCCTCGGGTGGCCGGTACATCGCCTTCACGGCCAGAAGGAAGGGCACGAGCTGGTCGACGAAGTCACGCGCATCGAGTCGCGCGAGGATACGCGCGCGGGCTCCATCCTCGAGCGGCAGGCCCGCAACGAAGCGGGGGAGGGCGGCCTGGGCGATGCGGGGCAGTGCGATCTCCACCGGGATACGCCGTACGCGATCGGCGACCCGGTAGACGTCGCTCGCGAGCACCTCGGCCTGCACCGCAATCGGCGCGAGGGTCGGCGGCGCGGCGAGCCAGGGCAGCGCGAGTCCGACGCCTGCGGCGAGCACGCACGCGGCCACGAGCAGGCGCAGGCGCGGGCGCGAGAGAATTGCACGGCGACTCGACGTCATGGCTGGAGCCGCGCGGCGGGCGATTTGCCGCTTCGCCAGCTGCCCGCGGTGCGCCCGAGCCTCGCGTCGCCGCGTGGTGCGATGTCGTTGGGCGGCATGCGCCCAGGTTAGCGGGCGCGACCTCGAAGCGTCGACGTAGGGCGTGGGTGCAGCCCGAGTCCACTGGCTTTTGTGGCAGGGGTGAGGCCATGGATTTCATCGACCGGGGCCTACGTTGCTGCTGGCAGACGTCATACCCTTATGATCCTTGGCTCAGGTCACCGTTCTGTCCGAATACTGCTGACGGGCATCACCGATGATAAGCTTCATCATGTCAGATTGGGTGGGACCGCTCGATGATACATCCAGGGTTCCCGGGGAGCGGGGGCGGAAGAAGGGGCGCGAAAGAGAATGGATTGGACGAAAGCGCTGGTTTGTGCCGCAATCGGGCTGCTCGCAGCGGCTCTCCCGGCCCGGGCCCAGGTCGTCCGAGACGACTTCCTGGGCGCAGGAACCATTGGCTCGGGCCTGGATTCGGACGGCCAGTTCGCGGACTACGTCATCACCGAGACGCACGGTGCCTTGGAGGGAGGCAACCTCTTCTACAGCTTCGGCAACTTCGACGTCGGCAACAGAGAGGTCGCCACGTTCACGCTCACGCAGCCGATTCCTATCGACAACATCATCAGCCGCGTCACGAGCGGTAGCCCCAGCAACATCGACGGGACGATCCGCACGACGAGCGATCTCGCAGGCGCGAACGTCTTCCTGCTCAACCCGGCCGGGATCTCCTTCGGCGAGAATGCCCACCTGGACGTTCAGGGCTCCTTCCACGCCAGCACGGCGGACCTGCTGCGGTTCAAGGAAGGACCCGACTTCGACGCGTTCGACAAGACATCAACCCCGCTCCTCAACCCAGCAAATCCCTCCGCGTTCGGGTTCACCCGTCCGGATCCGGGATCGATCAGCATCAGCCGCTCCCAGGATCTCGGCGTGTTGCCCGGCGAGACGCTTTCGCTGATCGGAGGCTACGACTCGGCACTTCCCAGCCTGGGAGGCGTGACGATCATCAGTACGGCCGGGTTCGGCGAGAACATCCTGGCGCCGGATGCGACCGTGCAGATCGCCGCCGCCCGGCCGGGGATCGACATACCCCTCGTTCTGTCCGACCTGGACGTGGACGCGCTCGGCCCGGGCGAGCTCGGAAACGTCGTGCTGCAGAACTTCGCGCAGGTGGACGTAAGCACGCCCTTCCTCGCTAGCGCGCCGCGGGCTGGCACGGTGGTGATCCGCGCCGAGCAGTTCGTCATGGCGAACAACGCTCTGGTGAATGCCCGAAACGGTTCCACCAGCGACGCCCGCGGTCCGATCGACATCGCCGTCAGCGGCGACATCGCAATCGGAACCGGCTCGCAGATCACGACCTGGTCTCAGGGAGCGGGCAGTAGTGGCGACGTCCTGCTCCGCGCAAGAACCGTGAGCGCGAGCGGAAACAGCGAGCTGAGCAGCTTCACCACTGGCACCGGCGAGGCGGGAGCGATCCGTATCGACGCGGACGATGTCGCCATCGAGGGCGGGCTCCTCCAGAGCACGAGCTTCGGGTCCGGTCGAGGGGGTGCCATCGAGATCGACGCAGCGAGCGTCGATCTCTCCGGCGGCGGACGGGTCACGAGCGAGGCTTGGTCGGATGGAGACGGGGGTGCCATCGACGTGCGCGCGCAGAGCCTGCAGATCTCGAATGCGATGTACGACCCCTCAGGCACATTCATCTCCACCAACACGCTCTCCACTCTGGATACGGCGGGCAGTGGCGGAGCGCTCACGGTCCACGTCGGGACACTCACGCTGACGGACGGCGGACAGCTCTTCGCGCGAACCGCCGGAGCGGGCAACGCCGGTCCGCTCACGGTGGAGGCGTCCGATTTCGTAAGCCTCTCGGGCGTCGACGGGGGCGGATTTCCATCGGGAATCACCTCGCGCGCGCTGCAGTCAGCCACGGGCGAGGGCGGGCGGATCAAGATCACGACGCCGATCCTCGAGCTGAGCAACGGCGCACAGATCGCGAGCGACACCTTCGGCGCGGGCCCGGCTGGCGATCTCGAGATCTTCGCCAGCGAACGCGTCCGCGTCGAAGGCGGAGAGAACGGTGTGTCCATCATCTCCGCCGGTTCCTTCGCCCAGGCCGGGAGTCCGCCGGACCTGGGCCCGGGGGGCATTCTGCGCATCGAGACGGGCTCGTTAGAGCTGCACAACGGCGGCCAGGTCAGCGCCAGCACGACTGGACCGAACGAAGCCGGAGCGATCTTCATCGACGCAGAACGGGTCGCGATATCGGGTGCGGCGGATCCCACCGGGTTCAACGTCTCCGGCGTATTCTCGCAGTCCCTCACGTTTGACGTACCGGACGGCGGTGACGGTAGCGACATCTCGATCACCGCAGCCCGGGACGTCGCGGTCTGGGACGGCGCGCGCATCTCGGCGAGGTCGGACGGATCCGGGAACGCGGGCGACATCTTGGTGGAGGCCGGGGGATCGCTTCAGCTCAGGTCCGGAGGCAAGATCACGACCGAGGCGGATTCGGCGTCCGGCGGGCGGATCACGATCAAGGCCCACGACATCGTCTACCTTCTCGATTCCTCGATCACCACCAGCGTACGGTTCGGAGAAGGCGGCGGCGGCGACATCGTCATCGACCCCCCGTTGGTCGTGCTCAACCGCAGCGAGCTGCGGGCCGACGCCTTCGAGGGACCCGGTGGGAACGTGACCATCGTCGCCGATGCCTTCTTCCGGTCCGGCGACAGCGTGCTCTCGGCGTCCTCGAAGCTCGGCATCGACGGGATCATCGCGGTCACGGCCCCCGACAACGACCTGGTCGCCGAACTCGCGAGTCTGCCGCAGACGTTCCTCGACGCGTCGGCATTGCTCCAGAGCGCCTGCACGGCGCGCACGGCGCGCAGCGGGAGCTTCGTCGTCGAGAGTCGAGCGGCGGCCGTCGCTCCGCCCGACGCACCGCTCGGGCCGATCGATTCGGACCGCCGGGCCGAGCCGCAGTTGTGTCCGCAGCCAGAGGAGGCCCGATGAACGCCCGCTGCCCCAACGTTCTTCTCAAGCCAGGTCTGCTCCTCGCTCGCGCTCCGCGCAGGCCGATACGCCTGTCGTATACGACCCCGGCGGCGTACTTCTGGTGAGTGGGATCCTGGGACTCACCCTCCCGCACTGGCTGCGAATGCGGGGCCCGACGTCCGGCGCGCGGGAACGGGCCAATCGCTGAACGAGAGGCGTGGCCCGCGCGAGGCACAATCCGCCACCCGCGTCGGGAAGCTGCGAGGATTCGATGGGGTGCTACTGCAAAGCTGGAGCCGTGTGTCTCGCGTCGCTGGTGCTGGCCGGTCCGTTCCTCCCGAATTCGCCTGCTCACGGTCAGGCGCATGTCCGGCCCGGTGACAGGCGGCCGGAGCTCGAGCCCTTCGCCCCCGAAGCCCCGCCGCCCGAGTCCCTGGAGCTGCCGCCGATACCCCAGCCCCGGGACACCCGGCCAGGTCCGTTCTCTGCGGGAGTGGAGATCCACGTCGAGGCGTTCCGGGTCGAGGGCAACACGGTCTTCCCGACCGAGGAGCTCGAACTTCTCGTGGCTCCGTACAGCGGCCGCGTCATCAACTCGGAGGATCTCCTGCGGGCGCGCGAGGCGATCACCCAGCACTACATCGAGCACGGCTATCGGACCTCGGGCGCGGTGATTCCCGATCAGGAGATCGTGGACGGCGTCGTCACCATTCGAGTCGTCGAGGGGGTGCTCTCCGCGGTTCGGGTAGAGGGTACCCGGCGCTTTCGACCCGGATACTTTCGCACCCGGCTAAGGCGCGCCGGCCGCGCGCCGGTCAACGTCTTCACGCTCGAGGAGCAGCTGCAACGCTTCCAGCGAGATCCTCGCGTAAAGCGCATCCGTGCACGCCTTCTGCCCGGATCGCATCGCGGCGAGAGCGAGCTGACCCTGGAGGTCGAGGAGGAGCGCTTCTATGGGCTGTTGCTGGCGTTCGCAAACGACAACACTCCGGCGATCGGGAGCAACACGCTCCACGTCGAGCCCGCCATCGCGAATCTGATCGGCTATGGAGACGTGCTGGGCGGCCGCATACAGATCAGTGAAGGACTGCGCAGGTACGAGGCACGCTTCGATGTGACGCTGCCTCCCTTCGACACGCGGATCGTTTTCGAGTACCGGCGCAGCGAGAGCCAAGTGGTGGAGGCTCCATTCGACGAGCTGGAAATTCACAGCCAGTCCGAGACCCTTGGCGGCACGCTCAGCCAGCCCTTCTACCTCGGGCGCTCCGGGGAGCTCCTGGTCGGCGCCACTTTCCAGTACCGCACCAGCGAGACCGAGATACTCGACGAGTGCTTCGCCTTCGTTCCGGATACCAGTGAGTGCGAGGTCACGGTGAGCGTGCTGCGCCTGTTCGGTGCGTGGACCTGGGCGACCCCCCGCAACGTGATCGCCGCCCGCTCCACCCTGAGTGTGGGTCTCGACGCGTTCGGCTCCACGCAGCGTGACTCCCCACTTCCGGACAGCGAGTTCCTCGCGTGGCTCGGCCAGGCGCAGTGGGCACACCGCCTGCCCGATTCCCTGTTGAACAGCGAACTGATTGCACGGGTCGACGTCCAGACCGCGAGCGAAGCGTTGGTCGGCATCGAGAAGTTCGCGGTGGGCGGCATGCGAACGGTGCGTGGCTACCGCGAGAATCAGTTCGTGCGTGACAACGGCGTTGTGGCGTCGCTGGAGCTGCGCATCCCGCTCCTGCGCGACCGGCGGGGGCGCTCCATGGTCGAGCTCGCGCCCTTCGTCGACTACGGCCATTCCTGGAACGATGGCCCGGTCGGCGAACTTTTCGAGACGATCGCGAGCGTGGGCATCGGCCTGCGCGTCTCGCCCTGGGAGTGGCTACAGGGTGAGTTCTATTGGGGTGGGCGACTGAAGGAGGCGCCGACGCTCAGCGACGACCCGCAGAACCACGGCATCCACTTCGCAGTGAGGATCACGTCGTTCTAGCGATTGCGCGCCTCGGTCGCGGCGGCGCCGGTGCCAGCACGAGATCGGCCCATTTCGATTGCGGTACCATGCTGTCGGATCGGGACCGGAGGAAGAGCCGAGATCTTTACCGAGGTACTCCATTGACTGTGGGCTGCAATCTCTGGTCGAGGCACTCCTTGCGAGTCGTGGCGCTCACCCACCTGCTGCTGCTCCAGCTCGTCGCCGGGATGGCCTTCGCCCAGCACGAGCCCGCGCCGAAGGCCTGTGCGGCGAACGCCACGACGGGCTGGCCTGCCCCCAGCAAAGCCGGCGAGGCACTCGAGCTAGGCAACGAGCTCGTCGCACGCGGCGAGACCGACGCGGCGCTCACGGCCTACGCCGAGAGCGAGGAGCGCGCGAACGCGAGCGGTGAGACGCAGCTCTCGTTGTTTGCCGGCGCCAACTCGGCGCGCTCGAAGATCGCGGCAGGGCGTCCCGACGGCGTCGAGGAGGAGCTCGATTCCCTGCTCGTCTCCGCCGAGGCCGTTGGTGACCCGCTCACCCGGGCGCGGGTGCGTCTCCACCTCGGTCGCAGCTACGCGAAGCTCGGCCGGGGGCGGCGCGCGGCGAAGGTCTTCGAAGAGGCCCTGCGCGATTCGCAGGCCGCCGGCTCCTCGCGCCTCGAATCCTACGCGCTGGGCTATCTCGGCGAGCTCTACGAGGAGGACGCGCGTTACGAAGACGCATTGACGCTGACGCGCCGGGCGCTCTTCGCCGCCCAGCGCGCCGAGGCTGCGGATGGGCTCTACCGCTGGCAATGGCAGCTGGCCCGAATCCAGCGGGCCGCCGGCGACCTGGATGCGGCAATCGTCAGCTACCGCCAGGCCGTGTCCACGCTTGGCGGCGCGCGTGAGCTCGCCGATGCCGGCGTCGAGCCTCTCTACGTGAGCTTCGTGGACCTGCTGCTGGCCCGGGCCCACGACGCCGACGGCGAAGCCCGGCAGACCCTGCTGGCCGAGGCGCGCAACGCGCTCGAGGATCTCAAGGCGGCCGAGCTGCGCGACTACTTCCACGACCCCTGCCTCGATTCAAAGCGCAAGGCTTCCCCCGACAGCGTTCCCGGCGCGCTGGTCGTCTACCCCATCCTGCTCTCGGACCGGATCGAATTGGTGGTGAGCCAGGGCGGCCAGCTGACGAGCCACGTCGTCAGGGTCGATCGCGAGACGTTCACCGATGAAGTGCGCGCCTTCCGCCGCGGGCTCGAAAAGCGCACCACCCATCAGTATCTGCGCCCCGCGCGCCGGCTCTACGACTGGCTGATCCGCCCGCTCGAGCCGGCACTCGCGCGCGGCGACGTCGACACCCTGGTCTTCGTGCCCGGCGGCCCGCTGCGAACGGTTCCGCTGAGTGCGCTCCACGATAGCGAGCGCGGGGAGTTCCTGATCGAGAAGATTCCGCTGGCGATCAGCCCGGGTCTGACCCTCACCGACCCGAAGCCAATCGACCGCGGCGCCGTGCGGCTGCTGGTGGCGGGGATCAGCGAGCCCGTGCAGGGCTACCCCGCGCTCCCGAACGTCAGCCAGGAGGTTGAGGCCGTGAGCGCGATCTTTCCGGGCCGCCGCCTGATGAACGAAGAGTTCGTGCTGGACCGATTCGAGCACGCGATCGGCGAGCGGCCCTTCGGCATCGTGCACATCGCCTCACATGGCGAGTTCTCGGCGGAGGCCTCCGAGAGCTACCTGCTTACCTACGATGGCCGGATCTCGATGGATCAGCTGGGGGCACTCGTGGGTACGACGCGTTTTCGCGAGCAGGGGCTCGAGCTGCTCACGCTCTCCGCCTGTCAAACCGCGGTTGGTGACGACCGGGCGGCTCTGGGACTTGCGGGCGTGGCGTGGCGGGCGGGTGCGCGCAGCGCCCTGGCGACGCTCTGGTCGGTCAACGATCAGGTCGCGGCGGAGCTGATGGCGGAGTTCTACGCTCAGCTCAGTGACCCCTCCGTTTCCCGCGCCGAGGCGCTGCAGCGCGCCCAGATCAAGGTGCTGCGCGCTCATACCACTCGACACCCGAGCTACTGGGCCCCCTACCTGCTGATCAGCAGCTGGCTCTGATCCCAGGGTGCGTCCCCAAGTGTTCGTAACCGCGGCCACAGCGCTTGGCCCGCGGGGCAATGGCACTCTCTATTCAACTGAATCAAGACTGATGGGATCTGGCGAAACATCGCCGATGCGCCCCGTCCGCCCGGGAGTCCTTCCATCCATCACATGGGGCGCTGTGTGACGCCGTATGGGTTCGCCGCTCCCCGTCCACTCTGCAAGTAGAAATCTCTGCAACAAGCTCCCAATGCACCCGCCGCGAGGCGTATCATCGGCTCACATCAGCCTCTACCAGATCGATCGGGTCGGCCGTGCCGAAAGATCGACTGAGCCGCCCTACTACCGGGGAGGACGCGGATGCGGATTGGGTGGCGATTGCTTCCCGACGCATCGAGGTGCGGATCTCTGCGCCGCGCGCGCAGTGCGGCGTCGCGAGCCCGGCAGCGTGTGTCTGTGCCGTCCGCAGGGCTGCCGTGTCGCCGCATCGCCGGCGTCAGCTGCTCGGCGTTGTCTTCAGCCTCGCACTCGCGCCAGCCTTCGCTGCGCAGGCCCAGATGGTGGGATTCGGGCCGGTGGCGGCACTCAATACCAACGCGGCGAGCGATTCCGGATGGGACACACACCCGCAGGTGACGACCGATGGAGTCGGGAACTGGGTTGCGGTCTGGAACTCTAGCGACTCGCTGGGTGCCACGATCGGCAGCGACTTCGACATCTTCTTCGCCACCGCCACCGCCACCGCCACCGGCCCCGACACCGACGGGCTCAGCGACGGCGAAGAGGTGAACGTGTACGGCACCGACCCGCTCGACTCCGACAGCGACGGCCTCAGCGATCGTGACGAGCTCGACGTCGTCGCCACCGACCCCCTCGAGCCCGACAGCGATGGCGACGGCTTCTGCGACGGCCCGGACACCGGAGGCGGCAGCTGCAGCGCCGGCGACAACTGCCCGCGCATCTTCGACACGAGTCAGACGAATAGCGACTCGCTTTTCGCCGGCGACATCGACGATTGTGGCGTCGACGACCACTTCATCATCGACCGCCACGTCTCGGGCACCAGCGAAGACTCGCTTCTAGCCAACGAATGCGGCGCCTCGGGTATGCCGTGAAACGAACCACGAAAGGGGACTCTCCCATGCCGAGACGCATATTCTGGTTGCTTCTCTCAATGGTGGCGGCGGGGCCTGCCTGGGCGGCCGACGGCAAGATCCTGATCAACCACGATCGCGCGCTGGCCGGCGGCGTATCGGTGGGGGACAGCGCCGGCTATCCGGTGACCATCAGCCAATCCGGTCACTATCTGCTGACCGGCAATCTGACGCAGCCGGACGCGAACACGCACGTGATCGAGATCACGACCGACAGGGTGATGCTCCACCTGGGCGGCCACTCGATCCTCGGCTCCGCGTTCTGCAGCGTCGATGTCAACAGCCGGATAACCGGCTGCACCGGGGGTGGCACCGGATCCGGCATCGTCGCAACGGGCAGCCTGATCACAATCAGAAACGGCCTGATCAACGGCATGGGAAACCGGGCCATCGACATGAGCGTGGGCGAGGGATTCACGATCCGAGAAGTCGCCATCAGCCACAGCGGAGGCGACGGCATCGTGCTGGGCGGGGTTTCCTTCTTCTTCGATTCGGCGATCGGGCGCAACGGCGGAAGCGGGATCAGGATCGGTGATGGTGCGCGCCTGATCAACACGACCGCCAGCTCCAACGGCGGCGGCGGCCTCGTCGGTGGCGTGGGCATAACGGTTCAAAATGGGGGCTTCAGTGCCAACATCGTGGATGGAATCAGCGTCGGAAACGCCGCCTTCATCGACAGCGCCACGGTCTTTGCGAACCTCGCAAGCGGCATCGAGGTCGCCCTCACCTCAAAGGTCACGAATTCCCTGATCGTGACCAACGCCGGTACCGGCCTGCTCTTTACAGGGGCTGCGGTGGGCACCTCCGGGTACGCGGGGAACGTCGTGAACTTCAACACCACGGCCCAGGTCTCGGGAGCCGACGGCATCGAGCTGGGCACGAACATCTGCGGAGTCGACACCACGTGTCCGTAGCCGGGCGCAGCTCGACGTCTACCACAGCTTGCTGCTCAGCAGCTGGCTCTGATCCCAGGTTGCGTCCCCAGGTGCTAGCGACCGCGGCCACGGCGCTGGGCCCGCGGGGCAATGGCCCTCTATTTCAACGGAATCAAGACTGATGGGATCTGGTGAACACAGCCGATGCGCCCCATCCGCCCGGGAGACCTTCCATACATCACATGGGCCGCTGTGTGACGCCGTATGGGTCCGCCGCTCCCCGTCCACTCTGCAAGTAGAAATCTCTGCAACAAGCTCCCAATGCACCCGCCGCGAGGCGTATCATCGACTCCCATCAGCCTCTACTAGATCGATCGGGTCAGCCGTGCTGAAAGATCGACCGAGCCGCCCTACTACCGGGGAGGACGCGGATGCGGATTGGGTGGCGATTGCTTCCCGACGCATCGAGGTGCGGATCTCTGCGCCGCGCCCACACTGCAGTCTCGCGAGCCCGGGAGCGCGTGTCTGTGCCGTCCGCAGGGTTTCCGAGCCGCCGCATCGCCGGCGTCTGCTGCAGCTGCTCGGCGTTGTCTTCAGTCTCGCACTCGCGCCAGCTTTCGCCGCGCAGGCCCAGATCATCAGCGAGATCATCGACTCCACCGGCGACGGGATCGCCACGCTGTCCGGCCCCAGCGGTGTGATTGTGGACTCCGACGGCAACGTCTACGTGGCCGGGCAGAACACCGACAACGTCTTCAAGATCACACCAGGCGGCACGATCACGGAGATCATCGATTCGACAGGCGACGGCGGCGGCAAAGTTCTCCTCAATCCCTGGGGTCTCGAGGTCGACGGCAGTGGCAACGTCTACGTGACCGGCATCAGCAGCCACAACGCCTTCAAGATCACCCCGGGCGGAACCATTACCGAGATCATCGATGCGACCGGCGACGGCGGTGGAAACACTTTGTCTGGCCCGCGGGGCATCGCGTGGGCCACCAACGGCAACGTCTTCGTGGTCGGCACCGGCAGCGAGAACGTCTTCAAGATCACCTCGGGCGGTGTCGTGTCCTTGTGGGCCGATCTGCCGGGCGACCAACCCCTCGAGATCGCGGCCGACAATGGCGGCAATACCTACGTGACCGCGTCGGCCGGCGACCGCGCGGTCAAGATCGATTCGGGCGCGACGATCACGCAGATCATCGATTCGACGGGCGACGGTGCCGGGAACATCCTCACCGGACCGCAGGGCATCGCCGTGGACGATGACGGCGACAACGTCTACGTGGTCGGCACCGTCAGCGAGAACGTCTTCAAGATCGACTCGTTGGGGTCGATCAGCGAGATCATCGACAGCAGCGGAGAGGGCCAGGGGAACGTTCTCACCGAGCCGAAGCGCGTCGCGCTGGACGCCGCCGGAAACGTCTTCGCGTCCGGCCGCCAATCGCACAACGTCTTCGAGATCACGCCGAACGGGACGATCAGCGAGATCATCGATGCCACCGGCGACGGCGCGGGCAACACGCTCGGCCTCAGCCTCGCGATCGCGGTGGATGAGAGCGGCGGCGTCTACGTCGGTGGAACCGGCACCCACAACGTCTTCATGATCGCGCCACTGACCCCGATCTCCGAGCTGAGCCGCTCGCCCGACATCCCCGTGAATCTGTCGGCCTCGGGGACCTTCGCCCTCCCCTCGGACGTGGTCGTCTACAGCGCCGGCCCCATCACCGACCTGGTCGATCTGGGGGCGCTGCCGGCCGATGCCCACGTCACGGCCTTCCACCACGTGCCGCAGGGGAACGTCCTCTTCTCCCTCGACGTGCCGGCGGACCTCGGCGGCACGCTCTTCATCCCCGGCGACGTCATCGAGTACGACTCGGTGGCCGACAGCTACAGCCACTCCTTCGACGCCGCCAGCGAGGGAGTGGAAACGGGCTCTGTCGATGCCGTCAGCGTCATCGAGAACGTCGGCACGCTGCTCTCCTTCGACATCACGGTGGCCTACAACGGGCAGACGGTCGATCCGGGCGACCTGGTGCTGAAGAGCGGGGGGACCTCCCTCTTCTTCGACGCGGCGTTGGAGGGGCTCCCGGGCTCGATCAATCTCGACGGCGTCCACCATCTCGCCACCGGTCGCCTGCTGGTCTCCTTCGACACCAGCGGAAGCATCGGCGGCGTGGACTTCGACGACGAGGACATCCTGGAGTTCGCCCCGGCGACCTCGACCTGGCAGCTGGCCGTCGACAGCAGCTCCCAGGAAGCCGAGTGGGCGGGCACGAACGTCGACGCCGTTCACGTCATCACCGTGGAGGACGACAACTGTCTCAGCATCATCAACCCCGACCAGCTCGACACCGACGGGGACGGCGACGGCAACCCCTGTGACGACGACGACGACGGCGACGGCCTGCTGGACTCGGTGGAGACGAACACGGGCACCTACGTCTCCCCGTCGGACACCGGCACCGACCCGCTCGACCCCGACACCGACGGCGACGGCTTCAGTGACGGCGACGAGGTGAACCTGTACGGCACCGACCCCCTCGAATCCGACAGCGATGGCGACGGCTTCTGCGACGGCCCGGGCACCGGAGGCGGCGGCTGCACGGCCGGCGACAACTGCCCGCGCATCTTCGACACGAGCCAGACCAACAGCGACTCGCTTTTCGCCGGCGACATCTGCCAGTGCGGCGACGTGAACGGGGACTTCGTCGTAGACGGAATCGACGTGCAGGTGGCCGGCGAGTGGCTGATCGGCGCCAGCCTGAGCGACGCGTTCGACGTCACTCGTTGCAACGTGCACGGCGAATCCGACGGCGGCATCGACGATTGTGGCGTCGACGACCACTTCATCATCGACCGCCACGTCTCGGGCACCACCGAAGACTCGCTTCTAGCCAACGAATGCGGTGCCTCGGGTATGCCGTGAAACGAACCACGAAAGGGGACTCTCCCATGCCGAGACGAATGCTCCGGTCGCGAGAGCTTTCCGGACGTAGCGATCCGGGCGATTCGAGGAGTCGAGCATGGCCAGGCGCGTGAGGCGTTCACAAGGCAGCACGGTGCGGGCCGCGATCGCGGCGGCCGGCCTGCTGATCGCCCTGACTCCGGGGGTGTCCCGGGCGCAGCTCGACGTCTACCACAGCACGAAGGATGACGGCTTCCAAAGCGCTCCCGCGGTCGTTCGTGGCACCACCATCGTCCACGCCTACTTCACCCACAACGGCGCCACGACGGCGCCGCTCTCCGGCGAGGAATGTGCACCGGGGACAACTGCCAGCGACGAGATCTGCCGCTGGGCGGTGCGCCTGACGACCACCGACAACCTCAGGATCGTGGACATCGCCTGGGGAAGCGGCGTCATCGAGGACGACGATCCCATCGCGCCCGCGACCGAGCTAGACGGCACCGGCGGCAACGGCAGCACGGGCGAGTTTGGCAGGGTCAAGCTCGCCACGATCGCCGTCGTGGGGACCGGGGGCGAGCTGCGGCTGTTCACCCCGCAACCGCCCACGACGGTCGGCGCCTTCGGCTTCGTCGACAAGGAGGGGAACGTCGCGCAGGTCGCTGCAACGGGCGTCGTGCTGGCGGTGGCGCCCAGCATGGGCTGGCAGGACATTTCGGCCGCCAGCACCCAGGCCTGCGGAACCCTCCGCAACGGCGAGATCCAGTGCTGGGGAGCGACCAGCGGCACGCCACCGGCTGGAGCCTTCCGACAGGTGGCAGCGTCGGACTCCGTCGCCTGCGGCCTGGACTTCGACAACAGCATCTTCTGCTGGGGGGCCCCGGTGTCGCCGCCCAGCTCGAGATATCTCCAGCTGGCGCCCGGCCCGACGGAATTCTGCGGCCTGACCGAAGAGCTCGAGATCGAGTGCTTCGGTGGCTCGCTGGCGGACGCCCCGAGCGGGCCCTATCAGCAGGTGTCGCGCGGCAGCGGCTACGCCTGTGCACTGTCCCCAGCCGGGCTCCCCACCTGCTGGGGCAGCGACCCGGGCACGCCGGGAGCCGGCCCCTACAAGCAGATCGCCGGGGGCACCGGGCACGTCTGCGCGCTGCGACTCGTCGACGGCGTGGTCGAGTGCTGGGGCGCGACGTCGGGCTACCTGACGGACTTCCCGACCGGTGTCGAGTTCAGCAAGCTGACAGCCAAGACCGACTACACCTGTGGCATCCGCGCCTCCGACGACGACATCCAGTGCTTTGGGAACGCGCCGCCCAGCGGGATCCAGAGCGGGAGCTATGTGTCGTTCTCCGCTGGGGGGCCGACCAGCCCTACGCCCGGCTACCTCTGCGCCGTCCAGACCGACGGCATCGGGAGCTGCTTCGGAACCCTTCCCCTCGGCGCCGACGCGCCGCAGCTTCCCGTGCCGCAGCTCGCCGCGGGCACGAACCACAGCTGCCGGATCGGTAGCGACAAGACCGCGGCATGTTGGGGCGTCGGCGCCGCGACCGCGGGCATCCTGACCGATGATTTCATCCAGATCGCCTCCGGCCAGGACTTCGCATGCGCGGTCAAGCAGTCCGACAGCGGGGTCGGCTGCTGGGGCGAAAATTCGGACGGTCAGACCAGCGCACCGCCCGGGGCCTTCACCCAGGTGGTGACGGGCGAGAATTTCGCCTGCGCGGTCCGGCCCGATGCCAGCGTCCAGTGCTGGGGCGACAACACGTTTGGTCAGAGGACTCCGCCCAGCGGCAGCTTTCTCGAAATCGCCGCCGGCTTCCTGCACGTGTGCGGTGTCCACACCAACGGAACCATCGAGTGCTGGGGACGAAACCAGGCGGGACAGACCGACGAGCCAGCCGGAAACGACTTCGTCGAAGTCACCTCGGGAGCGGCCCACAGCTGCGCACGGCGTCGGGACGGCACCGCCGAGTGCTGGGGCGGGGACGGCTTCGGGCAGGCGACCGCCCCGCCTGGCGAGTTCGAGCAGATCGACGCAGACTCGGTTCATAGCTGCGGGGTCCGCAGGGACTCGACCGTCGCGTGCTGGGGTGGCAACGCACAGGGGCAGTCCTCGCCGCCGAGTCTGGGGTTCGCGGCCGTCGAAGCCGGCGGTACCAGCACCAACCCGGGCTTCAGCTGCGGCGTGGGTGCCGGCGGGTCGCTGATGTGTTGGGGAGACAACGCCCAGACCCAATCGAACCCGCCGCTGGATTCCGACCTCGACGGTCTCGAAGACCCGGTGGACAACTGTCCGTTCACGGCGAACACGGACATGCAGGGCACGTGCGACGATCTCGTGACGCCCTGCATCGACAACACGCCCTGCGGCGGCGGCAGCTGCTTCGTCGGCCAAGTGGACGCCGACGGCGACGGCGACGGCGACGCCTGTGACAACTGTCCGACGGACCCGAACCCGGATCAGCTCGACCGGGACGGCGACGGCGACGGCGATGTCTGCGACCCCGTCGAACCCTTTGTCATCTCGATTGTCGAGGTTGACGTGAACGCCCCGCTGGCCGGTCCGATGAGCGCCCGTGCGATGGCAGCCGTGGCCTCCGGTGGATGCGGCGGGGAGGGTCTGGATCTCTACGAGATCCGCCTCGTCTGCCCGGCGGCCGTGGCCGAGGTTTCGCAGATCATCGGCCGCATCCAGCTCGGCATCCGGATCCCGGGACTCAGCGCCGCCAGCGCGGGCAGCTTCCTCTTTGGCGACATCGACAGCAGCAACGGCGATCAGAGCTGCGACGAGACCGGGTGCAGTGGCGCCCCCGACCTCGGACAGTGCGACGGTTCGGACACGGTGGACGACACCTCGTCGGGGTCCTTCGTGCTGAAGCCGGACCTGAGCGGCTTCCTGGGCGACTCGGACGTGCTCTACATGTCGCTCACGGGCAAGCCGCTGGACGGCACCGGCCCCATCAGCCTCTGCAGCAGCTTGCCGGAGGAGGTGCTGGCCCGGATCGGCCTGCCTTCACTTCCGACCCAGGATGCCAGCATCACGACGGACGGTGCCGACGCTGTTGCGGCTGACACGTCCGGTGTCTTCAATCAGTTCGACGCTGTGGGTTTCGAAGATGACGCCGGCAACGACATCCCGGGTATCGATTGGGCCTTCGCGACGGGCCCCCAGGACGCCTCGGTCCGCATCCTCATCTCGCGGGAAGTGGCCGACCCCACTGGGGAGTTCTGGCTGCTGAAGCTGGCCGCCACGGAGGAAGAGGTGAAGGAGCTCACTTTCGGAGTCGTGGCCAAGGCCGGCACCCTCCCCAGTCAATTCAAGCTGCTGGGCTGCGGGACGCCCGGCGCCGGGACGATGACGCCATGCGCTGCGGCCCCCTTCCCGTGGATCGACGAGACTCAGTCGAGAACGGGTGCCGGAGTCCTGCCCCAGACGCCGAACGTCTTCTGGATCACCCTGCACGGAAAGCTCGATTCGGCTGATCCCCTGCGGTCCGACAGCGACGTGCTGCTTCCCGTGCCGCCAGGCGTCACCGAGGAGCAGAGGGTGAGCCTGGCCGTCCTCCAGGTGCCCAGCGCCGCGATCAACCCCGACACCCCCCCCACCCTCTATCAGGATCCGATCGACGCCACGCTGGTCGCTCCCACGGGAGTTGCGGTGATGAAGGCCCCCGGCGCTACGGCCCACGATCTGGCCGACAGGAACCTCACCCAGCAGGCCGCCGACAACGCGGACGCCGACGGTGACGGGATCTCCGAGGACACGGACAACTGCCGCTTCGCGCGCAACGGCCTGTTGGATCCGTTCCCGCAGTGGGACAGCGGGGGGCTCGCGCTCGCGCCGGCCGACAGCCTGCCCGACGGCCGGGGAGACGTATGTCAGTGTGGCGACAGCGGCAACGGCCAGGTCAACGCAGACGATCTCCTGATCATCCGCCAGGTGCTGGCGCGAAACGATCCCGTGGCGGACGCTGACACCATCGCCCTGTGCAGCGTGTCGGCCCAGGCGATCGGGGCGGAGGACGGCCAGAGCTGCAACATCAAGGACCTGGTGGAGCTGGAACTCGCGATCGCTGCGGGAGAGTTCGGGAGCGGCGGCGGCAACGTCTGCCTACGGGCGGTCAGGGCCAACCTTGGCAGCGACAATTAGTAGTAGCCCGCGTCTGGGCGGACGCGGCAAGAGGTGCGAAAATGTGGTCTCTGGAAGAGGAAATCCGATGAACGCCCGCCTTCTCGTCGTTCTTCTCGCCGCGTGCCTGCTGCAGGGCGAAGGTAGGGCCCTGGCTGACACCCCCGTCGTCTACGACGACAACACCGGGCCCGAGGGCGCCACGCCATTCACTTCCACCTTGCTCATTCCCCTCCGTATCGACATGGGCACGGACCTGGGCACGGGCACACCGTGCGTCGACAGTGACGGCGATCACCTGTGTGCGGCGGACGTCGTCATCACGGTCAGCGGTCCCGCCAGCATCTCGAGCTTCTCGGAGGGCGCCAACGTCGTTTTCGAGCCGTCGCACCTACCGGGCACCGAGCTCCGCATGAACTTGCTCCAAGCCGCCGTTCCTCCGCTCGTGCCGGGACCGCAGGATCTCGGAATCCTCACGATCGACCGGGACATTGGCGCCAGCCTGACGGAACCGGTCAAGGTGGACGTGAGCGGCCAAGCCGTCGACGCCGCGGGAGCCCTGGTAACGATTCCGACCCGGACGATCGCCGTGCCGGAGCCCTCCGGTACGGCGTCGCTGCTGAACGGGTTGCTGGGCCTTGCCCTCCTCCACTGGTTCCGCGCCCGAGGCACCACTCGCCTTGCCTGCGCACGACCGAATCGCTGAACCGGACCCGCTCGCCACGCCTGTCCAGCCACTCTCGATGCGGCGAAGGAGTGAGGATTCGATGCGAATCGGCCGAGACTCCGAGCAGTTGCCGGCAGCGACCGACGAAGAGCCAGGCCCCCACCTGCTGATCCGCAGCGGACTCTGATCCCATGTCGCCCGCCCAACTGCTCGCAACTCTGGCCGCGGCGGCGGTCGTGTTCGCGGCCGTGATGGGCGTTCGCGAGATGGCCTGGCTCCAGGGGCTCGAGCTGACCGTCTACGACCAATACGTGCGCCGCGCCTCGCCCCCTCCGGTCTCGCCTTCGCGCGTCACGCTGCTCGAGATCGCCGAGCGCGACATTCGCGAGCAGGGCCACTGGCCGCTCAGCGATGCCACCCTGGCCCTCGCGCTCGAGAAGCTCGTCGAGGCCGATCCGCGCGTGATCGGACTCGACATTTACCGCGACCTGCCCGTTCCGCCCGGTGAATCGCAGCTGGAACGCCTGCTCGAGCGCGAAACCCGCATTGTCGCCGTACGAAAATTCGGGGATGTCGAGGCCGACGCCATACCGGGCCCACCCGTCCTCGAGGGCAGCGACCGCATCGGCTTCAACGACGTGCTTCTCGATCCGGACTACACCGTGCGCCGCGGGCTGCTCTTCCTGGACAGCGGAGGCTCGAAGGTCGATTACGCTTTTGCGTTGCGCGTGGCGCTGCTCGCGCTCGCCGCCGAGAACGTCATTCCCACGCCGGATTCCAGACGGCCCGATTGGCTGCGGCTCGGGCCCAACACGCTGCGCCCCTTCGAAATGAACGACGGCGGTTACACGCGAGCAGACGCCCGCGGGTACCAGTTCATGCTCGATTTCGCGCGTGCGGACCAGGCCTTCGAAACGATCGAGCTCGGCGAGCTGCTTCGCGGCGAGGTGAACTCCAAGCGCTTGCGCGACCGGATCGTGCTGGTCGGGGTCAACGCCGAGAGCCTGCCCGACTTCTTTCCGGTTCCGATCCGCAGCCTAGCGCGCAACGGGGTCGGCGTTCCGGGTGTGGAGCTGCACGGACACATCGTCGATCAGCTCGTCCGCTACGGTCTCGGCGAATCGACTCCCCTGCGCGTGGTGTCGGCCGCTGCCGAAACGTTTGCCGTAGCGCTGCTGGCGGTGCTGGGCTGTGGCGTCGGCCTGGGATCGCGCTGGCGCCCGGCCTACGGGGTCTCGGCAATGGTCGGGACCGTGCTGCTGGGGCTCGGAGCCTTGTGGCTGGTCGGTGCCGCTGCCTACCGCGCCGGCCTCTGGCTACCGGTGGTCGCTCCGAGTCTGGCCTGGGTCAGCGCGGTCGGCGTCGTCAACGCCTGGCGCTCGAGCCGCGAGCACGCCCAGCGGGAGCTGCTGATGAGCCTCTTCTCGCGCTATCTCTCGCCGGAGATTGCGGACGACATCTGGCGCCAGCGGGGCGATTTCTTCCGCAGCGGGCGCCCGCGCGCCCAGCGGCTCACGGCGACGATCGTCTTCGTGGACATCAAGGGCTACACCGCCCGGGCGGAAAAGATGGATCCCGAGACCCTGCTCCCCTGGATCAACGACTTCATGGGCAGCATGGCTCCCATCGTCGGGCGCTCGGGTGGTGTGGTGGACGACTATTTCGGAGACGGAATGCTGGCGGTCTTCGGTGTCCCCTTCGCGCGCACGGCGGAGTCCGAGATCGACGACGACGCGCGTCGGGCCGTGCGCTGCGCCATCGAGATGGCCGCGACACTCGAGCGCCTCAATGACGACTACCGTGAGCGCGATTTGCCCACAGTACAGATGCGCATCGGCATCCACACCGGCCTCGTTGTGGCGGGCAGCCTCGGCAGCGCCGACCGCCTCAAGTACACCGTAATTGGTGACGCGGTGGTGGTCAGCAAGCGGATCGAAGGCCTAGACCCCTTGGAGCACGACTTCGAGCAGTCCCCGTGCCGCATCCTCATCAGTGAGAGTACCGAGCAACGTCTCGATGACGGCCTGCGGCGAGAGCCGCTGGGCTCGTTCGCGTTGAAGGGCAAGCACCAAAAGGTCTCCCTCTACCGCGTGCTACCTTGAGGGAGATGATGCGATCCCTTCTGGCCATCCTGGTTCTCGCCTCTGCGCTGCCCACTACGGTTTCCGCCGCCGGGGACGACGAAGCGTCCGACGTCGAAGTCGAAGAAGAGAAGAGTGAAGTCGAGATCCTCTACCGCCCGCCCGCGCGCGGCAACCCGCGCGGTCGCGTCGGTGGCGGTGTGCGGGGTGTGGGCGACATCCACCCGGATCTCTACAGTCTGGTGCCGGATCACACCGGGCAGACAATCTCCGATCAGCCATCGCTCTTCTGGTACCTGGACGCGGCCGCCCCCAAAGACGCCACTCTCGTCTTCACGCTGATCGACGAAGTGCACATCGATCCGCTGGTCGAGGCCGAGCTGCCGCGTCCGGCGGAAGCGGGCATCCAACGAATCGATCTCGCGGGTCACGGCGTGCGTCTCGAGCCCGGGACTGAGTACGAGTGGTCCGTCGCGCTCATCCCGGACCCCGAGCGCCGCTCCCACGATGTCGTCACCACAGGCTGGATCGATCGCGTCGAGCCGCCGATCGGGCTCGGGACCGGGCCTCCGAGTGCACGCCGCTACGCCTCTTACGGCCTCTGGTACGACGCTCTGGCGGCGGCCTCCGACCGCTTGGCGGCCGCTCCGAGCGATCCGGCTGCTCGCGCCGATCGCGACTCGCTGCTGCGCGAAGTGGGTCTAGGTGTGGTCCTTTCCGCCCACATTGACTGAATGCGAGAAATCGATTCCAGTGTGAACCAGTTCACAGCGTTGGCGACCCGTTTGGCGCAGGCTGTCCAAACCAGGGAGGTACTCGCCCAATGGTCCGTGCGCCGCGCCCGGTCATCTCGACACCGAAGCTCGCATTCGTGCTGCTCCTGCTGCTGAGCCTGGCCGGCTCAGCTCAGGCTCAGACTCCAGCCGTGAGGGACGAGGCCCCGGCGATTCAGGTCGCCGCCGCCACACAGCTAGCCGGCGACCAGCCAGCCTCGGCGCAAGCCAAGCCCCAGCCAGTGGACCCGGGCAAGGATCCGGCTCGAGTGGTCTACGAGCCGCCGCGCCGCGGCTCGCCCCGGGCCAAGGTCGGGGGTGGGCTGCGCTCAGCGCCCGCCCCCGCGGTCCCCCTCGCCCTCGCCCCGAGTCATCTGGCCGAGACGGTGTCCGCTCGACCCTCGCTCTTCTTTTACTTGGACGGGGCCGCCCCCGAAGACGCCACGCTCGTCTTCACGCTGATCGACGATGTGCACATCGATCCGCTGGCCGAGGTCCAGATCACTTCGCCCTTGCGCGCCGGGATCCAGCGCATCGATCTCGACCGCCTCGACATTTCGCTGGCACCGGACGTCGAGTACGAGTGGTCCGTCTCGCTCGTTGCGAATCCGCGCAGCCGTTCCCAGGACCGGATCTCGACCGGCTATATCCGCCGCGTCGGGGTGCCCGCGGACCTCAGTCGCGACACCGCCTCAATGCAGACCTATGCGGCCCGCGGCTACTGGTATGACGCTTTGGAGTCTATCAGCGACGCGATCGACGCCGCACCGGCCGACCAGAGACTTCGGAGCCAACGCAACGCGCTGCTGCGACAAGGCGACCTGGAGCCCGCGCTGGAGTGAAGCGAAGAGGTCTTGCCCGGGAACCCGCGGGCAGAGTAGAGCGTTCCGCCTCGAGCGCGCGCAATGGGCTCCGAATAGGGTGCGCGTGTACGTCGTCGAAGAATTCCGGACTCGAGATGATCTTGGCCAAGAGACGGTTGGGGATTACTTCCTAGGCGGCCTTCTCTCGTCCGGAGCCCATGGTCATAGGCTCTAATGAATCGGCGATAAGCGGCCAACAGCTACGCTGACCGGATCCGACTCCGCCAACACAGTATGCCGCCAGATGGCAGATAGGGGCCGGCTGACTTTCCGCACAGTACGGGATGGCGGCGCCAGCGCCGCCTGCGTTGAGTGGCAAGCAGGCCCGATCGGTCCTGTGATCGTCGGGGTGTCCGGTCGCTGCCGGCGGATCGACTCGATCCCCGGGCGGCTAGGGGCAGGACGCGTTGCCCTCGCAGATGTTGGAGTCGATCTGGACTCCAGCGTCGACCGTCCCGGCCGTGTTGCCCCTCATCACGTTTCCGCCGTAGCCGCAGTCGGCGGTAAGATCGAGGCCGTGACCGGTATTGTTGGCCACGCTGTTGTCGACCACGACGCTGCCGCCCGTCGCCTCGATCCCGTCGCCGCCGTTCGAAAAGGACGCGTTGCTCCGGATCACGGCATGGCCCCCGAAGCGAGCGGCGAGTCCCGAGCTGTTGTTATCGTAGACGGTGTTGTTGGCTATCGTTCCCCCGTTCCCTGAGAGCGAGATCCCGAACGTGTTGTTGTTGTGCGAGACGTTTCGGAGGAACGAGCTACCGCCGTTCGCGTAGAGTCCCGAGGAGCCGTTGCTCCACGCTGTGCTGTCCCGGATCAGGTTGCCCTGTCCCCCGAGCAGCACGCCGGTCCAGCCGTTGTCGAAGACGCGCACCCGAATCACGCGGCAGCCACTGCAATCGGAGCTGCGGATGCCTGCATCACCGAAATCGTGAACGGAGCCATCTCGAATCTCGACGTCGGTACGGGGGCCGATGATGGCGATGCCCTCCTCGTTGCCGGAGCCGATGCCAGTGAGGGAGAATCCATTGAGATCGAGTGTGACGTGGTCGGCGGTGATCTCGATCGCACTCACGTCGCTGGCGGTCACCAGGTTGCCGACCAGCCGATAGCTACCCGATTCACTGATCGTGACTGGATGACCGGGTGAATCCCCGGCAGTCACGCCGCCCGCGGCCGCGCGGCTGGCATTGAGCTGGATGACGCCGTCTCGGGCCGCCACGGTCGGGGGCGCCGCCAGAAGCAGGAGGATGACCAGCAGCATCGCTCTAAAGAGGCTCGAGCTGAGTCCGTGCATGGGGTCTCCCCTCGTTGCGCGCCAGTGACTAGGGACAGATCGGAGAGCCATTGCAGACATTCGTACCCATCTGGGTTCCGGCGTCGGCGGTCCCGCCCGTGTTGTTCTCCAGCACGTTGCGGCCGTAGCCGCCATCGGCCCCGAGGTCCAGGCCGTACCCGCTGTTGCCGGCGACCGCATTGTCGAGGACGCTGCTTCCGAGCTGCGCGTCAATTCCGACTCCGCTGTTCCCATAGGACGAGTTCGCTCGGATGATCGAATTACCGCCGCCACGGGCCGAGATTCCCTTGTTCGAGTTGCTGTACGACGTGTTGCCGACAATCGTCCCGCCTTGGGCCCAGTGAAAGATACCGATGAAAGTATTGGCGTAGGTCACGTTTTCGATGAAGGTGCTGCCGTCGGTGGCGTACAGACCCGCGTTTCCGTTCGAGATGGCGGTGCAGCCCTGGATGAGTCCGCCTTGTCCACTGAGCAGGACACCGGCCCAGCCATTGCCCGAAGCGCGTACGTCGATGATGCGGCATCCGCTGCAGTCGCTGCTCCGGATTCCGGAGTTGCCCGCGTCCCGAACGGATCCGTTGCGAATCTCGACGTCGGTGTGGCTGTCGGGGATGTGAATGCCGCTCGAGCTGCCCGATCCGAAGCCGACGACCGAGAAGCCAGCGAGATCGAGGCTGACGTGGTCGGAGGTGATTTCGATGACGTGTGCATCGCTACCGACCACCAGATTGCCCACCAGGCGGTAGCTGCCCGGCTGGCTGATCGTGACTGGAAAGCCCGGCGTGTCGCCCGGCGTCGCGCCTCCATGGACGGCCACGGCCTGGTTGATCGCGATTACGCCGTCGGTGGCGATCGCCTGGAGCGGGACCATCGCCACCAGGAGTGCCACGGTCAACGAGGAGAACCGCGTGCCTGGCATCCTCAGTTCCAGCCTGCCCATTCGCTTGCCTCCATCGCCGTCGGGGAATCGGGTTCCCCTTCGTCGGGCTCTGCGACACCCGGAGCGTCTGGCTTGCGACCACGTGCGAAGAGCCCCTCGGCTCGGGCGAGAGGGCACGAGACAGCCGGTGTCCCGCGATTGTCCATTGTACTCGAAGGCCGCTGGCGAGTAGGAGGTTAAAGTGCGGTTCTGGCATTCTTGCAATCAGGTCCGATGACTCCGAGCTATCACAAGCGCCGACTGAGGCGATAAGATCGCGTACCCCGGGGAAGAAGCGATTCGACGACCTGCACTGAAGTCTGCTAGCCGCTGGGTCCGCTGCGTACTCGCGCCGAAGGCATCGCACGCGATCTCCCGCGGACCACGACTTCGCGATACCCCCGAAACGGGGCAGATGCGCCCCTATCCGAAGTCTACTAGTCAGAAATCAGCTTAGCGGCGGTATAAAAAAGGCAGGCCAAATTGACTGTCCGCGTTCGGTCAATCTGATCCCGAGTGAGCGATATACGCTCGTTGAGGGGCAGGTATGTGGGCCGCTCAGGGGCAGGTTGTGTCGCCGTTACAAATGTTCGGCCCGACCTCGACGGGATTGCCGCTGACCGTGCCAGTACTGTTGAACTCGAAGATGTTGCTTCGGTAGCCGGACTTCGCTTCTGAGCTACTCGATGAGGCCAGGCCCACGCCGCCGTTGAATACGGCGATGTTGTCGACGAGGAGGGCACTGTTCAAAACTTCGAATCCGTGCAACGCACAGCGAACTGCGCGCGTGTTTCGAATGACGGCTACGGTGCCCAGGTTGACGCAGCTCCGTCCGTTGTTTCCCGTGTCGACACTCTCGATCCGGATCTGACTGGCCGTGGAACCGCTGATCCCGTCGGCACCATTTCCCTTGACCGATCCGTTTCTGATCGTCACCTCATTCGATTGGATATGGATACCATGGCCTGTGCCACCTCCTGGAAAGCAGGTCGGCGGACTCGCGAAGCAGGCCACGGGGCCGTAGATTCCGAACCCGTTGAGATCCAAAGTTACCCGATCCGCGGTGATTTCCACGACCGTGGTGTTCTCGCTGGCTACGACCAAATCACCAGTGAGCAAATAGCTGTCACTTGTGTCGATTGTGACCGGGTATCCGGGTGTGTCGGTTGGAGTTACGCCACCGGCGACAGCACGGGCTGCATTGATCTGGATCAGGCCATCCCTTGCCATAGCGGGTTCGGTGAAGGCCAGGGTGAGGCAGAATACGGGAAGTCGAATGAGGTTCGTTCGCATCCAGGTTCACCTCGGCCCGAACCTCTGCACACCCCATCGCGATCATACCACGGTGACGGTG
>JAFDDH010000152.1 GCA_019310975.1 Deltaproteobacteria bacterium | reverse complement strand
CGGACGATGGTCGACCGCTCAATCGATCAACACTTCGGTCTGGGAGGGCTCGTAGATGTCGATTCCGATCTCGTCCTCGGCATCCAGTGGCTGCCAGCTCACGTCGAAGCCCGCCCGCTCGGCGATGTAGCGCGCCTCCAGGTAGGTCTCGAAGCTGTCGGACCAGACCCAGAAGCGCACGAAGTGGAGTCGGCTCCGGTGCTGACGAAGTACGCCCGAGTAGTCGGAGTCGCCGATGCGAAGATTCGCGAGCCCTTCGCCCCGATCCTTCGAGCTCCAGCTGATGTCCGCGAAGAACTTTCGCGGCCCCTGCTCCTTGAACTTCCAATAGAAGTCCTCGTCGCCGACGTAGAGCTTGCTGAAGAAGTTGACCAGGAAGGGCTGGTCATCGCGAACGGGACGTCGAGCTTCTCCGAGGGCCTCCTGAACCCCCGCATAGAGTCGCTTCGTCAGGCTCTCGACATCCACCGGAACCACCCGCCCATAGCGAACCAGAAACGTCACCGGGGTCGTGTTGACACGCGGGGGTCGCGGGTCGGGCAGGCGAGCGATCTTGGGCCGCACCTCGGCCGGGACTTCGGCCAACAGCTCATCCAGTCCGCTCACTTGCTGGCGCTTGCGGATCATCTCCTCCTCGAGGCGGGCCACCTCCTCGGTCTCTCGCGCGGCCCGCTGGAGAAGCGACGCCGCCGCGAGACCGCGAAGCTCCGCCCGGTCGGGCAGCGCTTCGAGCACGTCGAGCACAGGGGTTGCCGCTTCGATCAACATGCCGCGCCGCTTCGCACTCGGCGGCATGGCAGCGAGCTTGCCCCGGACCGATACCAGCGCGTCCTCGACCTGCACGCGTTCGCTCTCTGCCGCCTCGACGATGGCGCGCGTGACGGATCGAATCGGCCCCTGGTCCTTGATGCGCTCGACCGCGTCGCTCACGGAAAGCTGCGTGACGGCCACCAGCATCACGAGAATCCCCACCACGTTGGCCATGGTATCGAGGAGCGGGTCGAGGTTCTGATCGCTCGAGCCCTGAGTCCTGGTCACAATGCACAAGCCCTATGAATCGTTGAAGAGTCCGAGATCGAGCGATCCCTCACCCGGCAGCGGAAGCCGTGCCGTCCGCACCCGATACCGCTTGGCGATGCTCTCGGCCCTATTGCAGGTGTCGATGCCGTCCGCGCGGATCAGGAAGATCAGCAGGCTGTCGTGAATCGCCGGCAGGCGGCGCAGATAACGCACGTAGTCGGCGTCGTGTGCAAGCTGGTCGGCCTGGATCCGGTAGGACCAATCGCCCTGGGTGCGCAGCAGCTCGACGTAGTCCTTCGTGCACTCCACCAGGTAGGGTCGCCACTCGCGCCCCAGCCCGCTCGGGTCGATGATGATCGGTGCGCCCAGCTGTGCCCGCTGGTTCGCCTCGACCAGCTGCTCCTTCTCGCGCAGCACCGCGGCGATCGCCCGCCCCCTGCGCTCGGCCTGCGCGCGTCGCTTGCGCAGGGCCTCCAGGCGCTCGCGCTCCGCGGCGATCTTCGTCAGCTCCTCGAGTGAGATCTCCGCGTTGAGGCCCAGGCCGAAGAGGCGGCGCCCCAGATCGTCGTCCTCCTCGGCCTTTTGCTCGATGCGCACGAGCTGGGCCTCCAGCTCCTCCAGGACCGCGACAGCCCCCGACAGGAAGGCCTCCACGGCTGCGTAACGCTCGGAGAGCTGGATCTGCTCGATCGACTGCCCACCCATGGAGCCGACCGCGATGGCCGCGAGCAGCAGTGTGAGCGTCCCGATCACGCACGCCAGCACGCTCAGAAAGGGGAAGAGCGAGACGCTGAGGTCGTCGCGGCGGCGGCGACGGGCCACGACTCAGTGCACCCTGGGTTGGCGCCGCTCGAGGGCCGCCAGCAGCTCCTCGGCCAGCCGCTCGGCGACGCGTACCACCAGGGCGTCCGCCACGGCGCCCTGGCCGCCCTCGCCGCCCTCGAGGCGCGCGACCAGATGCTCCTGACAGTAATCGTCCACCTCACCGAGGAAGTCCTCCTCGGCCTTCTGCAGCGAGCTCGTCGGAAACATGATGAAGATGCTCATCACCAGAGCAATCAGGGTCGTATCGAAAGCCACCCCCAAGCCCGAGGTGACCGCCCCGATCGAGTCCTTCATGACCTCGAGATCGACTGCGGCTCCGACGGACTCCGAGAATCCGCCGACCGATTGGCCGATGCCAAGCACCGTGCCGATGAAGCCGAGGATCGGGATCGCCCAGATGAAGACGCGCAGCATCGTATAGCTCGACTCGACGCCGGCCTCGTCGCGCTCGCGCTGGGCTCGCAGCTGATCGACCGTCTCAGCCACATTCGCCCGCGTGCGGAAGTACTCGAGGGCGCGGCAGACCCGCTGCACGAGAAAGTTGTCGCTCTGTTCGGCCGGTAGCGCGCGCAACACATCCAGGAAGCGCTGCGCGCTCTCGGGCGTGATGCGTTCGACGATCTCGCGGGGCAGCAGGTCGAGCTCGAGGACCCGCGTCTGCCGCGAGAGTCGGCGGTACTTCATGGCCAGCAGCACTCCGGACCAGAAGGCCAGGAAGCTGATCACATAGGGGACCCAGCCCCGCTCGGCGAAGAGCTGCCCGAACGAGGTCTCGCCGAGCGGGGTCACGAGCGCCAGGTAGAAGGCCCCGGTCAGGCCGAGCGCGATCGGACCCGTGGTCGTCAGCCGCACCTGGCTGGGGATGGAGCGTCCCTCGGCGGGAGCGGGGACCATGTCGAGCGGCGTCAGGCGTGGGATCGCCGCGGCCGACGACGGCGGCGGTGCGGGCTCGGGCTCGGGCTCGTCAGGGAGCACGTCCGGCAACACAAAGGAGCGATCGCAGTGCGCGCAGTCGACGATCTCACCCGTCGAGTGTCCACCGGCTGCGGCGGGCTGGTGACAGTGCGGACAGCGGCCTTCCAAATCCGAGAGCCCTCCCTCGCGCCCCCGGATCTCGGGTCGTGCGCGCGGTATTTCTCGAAAACGCGCCCCCCGCGTTCTCCCGGTGTCGATAGTAGCGCCGGGTGGTGAGATGGTGGCTGGGATGGATGGTCGGAGGGGGGGGGCGGAGGGGGTGACCGGGCGCCCGAGCCAGTGGTCCTTCGCACACCAAAACGAATCCGGGCTAGGCTCGCCCCCGATGGCGAAGACCGGGTCGATCGAGCCCGTGGGGCGGCTGCACGCGATCCTCGGGCTCGCCGAGGAGGCCCCTGCGGCCGACATCGCGCGGGCCTATCGACGTCTACGCGCCCACGTCGAGTCCCGCGCACAGACCGCTTCGGACGCCGCGTCGTGGGCAGGCTACGAGGCCGAGCTGCGGGCCCTGGCGCGCGCGTTCGAAGTCCGGGCCGGCGGTGAAGTGGACCCGGGCGAGTCGGAGGCTGGGTCCGGCCCCCGGAAACGCCGTCTGCGCCGCTGGGCGGGTCGAGCCGGCTGGTCGCTGCTGGGGGCGCTGGTTCTGGCCTCGGTCCTCTTTGCCGTCAAGCACTTCGGCGGCGGGGCCGGCGCGCCCGCTCCGGCCCGGGTCGCTGTCCGGAGTGACCCGGCCGGCGCGAGGGTAGAGCTGCTGGGGGCCGAGGACGAGCACGTGGCCGCCAGCGGTCCGGCCGACGGCAGCGCGCTCTCCGTACCCGAGGGCGACTACACCCTGCGCGTTGGCCACCCCGATTGCCCGGAAGCGTGGCAACAGACCCTGGCTCTCGCGGCCGGCGAGTTGCGCGAGTTTGCGCCGCAGCTCTGCCAGGGCGAGGGCCGGCTCGTGATCCGCTCCAACGTGAGCGAAGACCGGGCGCTGGTGGATGGACTCGACGTCGGCCAGACGGGCTCCGAGATCCACTCCCTGCGTGTCGGCGCACACCAGGTCGAGGTCCGCAAGCAGGGCTACCGGCCCTGGACCGGCAAGGTGGTGCTGCGGCGCGACGAAGAGATCACGCTGAACGCCGAGCTGGAGCCGGAGGCCGGCCAGAGTGCCGGCTCGTCCACGCCGGCCGCTTCAGCGGGAAGCCCCGCCGCAGCCGCAGCCCCACCCCCGCCACAGCCTCCACCCGGAGCGTCCGCACAGCCCGCCCCACAGCGCTCGGTCACGGGAGGCGCGGGCGGTCGTACAGCGCTGCCGCCGAGAACCGGCAAGGGCGGCTCGAAGAGCTGGCACGACGCGATCAAGAGCGGACTCGTCGCCGACTACGATCGCAATGGCTCGCGCAGCCTCGACACACGTGAGGAGATCCAATCAATCGCCTGCAGCCGCTGGCAGTCGATCGAGGCCTCGTACGAGACCGGCGGGCTCGCCGTCGACATGAGCCACCTCTACGGCTTTGACGGCTCGTCGGCCCCCGCCAATACGCTTGGCATCACGCCCGCCATGCGTGGCTACGCGTACGACCGCATGAAGCAGTGCGGGCTCAAGACGCGATCATGACGTGGAGCTCGAAGCGCAGAGATCCGCGTGGTTCGCATCTGGAATCAGCGCGAAGAAATCCGTCCCGTCCATGTGCACGAGATCCACGTGGTCGCCGCCCTCGAAGTAGATATCGCCCAGCCCGAGCAGCTCGTCATCGATGATCGTGGGAATCCCATAGGCGGCGCCCATGGCGGGGATCGCACCTTTATTGCAGTCGAAGAAGAGCGAGGCTGCGTCGGCCTCGGTCGCCAGATGCAGATTGCGCTGGAGGGCACGGTTGATCTTGTCGAGATCGAGTCGGCGCGTGGCTGGCACGACCGGCATCACGAAGCCGTCATCGTCCTCGAGGATCACCGCCTTGGCGAGCTTCTCGCCAGGGATGTCACTGACCTCCGCAGTCTCGCAGCTGGTCCGCGTGAAGGGGTGGACGATGATCTCGTAGGGAACGCGGTTCACCTCGAGGAACCACTTGACGCGAGAAGCGATCGACATAGGCGGATCTCCGGTGCGCAGGAAAGCTCGTTCCACCCACCGAGAGTCCGCGACGTATCGCGAGGTCGGATCGGTCGAGGCGTGAGCCAGAGCGGCCGTGAGGTACCGGATGGGAGGGTGCGGAGCGCCTCGGGGGGTACCGGCAGGATACCACGGAGCTTCTAGATCTCGATGTGCTGCCACCTCCCGGAGCGGAAGCGCCAGGCCAGCAGGCTCGACTTGACCATATAGTCGAAGATCAGCGCGCCGAAGATCCACTCGACGGGAAAACCCCTCCAGGCGAAGAAGGCCGCGATCGTGCCACGCACGAAGACGAGCCCGGTCAGCGTGGTAAAGAGTGGAAAGCGTGTGTCTCCCGCACCACGCAGCGCACCGCCCAGCGTGAAGTCGATCGCCATCAGTGGCTGCACGGCACCCAGTATGTAGATGAAGATCACCGTCAGCCGCACGACTTCGGGATCCGCGATCATGAAGCGCGCCAGCGGCTCGGCGAAGGCGACGACCACACCACCGAGCACGACCATGGTCACGATCGCGTAGCGGACGGCGCTCCAGCCGCTGTGCGCTGCCCCCTCGGGATCCCGCGCGCCCAGTCGCTGGCCCACGTGGGTCGACGCCGCGATCGTGAAGCCGAAGGCCACCACGAACGAGAACGAGAGCAGCTGGACACCGATCCCATAGGCGGCGTAGGGCGCGGTGCCGTAGTTGGAAACGATCCAGAGAAAGATGATGAAGCCGAGCTGCATCGCCGCCTGCTCGAGCCCAGCCGGATACCCGATGTCGAAGAGCTGGCGCACGCGCTTCGCCGTCAACCAGGCATCGGCCTGGAAGCCGATGCGAAGCCAGCCGCGCATCCACAGCACCACCGAGATCAGGGCCCCCACGCTGAAGGCCAGCCCACTCGCCAATGCCGCCCCGACGACTCCCATGGCGGGCAGGCCGAAGCGCCCGTAGACGAGCCCGTAGACCAGGAAGATATTGACGACATTGGTGATCAGACCGATCGCCAGCGGCGTCAGGGTGTCCCCGGCCGCGCGAAGCGAGGCACCGATCACCATCGCAATCGCGAAGCCCGCATTGAAGAGGCTGATCATACGAATGAAGCGGGCCGCCTGCGCGAGTGTTTCGGGGTCGAGCTTGAATATGCCCGCCAGCTGCTCGGCGAAGAGCACCGCGGGCAGCGTGAAGGCCAGGGCGAGCGCAACACAGACCACCAGCGACGCCTTGGTGACCCGTGCGGCCTCCAGCCGGTCTCCGGCCCCCCAGGCACGCGCCACCATGGCCGTCGTGCCGGCCGTGATCGCAATCAGGACGGCTTGCAGGATCCAGAACATGCGGTGGCCGGTGGTGACGGCGGCCACCGCCTCCGCCCCCAATGAGCCCACGATCTTGATGTCGACGATCCCGACGACCGACATGGCGAGGTTGCCCGCAATCGCCGGCCAGGCCAGCTGCAGGATGCCGGGGGGCTCGTCGGAGACGCCCATTTTGGAGACGCCCATTCCGGAGACGCCCATTCCGGAGACGCCATCTGCGGACGCCTCCCGGGCCGCCAGCCGCTCGAGCTGGGCCGGTTCGATGGACATGGAGCTCCTCGGCGCACACGGGGGCGCGGGCCACAACCGTGGCGCTCGGGCGCGGACTTCCGGGAAGCGGGCAGGCTAGCTCGCCTCGCGTGATCTGGAAATCGAGCGACGCCCGAGCTGGTGTCAGTGGACAGGCTGCAGCGAAGAACCGGCTGCGCCTCTAGAACTCCTGCCGGAAGCGAATGCCGAAGGTTCGCCGCTTCGAATCGAAGCGCTGCAGAGACACTCGACGATCACCGGCGACCCCGAAGCGCGGACGAGTCAGCGTGCGAGGACGCCGAGCAGCAGCGCGTCGACACGATCCCCGTGCAGAGTGCCGCGCTCCTCGAGGACTTGGGCGAGCTCACGCACGCCCTCCCAGTGGGCACGCAGCAGACGTCTGGCCTCCTGCCAGTACTCCTCGAAGAAGTGATCCGCCGGACGCGAGAGTCCGATGGTCTGCGCGATCCGCGCGAGCGTCTCGCGGTCCGCGACCGCCGCGGGCAGGCGGCTCGTCTCGGGCTCCTCCCCAGCTGCGCGTTCGACGAGCGCCAGATGCAGATGTTCGCCCACCATGCCCGCATAGCTCAGCACACCGTGCGCATCGACAATCGCGTCGGCCGAGACCGGCGCCGGATTGCCGCGCCGCGGCGCGCCGGCCGGCGGGCGGCACACCATCGGGATCGGGAGTCGCGAGTAGGTGGTCGTACGGCCGCGCCGGCCCTTGCGCGACCACACCTCGACATTCTTGATGACCTCCTCGCCATAGAGGACGAAGCAGATCACCGCGTGGGCCGCATGATGGTGAGCGAGTCGAATCAGTTCGGCGTCCGTGACCAGGCGCTCGCCGCCCTTTGCCGCGATGACAGACCTCCCCAGCGGGGCCGCCTGTAGTCCGGAGTCATGTTCCTGTCTCAATTTTCCGCCTGGTTGGAGTGCGTGCCGTGCGCGCAGCGTCGACGTCTCGAGGCCGGATCCCCTGTATCGACAATTTTGCGCCAGAGTTGAGCAATTCCAGCGCAACAAGGGCTTGGAAGGCGCGCCGCGCTGGGCGCAACCCGCGGACACTGCGGCCGCTCGCAGCCGCGAATTGGGGTGGTGTTCCCTCGCAGAATTTCTTGGACGCAGAGGGCAAAATCGTCCAAAAAGACGCTCGCGGCGTCGCGCAGAGCCGAGATCGACCCACATCTATCCGCCGCGGAGGAGTTCGCCACTTCTCCTTGTACGCCGTGCACTTCGATTCGGCTTTGGCTAAGAAACGGGTGGGGAAGGCACTCGCCGGCTCGCTCCGCCCGCCACCCGGGCAGACCGAGCCGCCGTTTTGACCGCCTTGACAGAGTGGAACGCTCGCAACGTGGAATAAGTGGAAAAGGGATAGAATCCGTAGGTCCGCAAGAGAGAGCCTTCCCAGGATGACTTCTTCGGGGCGCCCTTCCGGCGCCTTACCTGATTGGCGGGGGAAAATTTGAGATCCATCACGAAGGTCCCGCGCGGACCGATCGCGCGACTCGTCGTCAGCTTCGCATTTCTCGTCGCGACGCCGACCCTGGCCTCGGCCCAAGACATCGACACGGCAGTGGACCTCGAGAACGAGGGCATCGCCAAGTCTGTGCAGTCCCAGATGCGTATCGACAAGATCGATGATCAGACCGATGACATGGCGATCGAGTATCGCTCGACTCTCGATCAGATCGAATCGCTGCGCGTCTACAATTCACAGCTCGAGAAGCTGCTCGACGCACAGCTTGCCGAGCTCGCCTCGCTGGACGAGCAGATTGCCAGTGTCACGGTAATCGGCCGAGAGGTGACCCCGCTGATGCTGCGCATGGTGAACACCCTCGACTCCTTCGTCGAGAAGGACGTCCCCCTGCTCCCGTCCGAAAGGCGCAAGCGCGTCGCTCATCTGCGAGAGCTGATGGGTCGCGCCGATGTCGCGGACTCCGTGAAGTACCGGCGCTTCGTGGAGGCGTACCAGATCGAGAACGAGTACGGCCGCACGATCGAGGTCTATCAGGACACCCTCGACATGGGCGGAGAGGAACGCACGCTCGACATACTCCGTATTGGCCGGATCTCCCTGCTCTACCAGAGCCTGGACGGCGCGGAGGTCGGCGCCTGGGATAGGCGTGCCGGCCAGTGGGTAGAGCTACCCAGCGAATACCGCGACTCGATTCGTAGGGGGATTCGCATCGCACGCAAGCAGATGGCTCCGGACATGATCCGAGTGCCCGTGACCGCGCCGGAGGATTCCCGCCGATGAGCCGCCATGCAGAGAGTACGATCCATTCGGCTTCGGCCGGGCCCCTGGCGCGTTCGGTCAGGGCGATCGCGGTGGCCCTGCTGGGCGCGCTCTTCTTGCTGCCGGCGCCGGTGGCGCTCGCCCAGGCCGACGACACGGTCACCATCGACCAGTTGCTCGAGCGGGTGCGCTCGGGGTGGCGTGCCGAAAGGGCCGAGAACGAGCGGCGCGAGAAGGAGTTCCGGGCCGCGCGGGACCGACAGGACAAGATGCTCGCCGACGCCCAGGCGACACTGGCCGCCGAGGAAGCGCGCAGTGACCAGCTCGAGAAGGACTTCGAGAACAACGAGCTCACGATCGCGGAGAAGGAGGATCTGCTGGCGGAACGCCTCGGTACCCTCGGCGAGCTCTTCGGCGTCGTGCGCCAGGTTGCAGGGGACACGCGCAGCCAGGTGGAGAACTCAATGATCAGCGCCGAGTTCCCGGGCCGCATCGCGGAGCTCGAGGCACTGGGCCAGAGCAAGGCCCTTCCCTCGATCGAGAAGCTGGAAGGCCTGTGGGCCACGATCCTCCAGGAGATGGGCGAGTCGAGCAAGGTGACCCGATTCAATACGCCTGTCGTACGCGTAAACGGCGAGGAGGTCGTGCAGGAGGTCGTGCGCATCGGCTCGTTCAATGCGGTGTCCGACGGCAAATACCTGAAGTGGAGCTCGGACGTTCAGAAGCTCGCCGAGATCGGCCGGCAGCCGGCACCCAAATACGTCGACACCGTGGACGATCTGCTCTCCGCCCAGGACGGTTTGGTGCGCTTCGCGGTCGACCCGGCGCGCGGCCAGATCCTGGCCCTGCTGGTCTCCACGCCCACCTTTCGTGAGCGCATCGCGTTCGGCGGGACAGTCGGCTACGCGATCATCATTCTGGGCTCGCTGACCTTCACATTCGGCATCTTCCGCCTGGCCTATGTCTTCCTGATCAGCCGCAAGGTGGCCGGCCAGAAGAAGAACAATCAGCCGGATGCGGGCAACCCGCTGGGGCGCCAAGGAGACGGCCCGGATCGAGGGATTCATCTGGCTCATCAAGGTCGTCTCGGCGGTGGCCCCGCTGATGGGTCTGCTGGGTACGGTCACGGGAATGATCAACACCTTCCAGATCATCACCCTCTTCGGCACCGGCGATCCCAAGATGATGGCAAGTGGAATCTCCGAAGCGCTGGTCACCACGATGCTCGGCCTGATCGCAGCGATCCCGCTGGTGCTGATGCACAGCCTGCTCGCCAGCATGGCGCGCGGCGTGACGAACGTGCTCGAGGAGCAGACCACGGGATTGATCGCCGTCTCGGCCGAGAGCGAAGGGCTGGGCAAGCCGGGAGTGCGCAACGCATGAGCGGCACCGATCGCAGAGGGGGCGGAGGGCCCGATCGTTGACTGAGATCTTCGAGGCGGTCGGCGACTTCATCAACCGGGGCGGAGACGTCCTGCTCCTGATCTTCGCCGTCACGCTGGCCATGTGGACGCTGATCGTGGAGCGCCAGTTCTACTTCCGGATCGTCTATCCGCAGGTCGAGAAGGAAGTGCTGGAGCGCTGGAATGCGCGGGCGGACCAGCTCTCCTGGCGAGCCCATCAGATCCGCGAAATGTGGATCTCGGAGACCAGCCAGGAGCTGAATCGGTCCATCACCATGATCAATACCCTGGTTGCGCTCTGTCCCCTGCTGGGTCTACTCGGCACGGTGACGGGCATGATCGAGGTCTTCGACGTCATGGCCACCGCGGGCAATAGCAACGCCCGGGCGATGGCATCCGGCGTCTCGAA
>JAFDDH010000383.1 GCA_019310975.1 Deltaproteobacteria bacterium | reverse complement strand
AACGCTTCGACGGCCCCTATCGGAAGATCATTTCAGTCGGCTACAACCTGCTATTTCGAATCCTTTTCCCGAGCGCGGCAAAGTTTCGGGATATCAACTCCAAGCCGAAAGTAATGACACGTGAGGCCTACGAGACGATGCACCTCGTGTCGAATGACTGGTTCACCGACGCCGAGATCATGATCGAATCCATCCGCAATCGGCTTACAGTAGGCGAGATATCGACGATCTTCCTGTCGAACGAACGCCGATCCAGCTTCGTACCGCCCTCTGCGATCCTCGAATTTCTGCGCAACCTCATCACGTATCGTCTGCGCTGGTGGCGACGCTCCCTGTGACTCCGCGAGGTCGGTTACCCGTCGCGGATTGGATCGCGGGTGCGGCCGCGGCGGGCGTCGCGGGGCTGCTGCTGCTGCGTGTCGTGCGCTACCTGCCGATCACGTATCCCGAGACCCTCGACGCCGCGCTCGGAAACGCATTGGTCTTCGCCTGGCTCCTTTTCATCTTCCCCCTCATTTTCGCGCCCTGGCATCTGGCGGGGATCGCAGCGTTCTTGCTAGCCGCCTGCATCCTCCCTCGCATCGCGCTGGACATCCGGCCCGACGGATGGAGGCTGCGCCCCTACGTACACGCTCTCGTGTGGAGCGAGTGCGCATTGAACCACTACCTGTTCGATATAAACCCGCACCTCGCGCTGGCGATGGTCGGCGGTCTCCTGGGCCTCGAGGTGCAGGCACGCGTCCTCCACATTGGTCATCTGCGCGGAGCGCTAGGCGTCGTCGGTGTCATCGGCCTTTGGACTCTGCTCTCGGCGACGTTCGCCGACGTGGCTGCCGGCCTCGTCTTCGTGACCATCCTCTGGCTGACGCTCCGGGTTCCTCGAACTCTCGGCCTGCGCGAGCGACGATTGCTCGTCCTACTCTCTGGCGCGGGCGCTCAACTTTTCGCCGCCGTGATCCCTCTCCTGCTTCCGCTTCACGGCGGAAAAGAGCTAGGCCGCGGCCTCGCCTACTCCTTCTGCGAGTCACCCGAGGCCGGAAAGCTCTTCGTCGCGATTCCGCAGGCCTTGTCGATGGAACCGTGGTCCCTGACCGGTGCCCACGGCATCGACGGATACATCGCTCGCTACGATCTCCCCAACCTCGACGGGCGACAGGAATACCGATTTTTCTCCGAAGCATTCCACGGACGATTTGAGTGGCTTACGTGTCTCGAAGACAGAGTCTTCGTAGGCATGACGAATACCACCTATCGCGGTCGTTCGTGGCAGGATCAGGCGATGAGCTTCTCGATCGCGAACCCTAAAGACTTCACGGCCGGCCTGATGGACGGCTACGCCGGTCACGGCATCGCCTACGACTCCTCGCGCCAGCACCTATACTTCGTCAGTGAGAATCAGCCCCTCATCGGTCGACTCGACCTTCGTAGCGGGGTGCGAGATCGTGCGCTGATCGATGTGCCTCAGAAGAAGCAACTCCTCTCGCTCATCGTCGGGCCGACCTCGTACCACACAGGTCGGGACAGCCTGTTCATGACCGAGTGGCTCGCCGGAACGCACGCGTACGAGGTGGATCTCAAGACGGAGACCAGACGGACTCTCTATGCGCACCGAGATGGGGGCGCCCTCGGCATTACCGTCGACGAGAAGATGAGCCGTCTCTACGTCGTGGGTGTCTGGGGCATGGAGGTCTTCGACATCGACTCCGGTGAACTCGTGGCCCGCCGACGATTGGGCATGCTGAGCCGATCCCCGGCCATCGACACTTCTCGAGGTCTCGTCTATGTCCCGTCCACGGTCGAGGGAAAGATCCGCGTGTTCGACCAGCGGACACTCGAGCTGCTCGGAACGATCGCGGTCGGCCACGGGCCGCGCATTCCCCACTACTCCTCCGCCACGGACAAGCTGTTCTCCGGATCATCTCTCGCCTACTACACCTGGGGCGGAGACGCCCTCGAAGCACGGTTCGGCGCACCCCGGTGAGCTCGCCGCACAACAACCATTTGGACGAAACCTCGGACTCCACCTCGGGCCGGTCCGCAGCCATCGAGGCCTGCTTCTTTGGACTCCTTCTCGTCTTCCTGGTGGCCTACGGCTCGCTGCTACCCACGCTCCAGCACCTGATCGACGAAGGCACCAACATCTACGCCGCAAAGCTGATCCAGCAAGGCCTGATCCCCTTCCGTGACTTCATCTACCACCAGCCACCACTCTACATTTACACGCTCGCACTGCTACCCACGGACCATTTCGTCTGGGGTCGCGCCCTCTCCCTCGCCGCCACCTGCGGCGCCGGGCGCGTGATCTTCGAGATCGCGAAGAGCCTCATGCCCGAGGGCGCACCCGGCGCTCTGTTCCCAGTGGCGCTCTTCTACTTCGCCGCATTGCAGTACTACGGAATCCTCGCGCTACCGAATGCCTGCATGGTCTTCTTCGCGCTGCTCGGCGCATGGTGGACAATCGATCGAGGACGCGTCGTGCTCGGCGGGGCTGCGATAGTGGTATCAGTGCTGTTCAAGCCAATCGCGATCCCGATAATCTTTGCGCTGGCCTGCGCACTCGCGAGTCGCCGTGATCGCTGGTCGGACCTACTACCCTTCGTTGCGACAGTGGGTTCGGGCGCCGTCCTCTCCTACGTGGCGCTTCATATTGGAACCGACGGCGCGTTCACCGACCTCATTTATCTGCAGGCCGTTCGCTATGCCGACAGCAGCGTATACGAGCTACTGAAGGGCCTGCCGATGCTTCGAGCTGATCTGGAGCCGTGGACCTCGCGAGAGATGAACCTGCTGATCCACCTCGACTGGCTTCGGAGTCCGGATCCGCTGCTCGCTCTCCTGCTCCTGCCGGGTGTATGGGTGGCTCTGCGTGCCGGCGTCGTCACGCGTGAATCGCTCGTGCTCTGGATTACCTGGCTGACCTTCTCTGTGCTGAGTGTGATCTATGTCTGGGACGTGTCCTGGCCTCACTACCATGTTCTCTACCTACCACCGCTCTCGCTACTCGGCGGGCTCTTTCTCCACGTCGTCGCGCGCCAAAGCCGAATGTTCGCGGTCGTCGTCGTGTGCCTGTGTATCACCTACGCGAGTGCGGGACTGCTAGTCAACCACTGGCGGCAACGGGACTACACGGAGGTGCTCGCTCTCGCGAGGGAAAGGGCTCCCCTCCTTACGTTCGACGCAACACTGAATGTGCTCTCGAGATCGGAGTCGCCGTGCGGCCTACTGGACTATCTGGCCCAGCGATCTCCGGCGTTCCAAGGGGACCGGTTCGCGCATT
>JAFDDH010000382.1 GCA_019310975.1 Deltaproteobacteria bacterium | reverse complement strand
GGATCGAGATCCCATATGCAGACGACATCGGCTTCCTGCTCGTCCCCGGCTGCCAAATCATCGGTGCCCACGAAGGCGTCGAGGTTGTTGCCAAAGACCAGGTCACGCGGCTGTGTACCCACTTCCGAGACTCCCCAGGTCCCGGCCGGGTATGAGAACGTCACTTGATCCACGTTCGTCGAGCAATCGCCGTCCCCGCACGGCAGAATCTCACCAACCTGGAAATACTGGTAGCCGTTCGAGTTGGCCGACTCGTCGGTCGGTGCGCCGTAAACCGTGGGGGTCGCCTGATGGTGCGACAGGTACTTGCCAAGCGAGGTGAACGTTCCGCCGGTATTTCGCTCTGGCCCGCCTTCGCCTGGCAGCTTCATGTTGAGCCCCTTCTGACCGAAGGCGATACTGAACGCACTTGGCGACGAATCTTCGACTTCGGCATGAATCGAACAGCCGCCGGTCAGACGCAGTCCAACCCGCTCGTTGGCCTGCTCCCAGTCGTCTGTGAAGGTGATCGTATGAGGTCCGTCGCAGTACCAATCGTCATCGAAGGAGGGAGCACCGGCTCCGCCACCGCACGCGACGTTCGACGCTCCCACGGCTGGCACGAAGCTGCCGGAGAAGGTCACGTCGCCGTTGATCAGGCAGATATCATCGACCTGGGCGGCTGCTGGCTCCGAGATCGAGGCCAGGATCAGAAGGCTGATCGCCACGAAGCCGCGCGTCATCCCGCCTGAACCCAGCTTCAGTGTCATCGCCCGAGTCTCTCCGAGTGCAGCATCATCCACGTGGCCACGATCCGTAGCTTGCAGAGCTCGCGGCGGTCTCAATTTTAACTCGAATAGGACGCCATTATTCAAGGAATCGCCGGCACGCCGCCGGGAATGACCTGAGACTCGATCTGGCGTGAGGCGGTCGTGGGGACTTGCGGGCGCGCGATCGCCCAATCGCCGCTCGGTAATCCTCCACGTTCCGCGCCCCCCTACGCCTGACTATTCTGGCTCGCTGGCTCGGGGAGTCGGGGTACCATGGCTTCACCCGTCGCTGTCCTGACTGAGGAGGTGAGTGGGTGCGCTACAGCACTCCAACCCAGGAAGGCGCGGAATATGTGGCGATCTGTCTGCCCGCCTTCTCACCGGATACGGTAAATCGGGACGCGTAGCGATGTTGCGACGACTTCACGCAGGGCTTCTCGTACTCGCGCTCGTCGCGCCGGCGAGCGAAGTCCCGGCGGCGGAGTGGCCCTTCACCGGCCAGCTCGAAATCCGCACGAGCATCGGAACGAATCCGGCGGATGGCCAGCTGCTCTCGGTGCCACTCTCGGGCGTGGCGGAGATCGAGGCGGGCGTGTTGAGGATCCCGGCCGGCGCGATCTCGGCTGCGGTGCCCGACCTCTTTGGATTCGGCGGAACATTGATGAACGCCCCCGGCACCTTTTCGCCGGGCGGTGCCGGGCCCGGCTCCAGCTGCCCGCTCGTCGAGACGCAGGAGATCTGCATCGACGGTGGCGGCTTCGGTGGATCCATGCGGCTGGAGGGGCTGACCAAGCAGGACAGGATCTGGAGCAATTCGGATCGCCCGGGACGAACGTCGGCATGACCACGTCGGGGAAGGTCCGAACGGAGGCGGGGACGGCCTGGACGGAGGAGCACGCCTCGGTCTGGTACTACATCTTCGAAATCGACCCGACTCCTTTCGCCCTGACCGGGGTCGGCTCCTTCCGAGGCCTGCCGAGTACGTTCACTGGAGAGGGCGAAGCCGGGCTCACACTCGTGACGCCGATGCGCGTGACATTCAACGGGGAGTCCTCTGATCCGAACGTCCGAGCGCTCGCCCGGCTTCGCATCGACTTTGCAGCAGAGCCCGTCCCCATCGCGGCCGCCGTGGCGGCGATCGTGGCCGCCCTACTGACCGGATTCGGGGTGGTGCGCCTGCGAGCCTCTCAGCCGGGCGCCTTGTTGCGATAGAGGCTCTTGTCCACGGCGGCGAGCATGGCTGCCCGATCGAGCCTTCCACCCAGGAACGCGTCGACCTTTCGCGCGGTCTCGGCGGGATTCTCGATGGATTCGCTGTAGTGGATCTCGATGAGCTCCATGTTGGGGCTCTTCCGGCACAGCAGGCGCGTGCGGACGATGTCGTTGCGGTAGGCCTCTTTCATTGCCTCATCGCTCGCGCTGGTGTCCGTGCTGCCGCGCCGATCGATCATTTTGCCCTGGCTCAAGAGCACTTCGGTGAGATCTCGGCGCATGAAAATGACGCGGTAGTCGTTGTCGTCCGGGAGATCCTTGATCAGAAACGAGATCACCTTGAGTGCCTTCCCGCGACCCTCCTGGACGTACGATTTGTCGGTCTCCTTCTCGAGGTCCTTGATGCGCTCGTACTCGAAGTAGCCCTTCGGGTTGTCGACGTCCGCTTCACGCTCGGCGTCCGACATGATCGCCAGGCCGCCGGCCTCGAGCATTTTCATCATCATCGAGGTGCCCGAGCGCGGAAGTCCGCTGACGATGACGATCGGCTCGCCGCGGTCGGCTTGGAATAGCTTCTTCAGTCTCTGGAACATCTTCTGGCTCCGGCCCGCCGGGGCTGGCCCAAGGGCGATCGGATCGATCCATCCCGCTAGAGCGTGACGCCGAATACACCCTTTAGGGCGATACCCGCGATCATCGATACCACCATCGCCCAGATCAGGATTCCACCTTCGCCGTCGGGAATCCAGCGGAGCGTGCGCGTATCGCCCGCAAGCCCGATGGCGAGGATGGGCGCGTCCGCTGGAATCGGTGGCTCGCCCGGATAGAGCAACGCTTCCCAGCTTCGCAGGCGCTTGACCGGAATCTTCCGATTGCCACCGCCGACCGCCCAGACCTTCTCGTAGGTCTCGTCCCCAACCCGGACCGCCAGGATATGATCACCGCTCTGCGCAGCGCGCAGTCGCCAGAATACTCGGCCATCTGCGGTGCGAACCCGGGGTGCATCCAATAGGACGCCTTCTGGCAGCCTGAGCGAAACATCCCGGGGCGAGAGGGAAGCCTCCGGATCCAGCTCGAGCTCCAGGACCTCGACGGCGCCTTGCAAAGAGGGCTCGTAGGCGTAGTGGGACACCAGCTGCACCATCACGAGCAGCATCGGAGCGATCATCACCAGGAGCGGAACGAGGTTGTGTCCGATGTAGAGGAAGTTCTTGGCGACGATCTTGCCCGTGGACGCAAGCACCTGCGCGATGTCGTCGCGAAAGAGACGGATCTCCAGCAGATGCATGCCGATCTGTCTCTTGACGGCCGCGATCGC